>CAXTFU010000159.1:0-10647 GCA_964243385.1 uncultured bacterium | reverse complement strand
GTCCACCGTCGTGACCGGCACGCCGATCATCACGGTGCGCGCGAACAGCACCGCGCCCGTCGAGGCCGCGGCCGCGGGCACGGTGCAGCAGGTGTCCGCGAGCTTCTCCGAGGCCGACCTCGGCGCGAAGGTCGTCGAGCGGGTCGTCGAGGACAAGGGCGGGCGCCCCGACCTCGGTGACGCCTCGATCGTCGTCTCCGGCGGTCGCGGGGTGGGTGCGGCCGAGGGGTTCGGCATCATCGAGCAGCTCGCCGACACGCTCGGTGCCGCGGTCGGCGCGTCCCGCGCGGCCACCGACGCCGGCTGGTACCCGCACCAGAACCAGGTCGGGCAGACCGGCCGCACCGTCTCGCCGCAGCTCTACATCGCGGCCGGCATCTCCGGCGCGATCCAGCACCGCGCCGGCATGCAGACCAGCAAGACGATCGTTGCGATCAACAAGGACCCGGAGGCGCCGATCTTCGAGCTCGCCGACTTCGGCCTCGTCGGCGACCTGTTCACGGTGGTCCCGGCGCTGACCGAGGAGATCTCCAAGCGCAAGGGCTAGCAGCTCAGCACGGCCGACGGCCCGGCTCCCGCATGCCCGCGGGACCCGGGCCGTCGCGCGTGTCCGGTGGCGGCGCCGACGGTGCGGTTGCCGACGGTGCTGTTGCCGACGGTGCGGCGTCGACGGGCGGCTGCCGACGGGGCAGCGCCGACGATGCGGCTGCTACGGAGCGGACGGTGCCGGGAACTGCGGCAGGACGCCGGTGAGCTGCTCGCTGACCTCCCACAGCCGGCGCGCCACGGCGTCGTCGGTCGCGGCCGGTGCCCGCCCGACCCGCGTGGGCGGGCCGCGGAGCTCCGCGACGGACGGTCCCCAGAAGTCGCCGCGGCGCACGTCGGGCATGGTGGCCGCGTACAGCGACGGCAGGGCGCCGGCGGCGTCCGACTGGGCGAGCAGGTTCGTCACGCGCATGGCCGCCTCGAGCAGGAACGAGCCCTGCCCGCGCTGCAGGTGCGTCGCGGCGTAGCCCGGGTGGGCCGCCGCGACGAGCAGCGGGGTGGCCGCCGACCGCCGGTCGAGCTCGCGCGCGAACAGGAGGTTGGCCAGCTTGCTCTGCCCGTAGGCGCCCCACCGCGAGTACGCGCGCTCGCCCTGCAGGTCGTCGAAGCGGATCGCGCCGAAGCGGTGCGCGGCGCTCGACACCACGACGACCCGCGGCGCGGCCGCTGCGAGCAGCAGCGGCAGCACCAGCCCGGTGAGCGCGAAGTGGCCGAGGTGGTTGGTGGCCAGCTGCAGCTCGAACCCGTCCTCGGTGACCTGCCTCGGGACGGCCATGACGCCGGCGTTGGCGACCAGCAGGTCGAGCCGCTCGGTGCGGGCGGCGACGTCCGCCGCGGCCTCCCGCACCGAGGCGAGCGAGGCGAGGTCCAGCGGCACGACCTCGACCGTCGCCTGCGGCACCGAGCGCAGCACCGTGTCGACGGCGGTCTGCGCCCGACGGGGGTCACGGCAGGCCAGCAGCACGCGGGCACCGGCGCGGGCGAGCTGCAGGCTGGTCTGCAGGCCGAGCCCGGAGTTGGCGCCGGTGACGAGCGCCGTGCGCCCTGCCTGGTCGGGGACCTGCGTGGCGTCCCAGCGGTGCACGTGACCTCCATCGGGCCGCTCCGACGGACGCCCTGCGCCGTCACCCTGCGGCGCCGTCACCCTGCCACAGCGGCCGGGGCACCGCCGGGGGCGCGAGGGGGCTCCCGCGACTACGCTCGACGTGTGGCCTACCTCGATCACGCGGCCTCCACGCCGATGCTCCCCGAGGCCGTCGAGACGGTGACCGCGGCGGTCCACGCCGCCCTGTCCGCGGCCGGCAACGCGTCGTCGCTGCACACCGCCGGCCGCCAGGCCCGCCGGGTCGTCGAGGAGTCGCGCGAGCGCCTGGCCGCCGCTCTCGGCGCACGCCCGTCCGAGGTCGTGTTCACCGGCAGCGGCACCGAGAGCGACAACCTCGCGGTCAAGGGCATCTGGTGGTCGCGCCGGGCCGCCGACCCGCGCCGCCGGCGAGTCCTGGCCAGCGCGGTCGAGCACCACGCCGTGCTCGACGCCGTCGAGTGGCTCGTGCAGCACGAGGGCGCCACCGTCGACTGGCTGCCCGTCGACGGTCAGGGCGTCGTGCGGCCCGAGGTGCTGCGCGAGGCGGTCGAGCGCGACCCGGGCGACGTCGCGCTCATCAGCGTCATGTGGGCGAACAACGAGGTCGGCACCGTGCAGCCGGTCCGCCGGCTCGCCGAGATCGCCGCCGAGCACGGCATCCCCTTCCACAGCGACGCGGTGCAGGCGGTCGGCCAGCTGCCGGTCGACGTCGCGGCCAGCGGGGTCGACGCGCTGACGCTGACCGGGCACAAGTTCGGCGGGCCGCTCGGCGTCGGCGCGCTCGTCCTGGGGCGCGACATCGCCTGCACGCCGCTGCTGCACGGCGGCGGGCAGGAGCGCGACGTCCGCTCCGGCACGCTCGACACCCCCGCGGTCGCCGGGCTCGCCGTGGCCGCGAGCCTCGCGGTCGAGCGGCAGGCCGAGCTGCACGCGCGGCTGTCGCGGCTGCGCGACGACCTCGTGGCGCGGGTGCAGCTCGCCGTGCCGGAGGCTGTCCTGAACGGCGTGGCCGTGCCGGACGTGAGCGGGCGGCTGCCCGGCAACGCGCACTTCTCCTTCCCCGGCTGCGAGGGCGACTCGCTGCTGCTGCTGCTCGACGCCCGCGGGGTGGAGGTCTCCACCGGCTCGGCCTGCTCGTCCGGCGTCGCCCGGCCCAGCCACGTGCTGCTCGCCATGGGCGCCGACGAGGACGACGCCCGCAGCTCGCTGCGCTTCTCCCTGGGCCACACCTCCACCGAGGCCGACGTCGACGCGCTGCTCGAGGTGCTGCCGGCCGTGGTCGACCGCGCCCGCCGCGCCGTGCTGCGGTGAGGCCGGCCGCACCGGGCCGGTCGTGAGGCTGCTCGCCGCGCTGTCGGGCGGCGTCGACTCGGCCGTCGCCGCGGCGCTCGCGGTCGAGGCGGGGCACGACGTCACCGCCGTGCACCTGGCGCTGTCCGAGGCGCCGGCGACGCTGCGCTCGGGCTCGCGCGGCTGCTGCTCCAAGGAGGACGCGCGTGACGCCTCGCGGGTCGCCGACGTGTTGGGGCTGCCGTTCTACGTCTGGGACCTCGCCGCGCGGTTCCGCGAGGACGTCGTCGACGACTTCGTCGCCGAGTACGCCGCCGGTCGCACGCCGAACCCCTGCCTGCGCTGCAACGAGCGCATCAAGTTCGCGGCCGTCCTCGACCGCGCGCTCGCCCTCGGCTTCGACGCCGTCGTGACCGGCCACCACGCGCGGCTCGACGACGGCGTCCTGCGCCGGTCGGTCGACGCCGGCAAGGACCAGTCCTACGTGCTCGCGGTGCTCACCCCGGGGCAGCTGGCGGGCACCGTGCTGCCGCTCGGCCGCCTGACCAAGGCCGAGGTGCGGGCCGCGGCCGCCGCCCGCGGGCTCGCCGTCGCCGACAAGCCCGACAGCCACGACGTCTGCTTCATCGCCGACGGCGACACGGCCGGCTTCCTGCGCGGCCGGCTCGGCGCGCAGCCGGGACCGGTCGTCGACGCGCTCACCGGTGCGGTCGTCGGCGCGCACGACGGCGCCTACGGCTTCACGGTCGGGCAGCGGCGGGGGCTCGCGCTCACGACGCCCGCCGCCGACGGCCGTCCCCGCTACGTGCTGGGTCTCGAGCCGGTGAGCCGCACCGTGACTGTCGGGCCGCGCAGCGCCCTCGAGGTGCGGCAGGTCGTGGCCGAGCGCCCCCGCTGGCTCGCCCCGCGCGCGCTGCCGGAGCGCTGCACCGTGCAGCTGCAGGCGCACGGCGCCCCGCACCCCGTCGTCGTGCACGCCGACCGCGACGGCTGGCGGCTCGAGCTGGACGAGCCGGTCGTCCGGCCGGCCCCCGGGCAGGCCGCGGTGCTGTACGAGGGCGACCGCGTGCTCGGCGCCGCGACCGTCGCCTCCGGCTGAGGGGCCGCCGCACCGCAGCGCCGCCCGGCCGGACCGCTGTGCCGCCGCGCTGCCGCACCGCTGCGCTGACGGGCCGCCGCACTAGGGTCGGCGCATGCCCGCCGCCGCTCGTCCCCGCGCTCCGCGGCCGCGCGGACGGGCTTGACCACGACCTGGTCCGGCGCGTCCGGCGTCGGCAGCCTGCCCGGCACCGACCCGCGCGAGGCCGTCCGCGCCGTGCTGGGCCTGCTGCCCGACCTGCCGTTCCTGCCGGAGCTGCCGGGCCGCGGGCCGTACGCCGACGTGACCGGCCGCAGCACCGCCCTGCTCACCGACCTGCCCGTCGACCTGCAACCGACCGGGTGGCGCCTCGTCGGCCGGGCGTCGCGCGACGGCCGACGGGCGCGCGACCTGCTCTCGCGCGACCTCGACGCGCTGGAGGAGGCCGCGTCGGACGCGGGCGCCCCCGCGTCGCTGAAGGTCTCGTGCGCCGGGCCCTGGACGCTCGCCGCCTCCCTCGAGCTGCCCCGCGGCGACAAGGCGCTCGCCGACCCGGCCGCCGTCGACGATCTCGTGCAGTCGCTCGCCGAGGGCCTGCGCCGGCACCTGGACGACCTGGCCGCCCGGCTGCCCGGCACCCGCCTGGTGCTGCAGCTCGACGAGCCCTCGCTGCCGGCCGTGCTCGCCGGGCGCGTGCGCACCGCGAGCGGCTTCGGCACGCTGCGCGCGCCGTCCGCCTCGCGGGCGGTCGAGGTCCTGCGCACGGTGCTGGAGGTCGCCGAGACGCCCGTCGTGCACTGCTGCGCCGACGCACCGCCGCTGGCGCTGCTGGTGCGGGCGGGCGCCAAGGGCCTGGGGCTGGACGCGACGCTGCTCACGCCGCGGTCGGACGAGGCGGTCGGCGAGGCCGTCGAGGCGGGCGCCGGTCTGCTCCTGGGGATCGTCCCGTCGACGGACGCAGACCTCTCGGACCTGTCGGCCACGATGGAGCCGGCGGTCGCGCTGTGGCGGCGCCTCGGCTTCTCGGCCGAGGTGCTGGCGCGCACGGTCGTCGTCACGCCGACCTGCGGGCTGGCTGGGGCCAGTCCCGGCTACGCCCGCCGGGCGCTGCAGGCCTGCGTCGAGCTCGCGCAGCGCCTGCCCGAGGCGGTCGAGCAGGGACCGTGACGTCGAGGGACGTCCGGCAGGACGAGGAGGCGGACCGGTGACGGAGGTCGTCGACGGGGTGCCGGCGCAGCTGCGCTCGCGCCACGCGGAGCTGTCGCGACAGCTCGAGGAGCACGCGTTCCGCTACTACGTGCTCGACGCGCCGACCGTCTCGGACGCCGAGTACGACACGCTGCTGCGCGAGCTGCAGGACATCGAGGAGCAGGCGCCGTCCCTGCGCACGCCGGACAGCCCGACGCAGCGGGTGATGGGCACGATCTCGACCGACTTCACGCCGGTCGAGCACCTCGAGCGGCTCATGAGCCTGGGCAACGTCTTCACCGCCGACGACCTGCGCGAGTGGGCCGGCCGGGCGCGCAAGGAGGCGCCCCAGGCGCGCTGGCTGTGCGAGCTGAAGATCGACGGCCTGGCGGTGGCGCTCGTCTACCGCGACGGGCGGCTGGTGCGGGCGGCGACGCGCGGCGACGGGCGCACCGGCGAGGACATCACGCCGAACGTCCGCACGCTGCGCAGCGTGCCCGCCGTGCTGGAGGGAGACGGGGTCCCCGCGCTGCTCGAGGTGCGGGGGGAGGTGTTCATCGCGACCGCCGACTTCGCGGCCCTCAACGAGCGGCTGACCGGCGAGGCCAAGGCGCCGTTCGCGAACCCGCGCAACGCCGCCGCGGGCAGCCTGCGGCAGAAGGACCCGCGGGTCACCGCGTCACGGCCGCTGTCGCTCACGCTGCACGGCATCGGCGCGCGCGAGGGCTGGGAGCCCGAGACGCAGAGCGGTGCCTACGAGCAGCTCGCCGCGTGGGGGCTGCCCGTGTCGGCCCACGCGCAGGTCTACGACGACCTCGACGGCGTGCTCGGCTACATCGCGCACTGGGGCGAGCACCGGCACGACGTCGAGCACGACATCGACGGCGTCGTGGTGAAGGTCGACCAGGTGCCGCTGCAGCGCCGCCTCGGCGCGACGAGCAGCGCCCCGCGCTGGGCGATCGCGCACAAGTACCCGCCCGAGGAGGCGACGACGACGCTGCACGACATCCGCGTCAACGTCGGCCGCACCGGCCGGGTCACCCCGTTCGCCTACATGGAGCCGGTGCAGGTCGGCGGCGTGATGGTGAAGCTGGCGACGCTGCACAACCAGGACGAGGTCAAGCGCAAGGACGTCCGCATCGGCGACACCGTCGTCGTGCGCCGCGCCGGCGACGTCATCCCCGAGGTCGTCGGTCCGGTGCTCGCCCTGCGCGACGAGGCGACGGTCCGCGAGTTCGTCATGCCGACGCACTGCCCCGAGTGCGGCACCGAGCTCGGCCGGCCCGAGGGCGAGGTCGACGTCCGCTGCCCCAACACGGTGTCCTGTCCCGCGCAGCTCCGGGAGTCGGTGTTCCACTTCGCCGGCCGCGGCGCGATGGACATCGACGGCCTGGGCTACGAGACCGCGATCGCGCTGCTGCAGGCCGGTCGGCTGCAGGACGTCGGCGGGGTCTTCTCCCTGACGCCCGAGTCGTTCGAGGGCCTGCGCGGCTTCGGGCCCAAGAAGGTCGAGCAGATCCTGCGCGGCGTCGAGGCCGCCCGCGACCGCCCGATCTGGCGGCTGCTCGTCGGGCTGTCGATCCGGCACGTCGGCCCGACGGCGGCGCAGGACGTCGCCCGGCAGTTCCGCACGATGGACGCCGTGATGGCCGCCTCGCCGGAGGAGCTGGCCGCGGTCGAGGGCGTCGGGCCCGTGGTGGCGCAGTCGCTGCACGCCTGGTTCGCCGACCCCCGGCACCGCGAGATCGTCGAGCGCATCCGCGCGGGCGGCGCGCGCTTCGCCGACGAGGGCTCGGACGAGGGACCGCGTCCGCTCGAGGGGCTCACGCTGGTGGTCACCGGCACGCTCAGCTCGTTCAGCCGCGACGGCGCCACCGAAGCGGTGCAGGCGCAGGGGGGCAAGGTCACCGGCAGCGTCAGCAAGAAGACCTCGTTCGTCGTCGTCGGCACCGACCCGGGGACGAGCAAGTACGACAAGGCGGTCAAGCTCGGCGTGCCGCTGCTCGACGACGGGGGCCTGAAGGTCCTGCTCGAGCGAGGACCGGACGCAGCGCGCGCCGTCGCCCAGGCACCGGACGAGCCCGCGCCCGACGAGCCCGCGCCAGACGGGCCCGCGCCGGACGAGGTCATGCCGGACGAGTCCGCGCCGGACGAGCCAGCGACCGACGGCTCCGCAGCGGACGACACCTCGGCTGCCGCGCCGGGCGACGGGTCGTCCACCACGCCGGGCGACGGGACGGGCGACGGGACGGGGGACGGGACCGCGGCGGGCGGCTGATCAGTCCGAGGACTGTCCCGACTGCAGCTCGCGGTCGACGGCGGCGGCCGCGGCCGTGTAGGGGATGCCCTCGGTCTTGGCGTAGTCGGCGACGAGCGGGCCGATCGGCAGACCGAGCGCGGCGCGCTGTGCGATCAGGGGCGGGTCGAAGAACGGCAGCAGCGTCCGCTGCCGCGGCTCCTCCCGCCCGGCGCCGCGGCCGGCGTCACCGCTGCGGGCCGGTGCGACGACGACCTGGGGAGCGGGCGCGGGCAGCTCGGTGAGCGGCGCTCGCACGGGGCCGGTGGACGCGACCGCGGGCAGGTCGCCGGTGACAGGAACGATGCGCATGGGGTCTCCCTCAGGGCAGCAGCGCTGCACCTCAGGGACGTCGGCCCGGACGCGGCCGAGCCGTACGCTCGATCGGGTGAACCAGGTGGCCGGATGACCGACCGCCCGGCTGCTCGGGTCCCGTCGCGATCAAGACGGCGCCCGGGCGTGCCGACACGACCGTGAGGTGCGCGACGTGCGTGCCCTGGCTCGAACGAGGGCAGCGCGTGCAGACGAGCCACCAGGGGTCCGATCCGGCTGCCCCGCCGCCCGCGTCGCGCGCCGGGGCGCACGCGCAGGCCCGCACCGACCGGCGCGACAGCTTCGTGGCGCGCCGCGAGCTGCCGTTCCGGGCGTCGGTCGTGCTCGTCGTGCTCGCCGGGAGCGCGGTCCTGCTGCACGCGTGCGCAGCGCTCGAGTGGCCCGGCGCGCTGCGCCTGGAGCCGGCGTTCTGGGCCCTGTGCGCCCTGCTGCTCGGCACCGAGCTCCGTCCGCTCATCACCGCCGGTGCCCGCAGCGCGCACGGCTACGTGCTCACCACCGCCTTCGTGTTCGCGCTGCTGCTGCGCTACGGACTGCCGGCGGCCGTCCTCGTGCAGGCCGTGGCGACGACCACCATCGACCTCACCCGCGGGCGGGCGGTGTGGCGCATCGCGTTCAACATCAGCCAGTACGCGCTGTCGTGGTCGGCCGCCGCCTGCGCCATGTCGCTCTTGGGCTTCGACCCGGGCGCCGGCGGTCCGAAGGACCTCCAGGCGCACCACCTGCTGGCGGCGGTCGTGGGCGGGCTCGCCTACTTCGTGGTGAACCAGCTGCTCGTCACCGCCGTCATCAGCCTCAAGGTCGACCGGCCGATGCGGCAGCTGCTGCGCGACGACGTCCCCTACGAGGCGGTCAGCGACGGCGCGCTGCTCGCGCTGGCGCCGCTCGTCGTGCTCGCCGTCGAGGAGGGGACGTCCTTCCTGCCCCTGCTCCTGCCGCCGATGTTCGCCCTCTACAAGGTCGGCGCCATCGCGCTCGAGCGCGAGCGCGAGGCCCTCACCGACGCGCTGACCGGCCTGCCGAACCGCAAGCAGCTCGTCGAGCGGACCGCCGAGGCCCTCGACGAGGACGAGTGCGACCAGCTGGCCCTGCTGCTGTTCGACCTCGACCGCTTCAAGGAGGTCAACGACACGCTCGGCCACCACGTCGGCGACCGGCTCATCCAGGCGGTCGGCAGCCGGCTGGCCGCGGCGGTGCGGCCCGGCGACACGGTGGCCCGGCTCGGCGGCGACGAGTTCGCCGTCCTGCTGCCGGCGACCTGCGCCGCCGAGGCCGAGCGGACGGCGCGCCGCCTGCTGCAGGAGCTGCGCGCCCCGATGCGCCTGGAGGGCCTGCTCGTCGACGTGTGCGCCAGCGTGGGCGTCGCCGTCGCCCCGCAGCACGGCCGCGACCTGGACGAGCTGCTGCAGCACGCCGACGTCGCGATGTACCTGGCCAAGGACGCTGGCGGCGGCGTCGAGCAGTACGACGCCGCGCGCGACAGCAACTCCACCCAGCGCCTGGTCATGGTCGGTGAGCTGCGCGAGGCGCTCACCGAGGACCAGCTCGAGGTCCACTTCCAGCCCCAGGCCGACCTGCGCACCGGCCAGGTGCACGGCGTCGAGGCCCTCGTCCGCTGGCGGCACCCGGAGCGCGGCCTGCTGCCGCCGGACGCGTTCGTGCCCCTGGCCGAGGCGAGCGGCCTGGTCGAGCAGCTGACCGCCGCGGTCCTGGACACGACGCTGGCGCAGCTGGCGGCGTGGCACGCTGCGGGGCTCCCGCTGTCGGCCGCGGTCAACGTCACGGTCCGCGACCTGTCCGGCGGCGAGCTCGTCGCCGACGTCCTGCGCTCGCTCGCGCGCCACGGCGTCCCCGCCTCCTGCCTGCAGCTCGAGGTCACCGAGGGGTCGCTGTTCACCGACTCCGACGCCGCTGCGTCCACGCTCGTGCAGCTCGACGCGATGGGCGTCACCCTGTCGCTCGACGACTTCGGCACGGGCTACTCGAGCCTGGGCCACCTGCGCCGCCTGCCCGTCTCCGAGCTCAAGATCGACCGCTCCTTCGTCCAGCGCATGGGTGACGACCCGCGCGACGCCGCCATCGTCCGGAGCGTCGTCGACCTCGCCCGCGGGCTCGGGATGCAGGTCGTCGCGGAGGGGGTCGAGGACCAGCGCACCTGGGACGCGCTGCAGGCCCTCGGCTGCGACACCGCGCAGGGCTGGCTGCTGTCGCGCGCCGAGCCGGCGGACGTCCTCACCCCGTGGCTGCTCGCCCGCCGCGCGGCCCGCGTCGGCCCCTGAGGGCTGGAGCGGTCAGACCCGCGTCTCGCCGGCCACCGTGGCGGCGATCCCGGCCAGGTGCGTCAGCCGCAGGACCTCCGACGCGCGGAAGCGCGGACCGCCCGGACGCCCGACGAGCACCGCGCGGTCGGGGGAGCCGACCGGCGCCGCCGCGAGCTCGGTCCCGAGCGCGTCCCACCGCTCGGGCACCCAGGCGGCGCGGTGGTCGAGGCGCCGGGCGCTCGCCAGGGGCAGCCAGGGCAGGTCCAGCCCGGTCACGTCGGGAGCGCCGGGGCTCGCGAACAGCACCCTCGGACCCGGCTCGAGCAGCAGCGCCCAGCCGGCGCGGAAGACCCCCGGGGCGTTCGCGACGAGCAGGGACAGGCCGGCCTCGGGCTGGGCAGCCAGCACGTCGACGAGCTCGAGGTCGCGGTGGAGGTCCTCGCCGCCGAGGTACGGGCGCAGCGACTCGACGACCACGCCGGGCACCCGCTGGGCGGCGGTGATGAGGACGTCCGCGAGCCCGCCGGCGGGCAGCGCCACGATGAGGTCGTCGACGGCGCCCTCGGGCCCC
>CAXTFU010000158.1:0-10648 GCA_964243385.1 uncultured bacterium | reverse complement strand
GGTCGAGCACGTCGTCGGCGACGTCGGCGAGCAGCCGCGCCGCGGCGGTCGGGCGGACGCCGCGGCCCGCGCGCTCGAGCAGCACGGTGCCGGTCTCGCGCTCCAGGGTCGTCACGTGCTGGCTGATGGCGCTGGCGGTGTAGCCCAGGGAGGCGGCGGCGCCCCGCACCGACCCGGTGCGCACGACGGCGCGCAGGACGCGGAGGCGACGCAGGTCGAGCACGCCGCGAACGTACAGCGCCGGGACGACGTGCCGCGCGGGAACGTGCAGCGCGACTGAACGGTGCGCGCCGATCTCGTGCTTGTGCTTCACGGTCGCCGCGCAGCAGGATCGCGGCGTGCCCCTTCGCCCGCTGCTCGCGCTGCTCGCCCTGGCCGCCACCTGGGGCGGGTCCTACCTGCTCATCGCCGTCGCCCTGCGCACCAGCACGCCCGCGGCCGTGACGCTGCTGCGCTTCGTGCCGGCCGCGGTGCTGGTGGCCGTCCTGGCCGGCTCCCGCGGCCAGCTGCGGGGCCTGCGCGGCCGCTGGGGCTCCATCGCGCTGCTCGCGCTGGTGCAGCAGGCGGCCCCGATGCTGCTCATCGCCGTGGGGGAGCGGAGCATCCCGAGCGGGCTCGCCGGCACCCTCGTGGCGGCGACCCCGCTGTGGGGCGCCCTGCTCGCCCCGCTGCTCGGCGGCGAGCGCCCGTCCGGCCTCACCTGGCTCGGCCTGCTGTGCGGGCTGGTCGGCGTCGGCATGCTGCTCGGCGTCGACACCGACGGCGCCGCGGTGCTCGGCTGCGTGCTGGTGCTGCTCGCCGGGCTCGGCTACGCGGTCGGCGCGGCCTGGACGGCGCGGCGGTTCCCCGACCTGCCGCGCCTCGCGCTGCTCACCGGTGTCCTCACCTCGAGCAGCCTGCTGCTGCTCGTGCCGGCGCTGCTCGACCCGCCCACCCGGCTGCCCAGCCTCGAGGGCGCCGTCGCCGTCGCCGTGCTCGGCCTGGTCGGGACGGGCGTCGCGTTCGTCCTCATGTACTGGCTCATCGGCGAGGTCGGCCCCGAGCGGGCCACCCTGGTGACCTACCTCGCGCCGGTGTTCGCCGTCGGCTACGGCACGGTGCTGCTCGACGAGGAGCTGACCGGGCTCGGGGTCGCCGGGCTGGTGCTCGTCGTCGCGGGCGCCTGGCTCGCCGGCCGGCGCCGGCGGACGGCCCCCGCGCCGGCGGCCCCGTCCGGACCGGGCGCGGCGCCCTCAGTGCAGGGCGGTGAGGGCGGTCTGGAGGCGGCCGGGGCGGTCGGCGTGCCAGCGCCGCAGCGCCAGCCCGGCGACGACGCCGCCGGCGAGGGCGCCCGCCCCCGCGGCCGCCGGGACGCCGACCTTGGCGGCCTTGCGCCCGGTGCGGAAGTCGCGGACGTCCCAGCCGAGCGCCCGGGCCTGCTCGCGCAGGGCGGTGTCGGGGTTGACCGCCACGGCGTGGCCGACCGCTGAGAGCATCGGCACGTCGTTCGAGCTGTCGCTGTAGGCGGTGCAGCGCGACAGGTCCAGGCCCTCGCGCTCGGCGAGCGCCCGCACCGCCTCGGCCTTGGCCGGCCCGTGCAGCGGCTCGCCGACCAGGCGCCCGGTGTAGAGCCCGTCCTCGACCTCGCTGACCGTCCCGAGCGCGCCGGTCAGCCCCAGGCGGGCCGCGATGATCCGGGCCAGCTCGACCGGCGTGGCGGTCACCAGCCACACCCGCTGGCCCGCGTCGAGGTGCTGCTGGGCGAGGGCCCGCGTGCCCGCCCAGATCCGCCGCTCCATGAGCTCGTCGTAGATCTCCTCGCCGTACGCGACGATCTCGGCGACGGACTTGCCGGCGACCAGGCCGAGCGCCTTGTCGCGCGCCTCGGCGACCGCGTCGAGGTCCTCGCGGCCGCGCACCCGGAACGCCAGCTGCTGCCAGCCGAAGCGCAGCAGGTCGCGGGTGGTGATGAGCCCGCGGCCGGCCATGCCCTTGCCGAAGAAGTAGATCGACGCGCCGCGGATCATCGTGTTGTCGACGTCGAAGAAGGCGCCGGCGGTGAGGTCCGGCGGCACGGCCAGGCTGTCCTCGACCTCCGCGGCGGCCGCCGACGCGGCGCCGGCCAGGACCGCGCGCACGTCCGCGTCGACGTCCGGCGACCGGCGTCCGACCCTGAGCGAGCGCATGCGCCGAGCGTAGACGCGGCCGCGGCTCCGCCCCGCGACTGCCAGGTCGCCGCCGTACCCTCGGTCCCCATGAGGCGACGGCCATGAGGGGATCGCGGGTGCTGCGTGTCGTCCTGCGGACGGGGCTGGTGCTCGTGCTGGCGGGCGTCGTGGGCGTCGGCGCGTTCGTGGGCGGCCTGCTCAGCGCGCCGCTCGACGTCCGCGCGGTGCCGCCGGCGCCCAAGCCGGTGCTGCTGCTCGGCTCGGACGGCACGCAGTTCGGGCAGATCCGGCCGACGCAGCGCCGCGAGGTGCTCGCCGCCGAGGACATCCCCGAGGTGCTCCGGCACGCGATCATCTCGGCCGAGGACGCGCGCTTCCTCGACCACAAGGGCGTCGACCCGATCGCGACGCTGCGCGCCGCCTACCGCGACCTCACCGGCGGCCGGCGCCAGGGCGGCTCGACGATCACCCAGCAGTACGTGAAGAACGTCTACGTGGGCAGCGAGCGGACCTTCGGCCGCAAGATCCGCGAGGCGGCCATCGCGGTGCGCCTGGAGAACCGCAAGAGCAAGCGCGAGATCCTCACCGACTACCTCAACGTGCTGTACCTCGGCAACAGCACCTACGGCGTCCAGGCCGCCTCGAAGTACTACTTCGGCGTCGACGCGAAGGAGCTCAGCAAGGACGAGACGCCCGGGCGCGAGGGGCGTCCGCCGGACGAGGGGCTCGCGCTCGCGCGCGCCTCGATGCTGGCCGGGATCGTCCCGGCGCCGTCCGCGTGGAACCCGGTCGCCGACTTCGCCCAGGCGCGGGTCCGCCAGCAGTACGTGCTGAACCAGATGGTCGCCAACGGCTACGTGAGCTCGCAGGAGGCCAGCGACGCGTTCCGGCGCGAGGCGGCCGTCCGGCCGGCGAAGGAGACGCCGGCCGACCCGAGGAGCACCGCGCCCGAGTACGCCGACCTGGTGACCGCGCAGGTGAAGGCGGCGTTCGAGGGCGAGCAGGACGTCCTCGACCGCGGCGGCCTGCGCGTCACCACGGCCCTGGACACCGACCTGCAGGAGGCGGTGACCCGGGCCGCGCGCGAGGTGCTCCCGGACGACGACGACCCGCAGGCGGCGGTCGTCGCGTTCGACCACACCAACGGTGACGTCACGGCGATGACGACCCTGCGCCGGGCGCCCGCCAAGGGCGAGCGGCCGGCCGTGAGCGGCTACACCCGCGGCGGCTTCAACCTGGCCGTGAACGGCCGCCGCTCGACCGGCTCGACCATCAAGCCGTTCACCCTCGCCGCCGCGCTCGAGAGCGGCCTCACCCTCGACAGCCGCCGCCCCGCACCGGCCTGCGACGAGATCGTGGACCCGGGCGCCGAGGACGGCGTCTACCGGTACTGCAACGCGGCGGGCGAGTCCGGCGGCAGCCGCCGGCGCATGACGCTGCAGCGCGCGCTGCAGCAGTCGGTGAACACGGTCTACGTGCCGCTCGCGATCGAGGTCGGCCGTCCGCGCATCAAGCAGCTCATGCTCGACAGCGGCGTCGTCGCGAACGAGGACGCCTTCAGCACCGACGTGTCGTCGTTCGGGCTCGGCACCACCGCGCTCGTCAGCCCGCTGTCGATGGCGAACGCCTTCGGCACGCTCATGAACGACGGCGTGCGGCTCGCGCCCCGGTACGTCCTCGAGACCCGCGACAACGGCGGCGGGCTGATCAGCCGCGAGCCGGACGACCCGGAGCCGGTCCAGCGGGCGATGCCGGCCGAGATCGCCGACCAGGTCGAGGAGGCGATGTCGGGCGTCGCCGAGCCCGGCGGGACCGCCCAGCGGGCCCGCCAGGACTTCACCGTCTACGGCAAGACCGGCACCACGAACGACAGCACCAACGCCTGGTTCATCGGCTGCGCGGAGGCGCCGCAGAACACCTGCATCGCGGTGTGGATGGGCTACGACGACGAGGTCTGCAGCGGCGGCCTGACCGAGCAGTGCGGCGGCATGCGCAACGTCAACGGCGTCGACCAGGTCTACGGCGGCACCCTGCCGGCGGAGATCTTCGACCGCACCTTCGAGCTGCTCGCCGAGGCGCGGTCCGGCGGCGCCGACGAGGACGCGCCGGGCTGAGCCCTCGCGCGGGCTGTGCCATGCTCGGCGGCCGGGACGGCGTCGCCGGCCCGCGCCCTGCCTCGGCAGCACCCGCTCGACAGCACCCGCTCGACAGTGCCCGCTCGACAGTTGCGCCGCCCAGTGACTGCCCGGACCGACCGGAGGCCCCGCGTGAGCTCGCCCGCGACCGAGCGCTCGCTCGCCGGGCTCGTCCGGGCCGCCGCCGACCGCGCGCCGGACGCGGTGGCGTTCCTGGCCGGCGACGAGCAGCTCACCTGGCGCGAGGTCGACGACGCGGTCGACGCCGCGGCGAGCGCGCTGTCCGGCCTCGGGCTGCGGCCCGGCGACCGCGTCGGGCTGTGCCTGGGCAACGAGCTCACCTTCCCCGTCGCCTACTTCGGCGCGCTGCGGGCCGACCTGGTGGCCGTGCCGCTCAACCCGGGCTACACGGCCGACGAGCTGCGCTGGACGCTCGGCGACAGCGGCGCGCGGGCGGTCGTCGCCGGCGCGTCCGTCGCCGGGCTGCTCGCCGGCGTGGCGGCGCAGCTGCCCGACCTCGAGCACGTGCTCGGCACCGGCACCGGCGGGTCGTGGGACGCGCTGCTGACCGGCGCCCCCCCGGCCGACCGGGTCGAGCCGGTGCGCGGCGACGACGACCTCGCCGTCCTGCTCTACACCTCCGGCACGAGCGGGCGGCCCAAGGGGGCGATGCTGCCGCACCGGGCGCTGCTGGCGAACCTCGCGCAGACCGCCGCCATCGACCCGCCCGTCGTGGCGCCCGACGACGTCGTGCTGCTCGTGCTGCCCCTGTTCCACGTCTACGGGCTCAACGCGGCGATGGGCGCGGTGGCCCGGCACGCCGCCACCGGCGTGCTCGTCGAGCGCTTCGACCCGGTCGAGACGCTCGCCGAGGTGCGGCGCAGGGGCGTCACGAACCTCGTCGGCGCGCCGCCCATGTACGTCGCCTGGTCGATGCTGCCCGACGTCGGCGACGCGATGTCGTCGGTGCGCCTCGCGCTGTCGGGCGCCGCCCCGCTGCCCGCGGCGGTGCTCTCGCGGGTGCTCGAGGTCACCGGGCACCACGTGTTCGAGGGCTACGGGCTCACCGAGACCGCGCCGGTGCTCACCTCGACGCTCATGAGCGAGGTCGCCAAGCCCGGCTCGATCGGCCGGCCGGTGCCGGGCGTCGACCTCCGGCTGGTCGACGAGCAGGGCGCTCCGGTCGAGGAGGGCGACCCCGGCGAGATCGTCGTCCGCGGCGCGAACGTGTTCACCGGCTACTGGCCGGACGGCGCGGGCGGCCCGGACGCCGACGGCTGGTTCGCCACCGGCGACGTCGCCTACCTCGACGACGACGGCGACCTGCACCTGGTCGACCGGCGGCAGGAGCTGGTGCTGGTCAGCGGCTTCAACGTCTACCCGCGCGAGGTCGAGGACGTGCTCGTCACCCACCCCGAGGTGGAGGAGGCCGCGGTGCTCGGCATCCCGCACCCCTACACCGGCGAGGCGGTCAAGGCGCTCGTCGTGCGCACGCCCGGCTCGCGGCTCACCGCGGACGAGGTCGTCGCGCACTGCGCCCGCTCGCTCGCCCGCTTCAAGTGCCCGTCGGCCGTGCAGTTCGTCGGCGAGCTCCCGCACGGGGCCACCGGCAAGGTGCGCAAGGGGCGGCTGCGCGAGCTGGCCCCCGAGACGCCGTCGGACGAGACGCCGTCGGGCGAGACGCCGTCGGGCGCCGCGCCTGACGTGACGGTCTGACGTGACGGTCTGACGTGGCGTTCTGGCGGCGGTCCCCGCCCGCGCAGGTGGTCCTGGTGACCCGCGCGGGTTGCACGCTGTGCGCCGAGGCCGAGCCGGTGGTGGCTCGGGCGGCCGCCGACGCCGGCGTGCCGCTCGTCGTGCACGACGTCGACGCCGACCCCGACGACCGTGCGCGGTGGAGCGACAAGGTCCCGGTGGTGCTGCTGGACGGCGTCGAGCACGCCTTCTGGAGGGTCGACGAGCAGGTCCTGCGCAGGGCGCTGCGAGGCTAGCTCCAGCGGCGTGCAGCGCGGAGTGTGAGCCTCGTCATCGGCTTTGTGCGTGCGTTCACAAGCGCGTAACGTCGTCCCCACGGGTCCTCCGCCCCCGCGGTCGGGACCTCGTCGCGGCGGGCAGGAGTGCGAGGGTGCGAGAAGCGTTGACGGCGCAGTCCCGGTCCTCCCGTCCTGCCGGCGCACCGGCGCCCGCGCCGCACGACCGGCGCCGCACCGACGTCCCCGAGGCCACGGTCGGGCGCCTGCCGCTGTACCTGCGGGCGCTGCACGCGCTCGCCGAGCGGGGCCTGACGACCGTGTCGAGCGAGGCGCTCGCGCAGGCCACCGGCGTCGGCTCGGCGAAGCTGCGCAAGGACCTGTCCCACCTCGGCTCGTACGGCACCCGCGGCGTGGGCTACGTCGTCGACGAGCTCGTCCAGCACATCAGCAGCGCGCTCGGCCTCGGCCGGCGCTGGCCGGTCGTCCTCGTGGGCGTCGGCAACCTCGGCCAGGCGCTCGCCGGCTACGGCGGCTTCGACGAGCGGGGCTTCCGCATGGTGGGCCTGTTCGACACCGACCCGGCGCGGGTCGGCGCCGCGGTGGGCGACCTCGTCGTCCGGCACCTCGACGAGCTGCCCGGGCTGGTGCAGGCCACCGGCGCGTCGATCGGCGTCATCGCCACGCCGGCCGACGCGGCGCAGGACGTCTGCGACCGGCTCGTCGAGGCGGGCGTCACCAGCGTGCTGAACTTCGCGCCGACCCTGCTCGACGTGCCGGCCGGCGTCGACGTCCGCCGCGTCGACCTGTCGCACGAGCTGCAGATCCTGAGCTTCCACGAGCACCGCAAGGCCGCCCTCGCGCTCGTCGAGCAGGGCGTCGCGGCGGGGGTCTCGGCGTGAGCGTCCTCGTCGTCGGCATCTCGCACCGCAGCGCGCCCGTGTCGCTGCTCGAGCGGGTCACCGTCGGCCTCGGCGCCGCCCCCGACGTCCTCACCGAGCTGCGCTCGTCCGGCCGCGTCGGCGAGGCCGTCGTGCTCGCCACCTGCAACCGCGTCGAGGTCTACGCCGACACCGAGGGCTTCCACGCCGGCGTCGACACGATCACCGACCTGCTCGCGCGGCTGTCCGGCGTCCCGCTCGACGAGCTGGGGCGGCACCTGTACGTGCACTGGGAGGGGCAGGCCGTCCTGCACCTGTTCGAGGTCGCGTGCGGCCTGGACTCGATGGTGGTCGGCGAGTCGCAGATCCTCGGCCAGCTGCGCCGCGCCTACGCGGCCGCCCGCGACGGCGGCGCCGGCCCCACCCTGCACGAGCTGTTCCAGAAGGCGCTCAAGGTCGGCAAGCGCGCGCACAGCGAGACCGGCATCGACCAGGCCGGGCGCTCGCTCGTCACCGTCGGCCTCGAGCGCGCCGTCGCGGCGGTCGGGCCGCTCGAGGGCCGCACCGTGCTCGTCGTCGGCGCCGGGTCGATGGGCTCGCTGGCCGGTGCGGTCCTGCGCCGCGCGGGCGCCGGCGAGGTCGTCGTCGCGAACCGCACCGCCGACCGCGCCAAGCGCCTCGCCGAGACGCTGGACGGCCGGGGCATCGGGCTGGACGGGCTCGAGGAGGCCCTCGTCGAGGCCGACGTCGTGGTGTCGTCGACGGGGTCCACGGGCGTGGTCGTCCCGCTCGAGCTCGTCGCGCGCGCCGTCGAGGCGCGCGGCGGGCGTCCGCTCGCCATCCTGGACCTGGCGCTGCCCCGCGACCTCGACCCGGAGGTGCGCGCGCTGCCGGGCGTCACGCTCGTCGACCTCGAGGCCCTGCAGGAGCAGCTCGCCGCCACCGAGGCCGGCGCCGACGTCGCCGCCGCCCGCGCCATCGTCACCGCGGAGGTCCGCGAGTTCCTGGCCTGGCAGCGCGCCGCGAGCATCGCCCCGACCGTCGTGGCCCTGCGCAGCCGCGCGGACGCGGTCGTCGAGGCCGAGCTCGGCCGCCTGGCCGGCCGCCTGCCGGGCCTCGAGCCCGCGCAGTCGGCCGAGGTGCAGGCCACCGTCCGCCGCGTCGTCGACAAGCTGCTGCACACGCCGACGGTGCGGGTGAAGGAGCTGCCGGAGGCGCCGGAGGGCCTGTCGTACGCCGACGCGCTGCGTGAGCTGTTCGGCCTCGACCGCGCCGCGCCCGCTGCGGTCGCGGCGACGCCCGTCGGCACGGTCCTCGTCGAGGGGCTCGTCGCAGAGCCCGCCGAGGGCGAGGCCGGGCGTGGCTGAGGCCGCACCGCTGCGGCTGGGCACCCGCGGCAGCGCGCTGGCGCTCGCCCAGTCCGGCCACGTCGCGACCGCCGTCGAGGCCGCGCTCGGCCGGCCGGTCGAGCTCGTCCGCGTGCAGACCGAGGGCGACCGGAACGCCGCGGCGATCGCCCAGATCGGCGGCACGGGCGTGTTCGTCACCGCCCTGCGCGACGCCCTGCTCGACGGGCGGGTCGACCTCGCCGTGCACTCCTACAAGGACCTGCCGACCGCCCCGGCCGACGGTCTCGTCATCGCCGCCGTGCCGCCGCGCGAGGACCCGCGCGACGTGCTCGTCGCCCGCGACGGGCTGACGCTCGGCGAGCTGGCCGCCGGCGCGCGCATCGGCACCGGCTCGCCCCGCCGCACCGCCCAGCTGCTCGGGCTCGGGCTCGGCCTGGCGGTCGTCCCGATCCGCGGCAACGTCGACACCCGCATCGCCAAGGTCCGCGCCGCCGAGCTCGACGCGGTCGTGCTGGCGCGGGCGGGCCTGGCCCGCCTCGGCCGGGTCGACGACGCCACCGAGGTCATCGACCCGCTGACGATGCTCCCCGCGCCTGCGCAGGGCGCGCTCGCGATCGAGTGCCGCGCCGCCGACGTCGAGCTCGCCGAGGCGCTCGCCGCGCTGGACCACGCCGACACCCGGGCGGCCGTCCGGGCCGAGCGCTCGCTGCTCGCAGCCCTCGAAGCGGGGTGCACGGCGCCCGTCGGGGCACTGGCGCAGGTGGCGGAGGGCGACGACGGCGAGGAGATCTACCTGCGCGGCCTCGTGGCCGCGATCGACGGCACTGACGCGGTGCGCCTGTCGGCGACCGGTCCGACGTCCGAGGCCGAGGACGTGGGGCGCCGGCTCGCCGCCGAGCTGCTCGACGTGGGAGCAGCGGACCTGATGGGAGAGATCCGGACATGACCAAGAGCAAGACGACCGCCGCGAAGCCGGCGGGCTCGGTGGCCCTCGTCGGGGCGGGCAGCGGCGACCCGTCGCTGCTCGTCGTCCGGGCGGCCGAGCTGCTGCGCGCGGCCGACCTCGTGCTGCTCGACGAGCGGTGCCCCGAGGCGCTGCTGGCCGGCCTCGCCGAGGACGCCGAGGTCGTCCGGACGCCGGCCGGCGAGGCCCAGGGCCCGGCCCTCGTCGCCGCGAGCAAGGACGGGCGCGCCGTCGTCCGGCTGCTGCCCGGCGACCCGTTCCTGCACGCCGAGGGCGCCAAGGAGGCCGAGGCCGTCCTGCGCGCCAAGCACCGCCTCGAGGTCGTACCGGGCGTGCCCGACGCGGTGTCGGTGCCCGGCTACGCCGGTGTCGCGGTGGGCCTGCCGCGCACCGTCGCGCGGGTCGACGACTCGACCCGCTTCGCCGCCCTCGCCGCCGCCCCTGGCGCGCTCGTCCTGCTCACCACCGCGGCGCAGGTCGCCAAGAGCGCGGCCGCGCTCGTCGAGCACGGCCGCAAGCCGGGCGAGGCGGTCTCGGTCACCGTCGGGGGCACCACGAGCGAGCAGCGCACGGTCGTCTCGACGCTCGACGGCGTCGAGCAGGCCGTCTCCGCCGCCGAGCTGCAGGGCGACGCCGTCGTCGTCGTGGGCGACCCGGTGAAGCGCGTCGAGAAGCTGTCGTGGTTCGAGAGCCGCGCGCTGTACGGCTGGCGCGTGCTCGTCCCGCGCACCCGCGACCAGGCGGGCGTGCTGTCCGCGGTGCTGCGCGCGCACGGCGCCGTCCCCGTCGAGGTGCCGACCATCGCGGTCGAGCCGCCGCGCACGGCCGCCCCGATGGAGCGCGCCGTGAAGGGCCTGCACGACGGCAAGTACGCCTGGATCGCCTTCACCTCGACGAACGCCGTCAAGGCCGTGCGCGAGAAGCTCGAGGAGTACGGCCTGGACGCCCGGGCGCTGTCGGGCGTCAAGGTCGCGGCCGTCGGCGACACGACGGCGCAGGCGCTCGTCGAGTTCGGCGTCCGCCCCGACCTCGTGCCGAGCGGCCAGCAGTCCAGCGAGGGCCTGCTCGCCGACTTCGCCCCGTACGACGACGTGTTCGACCCGATCGACCGGGTGCTGCTGCCGCGCGCCGACATCGCCACCGACACGCTGCTGGCCAGCCTGCAGGAGCTTGGCTGGCAGGTCGACGACGTGACCGCCTAC
>CAXTFU010000157.1:0-10651 GCA_964243385.1 uncultured bacterium | reverse complement strand
CCGTAGCCGCGCGCGCCAGGCGCGGCGGCCGCCGCCGGGCGCTGCTCCGGAGCGGCCCCGGTGCTGCCGGCGGGCTTCCCAGCAGCACCGGCGTCCGCAGGGGAGTAGCGCAGCAGCACGTCACCGGCCTTGACCCGGTCGCCGAGCGCGACGAGCACCTCGTCGACCGTGCCGGCGGCGACGGCGGGGATGTCGAGCGTCGCCTTGTCCGACTCGAGGGTGACGAGCGGGTCCTCGGCGGCCACGACGTCACCGGCCGCGACGTGCAGCTCGATGACGGGGACGTCGGTGAAGTCACCGATGTCGGGGATGAGCATGTCCACTGCAGGAGCTCCTGGGGAGAGGTGGCGGACGTCGCGGGCTCGGTGCGCAGCGCAGGTGCTAGAGCACCAGCCGCCGCACGTCCTCGAGCAGGTGGCACAGGTGGCGGGCGAAGCGGGCGGCGAGCGCCCCGTCGATCACCCGGTGGTCGTAGGACAGCGACAGCGGCAGCATGAGCCGCGGGATGAAGGTGCTGCCGTCCCACACCGGGGCCATCCGCGAGCGCACGACGCCGAGGATGGCGACCTCCGGGGCGTTCACGACGGGCGTGAACGACGTCCCGCCGATGCCGCCGAGGCTCGAGATGGTGAAGGAGCCGCCCTGCAGGTCGGTGGCCGACAGCTTGCCCTCGCGGGCGCGCGCCGAGACCTCGCCGAGCTCGACGCTCAGCTGCCGGATGCCCTTGCGGTCGACGTCGCGCAGCACCGGGACGACCAGGCCCTCGGGGGTGTCGACGGCGACGCCGATGTTCACGTAGCCCTTCATGACGAGGGCGTCCTTCTCCGGCGTGAGGCTGGAGTTGAACTTCGGGTACTCGCGCAGCCCGGAGACGACGGCTTTGAGCAGGAACGCCAGCAGCGTGACGCGGTAGCCCTCGGCCTTGGCCGCGGTGTCGAGCTCCTTGCGGTAGGCGTCGAGGTCGGTGATGTCGGCCTCGTCGTCGTGCGTGACGTGCGGGACGTTCAGCCACGAGCGGTGCAGGTGCGGGCCGGACAGCCGCTGGATGCGGGTGAGCGGGACGACCTCGACCGGTCCGAACTTCGAGAAGTCCTGTGCCGGGATCTCGGGGATGCCGCTGCCCGTTGCGGCGGGCGCGGGCGCCGCAGCCGCCGGGGCGCCGGAGCCGCGCACGCCGGTGAGCAGGTCGTCCTTGGTGATGCGGCCCTTCGGACCGGTGCCCGTGATGGCGGTCAGGTCGACCCCGAGCTCGCGGGCCAGGCGCCGGACGCTCGGGCCCGCGTGCACGCCCTCGAAGTCGACGGGCGCCTCGATGGCGGTGACCGGCGCGCCGCCGGGTGCGGCCTCGGGGGTGGCGGCCTCGACCGAGCGGCGGGCCGCGTCGGTGGCGGCGGCCTCGGGGTCGTCGGCACCCTCGGTCGCCGGCTCCACGTCGTCCACCGAGGCGGCAGCCGCCTCGGCGGCGTCGGCGTCGCTGGCGCCGGTCTCGACGGGCGCACCGTCTGCTGCACCGTCGTCCCCGCCGTCGAGCAGCAGGATGAGCTGGCCGATCTCGACTCGGTCGCCGACTGCGACCTTGAGCTCCCGCACCGTCCCGGCCGACGGGGCCGGGATGTCCATGGTGGCCTTGTCGGACTCGAGCGTGATGAGCGGGTCCTCGGCGGCGATGACGTCGCCGGGGGAGACGTGCACCTCGATCACCGGGATGTCGGAGAAGTCGCCCAGGTCCGGGACGGTCACTTCGGTCGTGCTGGGCATGTGGAGCCTTCCGCGGGAGGGGCGACGAGGGCCGGGGGCGGGACGGGGCCGTCCCTGGCGCAGGCGGTCAGACGGTCCAGGGCGCCGGGGCGTCGACGTCGATCCCGTACTTCGCGATCGCCTGCGCCACCGTGCTGGCCGGGACGGCGCCCTCGGCCGCGAGCGAGCTCAGCGCCGCGACGGCGACGTAGTGCCGGTCGACCTCGAAGAAGCGCCGCAGGTTGCGCCGGGTGTCGGACCGGCCGTACCCGTCGGTGCCGAGCACGCGGTAGCTGCCCGGGACGAACTGCCGGATCTGGTCGGCGAACGAGCGCACGTAGTCGGTCGCGGCGATGACCGGGCCGGAGCGGTCGGCGAGGCACTGCTCGACCCAGGTCGTGCGCGGCGCCTCGGTCGGGTGCAGCATGTTCCAGCGCTCGGCGGCCAGGCCGTCGCGGCGCAGCTCGGTGAAGCTCGGCGCGCTCCAGACGTCGGCCGTGACGCCGAAGTCGCTCGCCAGCAGGTCGGCGCCGGCCAGCACCTCGCGCAGGATCGTGCCGCTGCCCAGCAGCTGCACCCGGGGGGCGTCGGCCTTGGCCGGGGTCCCCTCGCGCAGCAGGTACAGCCCGCGCAGGATCCCCTCCTCGCTGCCCTCGGGCAGGCCCGGGTGCTCGTAGTTCTCGTTCATCAGGGTGACGTAGTAGAAGACGTCCTCCTGGTCGGTGTACATGCGGCGCAGCCCGTCCTGCACGATCACCGCGACCTCGTGGGCGTAGGTCGGGTCGTAGGAGACGCAGTTCGGGATCATCGCCGACAGCACGTGGCTGTGGCCGTCCTCGTGCTGCAGGCCCTCGCCGTTCAGGGTCGTGCGGCCCGCCGTCGCCCCCAGCAGGAAGCCGCGGGCGCGCGAGTCGCCGGCCGCCCAGGCGAGGTCCATGACCCGCTGGAACCCGAACATCGAGTAGAAGATGTAGAACGGGATCATCGGGGTGTCGCTCGTGCTGTACGCCGTGGCCGCGGCGATCCAGGACGACATCGCGCCGGCCTCGTTGATGCCCTCCTGGAGCATCTGGCCGTCCGGCGCCTCCTTGTAGTACATGAGCGAGTCGGCGTCCTCGGGCGAGTACAGCTGCCCGACCTGGCTGAAGATGCCGAACTGCCGGAACATCCCCTCCATGCCGAAGGTGCGCGACTCGTCCGGCACGATCGGGACGACGCGCTTGCCGACCTGCTTGTCGCGCAGCAGCGTGTTGAGGATCCGGACGAAGGCCATCGTCGTGGAGATCTCACGGCCCTCGGTGGGCAGCAGCTGGTTGCCGAAGGCCTTCAGCGCAGGCACCTCGAGCGTCTCGGTCGAGCGCGTCCGGCGCACCGGCATCGCGCCGCCGAGCGCGTCGCGCCGCTCGCGCAGGTAGGCCATCTCGGGGCTGTCGTCGTCGAAGCGCAGGAACGGCACCTCGGCGACCTGCGCGTCGGACAGCGGGATCTCGAACCGGTCGCGGAAGCGCTCGAGGGCGACGCCCGCGACCTTCTTCTGCTGGTGGGTGATGTTCTGGCCCTCGCCGGCCTCGCCCATGCCGTAGCCCTTGACGGTCTTGGCGAGGATGACGGTCGGCTGGCCGACGGTCTTCGTGGCGGCCGAGTAGGCGGCGTACACCTTGCTCGGGTCGTGCCCGCCGCGGGTGAGCGCCCAGATCTCGTCGTCGGTCATGTCGGCGACCATCGCGGCGGTCTCCGGGTACTTGCCGAAGAACTTCTCGCGGACGTACGCGCCGTTCTTGCTCTTGAAGTCCTGGTACTCGCCGTCGACGCACTCCTCCATGCGCTTCAACAGCAGGCCGGAGGTGTCGCGGGCGATGAGCGGGTCCCAGCTGCTGCCCCAGATCGCCTTGATGACGTTCCAGCCGGCGCCCCGGAAGACGCCCTCCAGCTCCTGGATGATCTTGCCGTTGCCGCGGACCGGTCCGTCGAGGCGCTGCAGGTTGCAGTTGACGACGAAGACGAGGTTGTCGAGCTTCTCGCGGCTCGCCAGCGAGATCGCGCCGAGCGACTCCGGCTCGTCGGTCTCGCCGTCGCCGAGGAACGCCCACACCTTGCGGCCGCTGGTGTCGGCGAGCCCGCGCGAGTGCAGGTACTTCAGGAACCGGGCCTGGTAGATCGCCATGATCGGGCCGAGGCCCATGGACACGGTCGGCAGCTGCCAGAAGTCGGGCATGAGCCACGGGTGCGGGTAGGACGGCAAGCCGTCGCCGTCCACCTCCTGGCGGAACTTCAGCAGCTGCTGCTCGGTGAGCCGGCCCTCGAGGAAGGCGCGCGCGTAGATGCCGGGCGAGGAGTGGCCCTGCACGAACAGCAGGTCGCCGCCGTGGTCCTCGGTCGGGGCGTGGAAGAAGTGCTCGAAGCCGACGTCGTAGAGCGTCGCGGCCGACTGGAAGCTGGCGATGTGGCCGCCGAGCTCGGACGAGCCCTTGTTGTTGCGCAGGACGATCGCGAGGGCGTTCCAGCGGATGAGCGAGCGGATGCGGTGCTCGAGCGCGCGGTCGCCCGGGTGCGCGTCCTCCTTGTCGGCGGGGATCGTGTTCAGGTACGGCGTCGTCGCGCTGTACGGGACCCGCGCACCCTTGCGCCGCGCCTCGGTGACCACCTCGTCGAGCAGGTCGAAGGCGCGGTCGGCGCCCTCGTAGGCGAGCACGGAGTCGAGCGCCTCGATCCACTCCCGGGTCTCGGCAGGGTCCAGGTCCTCGAGCACGTGCGACCTCCTCGGTTCGTCGGCAGGAACGGCCGGCGGGGTGTGCCCGCCGCTCCCAGTGCGCATGCCTACTCGGGCCTGCACGCTAGGGCAAGGTGGGACCGTGCCGAACCAGCCCTCGTCCGCCGAGCTCGTCCCCGCCCTCGACCGGGCGCTGGCGCAGGTCGCGTCCTGGCCGGTGCCGACGGCCGCCGCCGCGGTGGTCGGCCCGGACGGGGTGCTCGCCTCGTCCGGGCCGCTCGACCGGCCGTTCGCCTGGGCGTCGGTGACCAAGCTGCTCACGGCGCTGGCCGCCCTCGAGACGGTCGGCCGCGGGCTGCTCGACCTCGACGAGCCGGCCGGGCCGCACGGCTCGACCGTGCGGCACCTGCTGGCGCACGCGTCCGGACTGGGCTTCGAGGGCCGCGACGTCGTGCTCAGCCGGCCCGGGCGGCGCCGCATCTACTCCAACGCCGGCATCGAGCTGGCCGCCGAGGTGGTCGCGGCGCGCACCGGCAAGGCGTTCGGCGACGTCCTCGACGACGAGGTGCTCGGCCCGCTCGGGCTGACCGGGACCACCCTGGACGGCTCGCCCGCGCGCGCCGCCGTCGGCACCCTGCGCGACCTCGCCGCGCTCGCGCAGGAGGTGCTCGCACCGCGGGTCGTCGACGAGGCGCTGCTGGCCGAGGCGACCACCACGGCGTTCCCCGGCCTGTCCGGCGTCGTCCCCGGCTTCGGCCGCCAGGAGGGCTGCGACTGGGGGCTCGGTTTCGAGGTGCGCGGCAGCAAGGACCCGCACTGGACGGGCCGGCTGAACTCCCCCCGCACGGTCGGCCACTTCGGGCGCTCGGGCAGCCTGCTGTGGGTCGACCCGGACGCCGGCCTCGGCCTGGTCGTGCTCGCCGACCGCGACTTCGACGCCTGGGCCGTCGAGGGCTGGCCCCGGCTGGCGGACGACGTCCTGCGCGCCGCCGGCTAGGTGCGCTTGCTGCCGCTGCCGGTCGATGCCGTCGCCGCGGCGGGCGCCTGACCGGCGAGCGGGTCGGCGGCCGAGGCGCGCTCGGAGCCGTGGCCGTGGTCGTCGTCGAGCATCGTCGCCTCGTCGAACGGGTCCTGGCCGGACAGCACGCGGCGGGCGCGGTCGTGGTCGATCTCCTTGACCCAGTGGCCGATGAGCACGGTGGCGACGGCGTTGCCGGAGAAGTTCGTGACCGCCCGCGCCTCGGACATGAAGCGGTCGATGCCGACGATCAGCCCGACGCCCTGCACCAGCTCGGGGGCGTGGCTCTGCAGGCCACCGGCCAGGGTCGCGAGGCCGGCCCCGGTCACCCCCGCGGCCCCCTTCGACGCGATGATCATGAACAGCAGCAGCCCGATCTGCTCGCCGATCGCGAGCGGCTGGCCGGTGGCCTCGGCGATGAACAGCGACGCCATCGTCAGGTAGATCGCCGTGCCGTCCAGGTTGAACGAGTAGCCGGTCGGGACGGTGATGCCGACGACGGGACGGCTGACCCCGAGGTGCTCCATCTTGGCGATGAGCCGCGGCAGCGCCGTCTCGGACGAGCTGGTCGACACGATGAGCAGGAACTCGCGGGCGAGGTACTTCAGCAGCGAGAAGATCGAGATGCCGGTGACGACCTTGAGCAGCGTGCCGAGGACGGCGACGATGAAGACCGCGCAGGTGACGTAGAACGCCACCATGAGCAGGGCGAGGCTGCGCAGCGCGCTCCAGCCCGTCTCGCCGACGACCCCGGCGATGGCGCCGAAGGCACCGATCGGGGCCACCCACATGATCATGGCCAGCACCTTGAAGACCACCCGCTGGAAGACGCCGATGCCGCGCAGCGCCGCCTGCCCGGTGGCACCGAGCCCCTGGATGGCGAAGCCGATGAGCAGCGCGACGAACAGCGTCGACAGCACCGACTCCTCGACGAGCGGTGAGACCAGCGTCGTCGGGATGAGCTCGAGCAGGAAGCCCGTCGTGCCGCCCTCGGCGCCCTCCGGCGCCGTGTACTCGCTGTCGACGCTGAGCCCGTCACCGGGCTTGATGAGGTTGCCGACGACGAGCCCGACGGCGAGGGCGAACGTCGACATCGTCACGAAGTAGCCGAGCGCCAGGCCGCCGACGCGGCCGACCTGGGCGGCCTGCCGGACCGAGCCGATGCCGAGCACGATCGTGCAGAAGATGACCGGCGAGATCATCATCTGGATCAGGCTGACGAACGCCTCGCCGAGCGGCTTCAGCGACACGCCGAGGTCGGGGAACAGGCCGCCGACGAGCGCGCCGAGGACCACCGCCAGGATGACCGCGAGGTAGAGCCAGTGGGTCCGGTCGCGTCGGGTGCTGCGGTCGGTCGACACCTCCGGCACGGGTGCTGTGGCCATGTGCTTGCTCCTCGGGTCGGGTGCTGGACGCTGACGGGACGTCCCGCCGTCGCAGCACGCATCCTGCCGGACGGGGGTTATGGTCCCCGGGCCACCGAAGGTGGACCGAACCGGTCGAAAGCGGATCATGTCGACCTCGGACCGTGCCTGCATCTTGGAGCTCCGCTTGACGAACACCCTGCCCCCGCGCGCCGCGCGCCGGCCCGCCGCTCGCCTGGCCGCGACCGGCACCCTCGCGCTCGCCCTCGGCCTCGCCGTCCTCCCGGGCGCCGCGGCCAGCGCGGCCGTCACCGACGGCGCCGCGGCGAAGCCCAAGGCGTCCGCGCCCGTGGCGAACGGGCCGCTGCTCAGCTACGTCGTCAACACCCGGGCCAACCCCGGCCAGTCGGCCAAGGCGGCGCGCGCCGTCGAGGCCGCCGGCGGCACCGTCGTCCAGACCTGGGCGCAGATCGGCGTCGTCGTGGCGCAGTCGGCGGTCCCGGACTTCCGCAGCCGCGTGCTCGCCACCAAGGGCGGCGGCATCGACTCGGTCGGCGCCACCCGCACGGCCGCCGTCATCACCCCGCCGGACAGCGTGCCGGTCCCCGGCCGCACGCCGGCCACCCTGCCGGCCGAGGGCACGGCCTTCGACGTCGCGCAGCTCAGGGCCGACCGGGCGCACGCGCTGCCCGGCGGCAAGGGCAGCCGCGACGTGCTGGTCGCGGTCCTCGACAGCGGCGTCGAGGACACCCACGAGGACCTCGCGGCGAACTTCGACGCGGCCGGCTCGGCGAGCTGCATCCGCGGCGGCAGGCCGACCACCACCCGCGCCGAGTGGCTGCCGACGAGCAGCGACCACGGCACCCACGTCGCCGGCACGATCGCTGCCGACGACAACGGCAAGGGCGTCGTCGGCGTCGCGCCCGACGTGCGCATCAGCTCGGTGAAGGTCGTCGACGAGAACGGCTTCATCTACCCCGAGTACGCCATCTGCGGGTTCGTCTGGGCCGCCGAGCACGGCGCCGACGTGACGAACAGCAGCTACTACATCGACCCGTGGATGTACTGGTGCGACACCGACCCGGACCAGGCCGCCGCGAAGGAGGCCGTCACGCGCGCCGTCGACTACGCCGCAGGTCGGGGCGTCGTGAACGTCGCCGCGGCCGGCAACGACTACACCGACCTGGCGAACAACACGGTCGACACCACCAGCCCGGACGACACCACGCCGGTGTCGCGCCCGCTGGACGCCTCGTGCGTCGACATGCCGGCCGAGCTGCCGGGCGTCGTGACGGTCTCGGCGACGACCGCGACGCGCGTCAAGTCGTCGTTCTCGAACTACGGCCTGGGCGTGATCGACGTCGCCGCGCCCGGCTCGTCCATCTGGTCGACCACGCTCGGCTCGACGTACGGCACCAAGAGCGGCACCTCGATGGCGTCGCCGCACGTGGCCGGCGTGGCCGCGCTGCTGAAGAGCACGCACCCGGACGCCACCTCCGCCCAGGTGCTCGCGCTGCTGCGCGGGCAGGCGCAGGACCAGGCGTGCGGTGCGCCGATCGTCCTGACCGGGCGCGCGACCCAGACGTGCACCGGCACGACGGCGTACAACAGCTTCTTCGGCGACGGCATCGTCGACGCGCTGGCGGCCGTCCAGCGCTGAGCACCCCCCGCACACCCGCAGCACGGACGGGGGCGGTCACCGGAGCACCGGTGACCGCCCCCGTCGGCGTGCAGGGCCCGGCTCAGCTGCTGGGCGCCTCGGCGGGACGGACGGCGCGGTCGTAGACGAGCGCGCCGAGCACGCCACCGAGGACCGGGCCGACGAGGTAGACCCAGGCCATCGGGAAGAAGCCGCTGACCAGGAACGGTCCGAAGGCCCGGGCCGGGTTCACCGCGCCGCCGGTGACCGGGATCCCGACGAAGACGGCCGCGGCCAGGGCGAAGCCGACGGCGACCGGCGCGGCGGCCTTGGGCACGCGCTCGTCGGTCGCCACGGCGCACACCACGAACACGAGCAGGAAGGTGATGACGGTCTCGACGAGCAGGGCCCGCCAGACGCCCGTGCCGTCCCCCGGCGAGGACGCCCCGAGGTGCGACCCGCCGGTGCGGGCCTGCGAGCCGTAGGCCGCCCAGACGAACAGCGAGGCGAGCACCCCGCCGGCGAGCTGCGCGCCGACGTAGGCCGGCACCAGGCGCCACGGGAACCTGCCGGTCGCGGCGAGCCCGAGGGTGACGGCCGGGTTCACGTGGCAGCCGCTCAGGTGGCCGAGCCCCGCGACGAGCGCCGTGAGCGCCAGGCCGAACGCGATCGCGATCTCGCCGGCGGAGTAGATGCCGTCGTCGACCACGGCGGCGGTGGCGACGCTCGTGCCGACGGCGACGAGCAGGAAGGTGCCGATCAGCTCGGCGACGGCGGTGCGGCCGGCCGACGCAGTGATCGTCGAGCCGTAGAGCCCGGACGGCGCGGGCGCCGGCGGGGGGCCGCCTGCCGCCCGGCGCGCGGGACCGCCGCGGTCGGGGCGCTGCGGGCGGGTGCGAGAGGTCACGTCGTAGCTCCTGTGGGGGTGCCGAGAAGGGTGAGCATGGGCCTCGGGCTACCCGGCACGGCTCGGCCCGCACCTGGCCCGGCCGGACGAGCCGGGCGGCAGGCTGTGCCAACCGGACGCGCCGCGCGCACGTCCTGGCAGGGGGAGGAGGTGGCGTGACGGGCTCGCAGGACGACTTCAGCGCGTTCGTCGCTGCGCGCTCCCGGCACCTGCTGCACGCCGCGCACCTGCTCACCGGTGACCGGCACCGGGCCGAGGACCTGCTGCAGACGGCGCTCACCCGCGCGTACCTGCGCTGGGACCGGATCGAGAGCGAGGACCCGGAGGGCTACGTGCGCCGCACGATGGTGAACGCCCAGACCGACTGGTGGCGCCGCAAGCCGTGGCGCGAGCAGTCCACCGACGAGGTGCCCGAGCGGGCCGGACCCGACGCCCATGCGGGCGTCGACGCGCGCGACGCCGTGCTCGGCGCCCTCGCGACGCTGTCCGGCCGGCAGCGGGCCGTCGTCGTGCTGCGCTACTACGAGGGGCTGTCCGAGGCGGAGATCGCCGAGGCGCTCGGCTGCTCCGCCGGCACGGTGAAGAGCGCCGCGTCCCGCGCGATGGCCAAGCTGCGCGCGCACCCCGGGCTGCACCCGGTCGGGGCGTCCTCGTGAGGGACGACGAGCTCTCGGCCCTGCTCCGCTCGCCCGCGCTCGGCCTCGAGCCGCCGGGCGACCTGCTCGAGGGCGTCCGGCGGGACGCGCGCCGGGTGCGGCGCCGGCACGCCGTCGGGACGGCCATGGCCTGCGTGGCGGTGCTCGCCGCCGGGGCGGTCGTCGCACCGGGGGTCGTCGGCGCCCTGCGCGGACCGGAGGGGACGACCGGCCAGGTGGCGCTCCCCCCGGACTCGCGCTTCCCGAAGGCGACCTCCACGGTGTTCCGCCTGGCCTCCCTGCACGGCGGCGAGGTGCTCAGCTTCTTCGAGGGGCGCACCTGGTGCACCGCCAGCGTCCGCCTCGACCGGGCCAAGGCCTGCTCGCGCACCGTCGGGTACGACATCGCGCCGTTCGCCTTCCTCGTCCTCCACGGCAGCGAGTCGCTGACGGTCGACGGCGACGGGCTGGTCGCCGGGCTGCTGGGCAAGGGCGTGGACCGGGTCGACGTCCACCTGTCCGACGGGACCGTCCGGACGGCGGAGCAGGCGCAGCCGCGCGGGTTCGTGCGCCCCGTGTGGTGGCTGTCGGTACCGCCCTCGACGGAGGTCGAGGGCGCCACCGCGCACGGGGCGGACGGC
>CAXTFU010000156.1:0-10809 GCA_964243385.1 uncultured bacterium | reverse complement strand
CAGCGGGTGCGCCTGGTGCGACCACCTCCGGTCCTGTCCGGCGGGACGCGCTGCGTCCGGCCCGCCACGTCGACCGTGGGACGGGCTCGACGACGAGCCCGACCTGTCTCGCGATCCGGCGCTGCCGCACGAGGCCGCCTGACGGCGCCCAGCTCGGGGTCGGTGGCGTCGCACCGGTGATGCAGCCGCGACCCGGGCAGGTCGACGTCGCGTCGTCGACGCCGTCGGCCAGTGGCACGCTGGCGCCCGACCGTCCGACCTCGAGGAGATGACCCGTTGACCGCGCAGAGCCGCTGGGCCAGTGCCAAGGCGAGCACGTTCCAGGAGTCCGTCATCCGCGAGATGTCGCGGCTGGTCGCCGCCTCGGGCGGGGTGAACCTCGCCCAGGGGTTCCCCGACTTCTCCTGCCCGCAGGAGCTCAAGGACGCCGCCAAGGCCGCCATCGACGGCGACGACAACCAGTACGCGATCACCTGGGGCGCGAAGGCCTTCCGCGACGGCATCGTCGCCAAGACCGCCGCGACCTACCCGGGCTGGACGGTCGACCCGGAGACCGAGCTGTGCGTCACCTGCGGCTCCACCGAGGCGATGATCGCGACGCTGCTCGCCACCGTCGACCCGGGCGACGAGGTCATCGTGTTCGAGCCGTTCTACGAGAACTACGGCCCCGACGCGGTGCTGTCCGGCGCCACGCCCCGCTACGTGACGCTGCACGCACCGGACTGGGCGATCGACGAGGCCGAGCTGCGGGCCGCCTTCTCCGACCGCACCCGCGCGATCATCGTCAACACGCCGCACAACCCGACGGGCAAGGTGTTCACGCGCGAGGAGCTCGGCCTGATCGCCGAGCTGTGCCAGCGGCACGACGCGCTGTGCCTCACCGACGAGATCTACGAGCACATCGTCTACGACGCCGAGCACGTCCCGCCGGCGACGGTGCCCGGGCTCGAGGACCGCACCGTGACGATCAACGCGCTGTCCAAGACCTACGCGGTCACCGGCTGGCGCGTCGGCTGGTCGATCGCCCCGCCCGAGATCACCGGCAGCATCCGCAAGGTGCACGACTTCCTGACCGTCGGCGCGCCGGCGCCGCTGCAGGCGGCCGGGGCGGCCGCCATGGCGCTCCCGCCGAGCTACTACGTCGCGAGCGCCGCGGCCTACCGCGAGCGACGCGACCTGCTCTGCGGCGTCCTGGAGCGGGCGGGCTTCCGCTTCCGCATCCCGGACGGCGCCTACTACGTGCTCTGCGAGACGGGCGACCTCGACCCGGCGCAGGACAGCAGCGCCTACGCCCGCCGCATCGTGTCCGACCCCGGCATCGCCGCCGTGCCCGGCACCTCGTTCTACGCCGACCCCGGCGACGGTGCCGGCCAGATCCGCTTCGCGTTCCCGAAGACGCTCGACACGCTGCACGCCGCGGCCGAGCGGATCGAGCGCCTCCGGGTCTAGCTCGTGATGTCCCGTGTGCTGAACCGGCTCCAGGCGATCGCCAGGGCGACGACGATCCAGCCGCCCTGCAGGAGCAGGCCGTCGACCATCGCCCCGGTCGGCACCGGGTCGCGCAGCAGGTCGCCGAAGGCGAGCCACTGGTGCGAGAACAGCCACGGGTGCAGCCACGACAGCTGCGGGATGGCGTCCAGGATCTGGCTCGTGATCGCCAGCACCACGGTCGTCGCCATCGCGCCGACGGGCACCTCGGTGAACGTCGACACCGCCAGGCCGATCGCGGCCAGACCGGCGAGCGACACGGCGACGTACAGCGCGACGAGCACCGCCCGCCAGATCGCCGAGCCCACCGGGATGGTCGTGCCGGACAGCAGCGTGACGTCACCGGTCGGGAACAGGACCCAGCCGACGACGAGCCCCACCGCCGCCACGAGCAGCGACGCAGCGACGCCGAACGCCACGAGCGCGCCGTACTTCACGGCGAGCACGCGGGCCCGCGAGACCGGCACGGTGAGCAGGTAGCGCAGCGTCCCGGCCTGCGCCTCCCCGGCGACGGCGTCGCCGGAGACCACGCCGACGGTCAGCGGGAGGAAGAACGGCACGACGGTCGCCAGCCCGGTGAAGGCCAGGAACAGCCCGTTGCCGCTGACCCGGTCGAGGAACGGCGGGCCCTCGCCGGGCTCGGCCTCGCCGGTCGACACCCGGATCGCCACGCCGATGAGCACCGGCACGAGGGCCAGCACGAGCAGCAGCACCTGGTTGCGGCGGCGGCCGAACAGCAGCCGCAGCTCCGACCGCAGCAGCCGTCCGGACCGCGTCCGCGACCGGCCGCTGCCGGCGCGCACGGACGCGGGCGTCTCGAGCAGCTCAGCCGACGACATCGAAGCCCTCCCCGGTGAGCTCCACGAACAGGTCCTCGAGCGAGCGGCCGCTGCGCCCGATGCCGCGCACCGGGACGTCGGCGCGCACGAGGGCGCGCGTCACGTCCTCGACGGCGACGTCGGGCAGGTCGGCGCGCACGCGCAGGCCGTCGGGGTCAGGGACGGCGGTCGCGGCGCCGAGGCGCCGCAGCACGGCGGCGGCGGCCTCCAGCGCGGGGGTCTCGACGACGACGGACGGACGGGCCAGCACGGCCAGCTCGTCGAGCGTGCCGGCGGCCACGACGCGGCCGGCCCGCATGACCGTGACGCGGTCGCACATCTGCTCGATCTCGGCGAGCAGGTGCGACGACACCAGCACGGTGCAGCCGTCCGCGGCGAGCTCGCGCACGAGGGTGCGGACCTCGCGGGTGCCCTGCGGGTCGAGGCCGTTCGTCGGCTCGTCGAGGACGAACAGCTCGCGCGGCCGCAGCAGGGCGGCGGCCAGGCCCAGCCGCTGCTTCATGCCGAGCGAGTAGGTGCGGAACCGCTTGCCCGACGCGGCGCCGAGGCCGACCCGCTCGAGCGCCGCGTCGATCCGGGCGCGGCTCGTGCGCGGGTCGACCGTGAGGTCGGCGGCGTCGAGGCGGACGAGGTTCGCCCGCCCCGACAGGTACGGGTGGAAGGCCGGCCCCTCGACGAGCGCCCCGACCCGGGGCAGCACCGAGGCGCTGGCCCGCGGGACGGGCTCGCCGAGCAGCTCGACCTGCCCGCTGGTCGGCGTGACCAGCCCGAGCAGCATCCGGATCGTCGTCGTCTTGCCCGACCCGTTCGGTCCGAGGAAGCCCATGACGCTGCCCCGCGGCACCTCGAGGTCGAGCCGGTCGACGGCGACCTGGCCGCTGCGGAACCGCTTGGTCAGGCCGGTGGTGCGCACGGCGGCCTCGGTGCCGGGGAGGGCGGCCGCCGGACGGGCGACCTCGACGGAGGTCGTCACCGCGCGAGCTCGACCAGCCGGTCGGTCGGCACGGCCCCCGCGAAGACCCGGCCGTCGTCGGTGAGCAGCACCGACAGCACCGCGGTGTCGATGACGCGACCGCCCGTGACGGGCGTGGACAGCTGGGCCACCAGACCTGCGGCCTGCTCGGGCACCTCGACGCCCGCCAGCTGCACGACCGAGCTCCAGCCGGAGCCGAGCACCGTCGGAGCAGCGGTGGACGTCCTGGGCGAGGCGCCCTCGGGAGCCTTGCGCGGCGCCGTCCCGCCCTCGAGCGAGCGCTCGGTGACCTTCGAGCCGGTCGGGGGCGTGAAGGCGAACACCGACGCGTCCGGCACGGCGAAGCGCACCGACGTGAACGCGACCTCGGCGGCGGGCTCGGCCTGGCCGACCCCGTACACCTGCACACGCAGCGGGACGGACGTCTCGCCGTCGACCGCGATGCGCACCGTCTCGACGGTGGTCAGCGGGTCCTTCGGCTCGAGCACGAGCTCGTAGGCGGGGCGTCCGGCCACCTGCTCGGCGCTGCCGACGGTGACCGTGGTGGTCGGCTCGACGGCCGTCAGTAGCTGGTCGGCCAGCTCCTGGGGGGTCGCCGCGCCGGGCTCCGGCGCCGGCGCCTCCCGCTCGCCCTCGGGCAGCGTCACGTGCGTGACGTCGGAGGACGCGCTGTCGTAGGTCCAGACCTCCCGGCCGTCGTGCACGACGTCGTACTCGGCGAAGGGGGCGTCGACGGCGACCCGCGAGCGGTCGTCGCCGGCCTTCCAGACGCGCGCCGTCGTCGAGCCGGCGAGCAGGTCGGTGAGCGCGACGGCGCTGCCGCCGCCCCCGCCGGACGGGAGCTCGGGCAGGCCGAGCCGGCTGGTCGCCACCACGGTGCCGGACAGGCCGTCGACCGAGGCGGTCGACACCTGCTCGAGCAGCTCGGCGGCGGTGCGCGCGGGCAGGGCCGGCGTCGAGCCGGACGCGTCGGCCAGGCGGGGCAGCGTCGCTCCGGCGGCGACGACGCCGACGGCGACGACGGGCGCCAGCACGCGCAGGCGGCGGGACAGGGCGGTGGAGACCATCGCGGACCACTCCTCGATCGGGGACCTGCGAAGTCTGCGCCGCGGTACCTGAGAGGGCGCTGAGGACTGCCACCGGCCCGCGCGGCGCTCGGGCATGCTGCCTGGGTGCGGGTCCTGGTGGTCGACGACGAGCGGTCGCTGGTCGCTGCGCTCGAGCGGGGGCTGCGCGCCGAGGGCTTCGCCGTCGACACGAGCGCGGACGGCGTCGACGGCCTGGCCCGCGCCCGCACCGGCGACTACGACGCCGTGGTGCTCGACGTGATGCTGCCCGGGCAGTCGGGCTACCGGGTGCTGCAGGCGCTGCGCGCCGAGGGGAACTGGGTGCCGGTGCTCATGCTCACCGCCAAGGACGGCGAGCACGACGAGGCCGACGCGCTCGACGTCGGGGCCGACGACTACCTCACCAAGCCGTTCTCGTTCGTGGTGCTCGTCGCCCGGCTGCGCGCGCTGCTGCGGCGCGGCGCGCCGTCGCGCCCGGCGGTGCTGCGGGCCGGCGACCTGTCGCTCGACCCGGCGACGCGCCGGGTGGCCGTGGGCGAGGTGGAGGTCGAGCTGACCGCCCGCGAGTTCGCGCTGCTCGAGTACCTGCTGCGGCACGCCGGGGAGGTCGTGTCCAAGGCCGACCTGCTGGCGCACGTCTGGGACGCCCACCTCGACGTCGACCTCAACCTCGTCGAGGTCTACGTCGGCTACCTGCGCCGCAAGCTCGACGCGCCGTTCGGCCGCAGCGCGCTGCAGACGGTGCGCGGCGCGGGCTACCGCCTGCGCGCCGAGCCGTAGGAGCGCGGTGCTCGGACGGCTGCGGGGCCGGTGGCAGGGCACCGGGCTGCAGACCCGCGTGACGCTGCTGGCGACCGCCGTCGTCGCGCTCGCCCTCGTCGCCGGCGCGGTGCTGCTGGTCAGCGTCCTGCGCGCCGGGCTGACGGGTGCGAGCGACGACCGGGCCCGCCAGCGGGTGGAGGTCGTGCGCGAGCTCGTGGAGGGCGGGCGGCTGCCGACCGTGCTCCCCGGCGGTGACCCGACGGTGTTCGTGCAGGTGCTGGACGAGGCGGGCGCGGTCACGGCGGCCACGCCCGGGACGAGCCGGGCCGTGCCGCTGCTCGGCGCGGACGAGCTGGCCCGGGCCGTGGCCTCCGGCGACGCGGTGCAGGTGTCGGGCGACCGGGTCGGGAACGCCGACGCGCTGCGCGTGCTGGCCGAGCGCACGGACGACGGACCGGTGGTCGTCGCCGCGGTCACCGTGACGGCCGTCGACGACCCGCTGCGCCTGGTCCGGGCGGCGCTGCTCGTCGGGCTGCCGCTGCTCGTGCTCGCCTCGGCTGCCGGGGTCTGGCTCACGGTCGGCCGGACGCTGCGCCCGGTCGAGCAGCTGCGTGCGGGCGCCGAGGAGGTGACCGCTGCCGACCCGGCCCGGCGGCTGCCCGTGCCGGTGGCCCAGGACGAGGTGCGCCGCCTCGCCGAGACGCTCAACGGGATGCTCGACCGGCTCGAGGCGGGCAGCGCCCGCCAGCGGGCGTTCGTGGCCGACGCCGCGCACGAGCTGCGCAGCCCGCTCGCCGCGGTGCGCACGACCCTCGAGGTCTCGCTCGTCCACCCGGACCCCGACGGCCCGGAGCCGGCGCTGCGCACGGCGCTCGACGAGGTCCTGCGGATGGGCCGCCTGGTCGACGACCTGCTGCTGCTCGCCCGCCTCGACGCCGGCGCGTCACGGCGTGCGGGCGACGTCGACCTGGCCGAGGTCGTGCGCGAGGTGCTCGCCTCGCAGGGCAGCGGCGGGCGGACGCTCGACCTGCGGGCCGAGCTGGCGCCCGCGCGCGTGCACGCCGACCGGGACGCCCTGGTGCGGGTCGTCCGCAACCTCGTCGAGAACGCGCAGCGGCACGCGCGCAGCGCCGTGCTCGTCAGCCTGCTGCCCGGCGCGGCGGTCGAGCTGCGGGTCGACGACGACGGCGCCGGCGTCCCGGTGCAGGACCGCGAGCGCGTGTTCGACCGCTTCCGCCGCCTCGACACCCCGCGCAGCCGCGACGCCGGCGGCGCCGGCCTGGGGCTCGCCATCGTCCGCGAGCTCGTCGGCGCCCTGGGCGGGACGGTGGCCGTGGACGACGCACCGCTCGGCGGCGCGCGGCTCGTCGTCCGCCTCCCCGCAAGCCCGCCGGCTGCGGCCCGCGCGCCGGGACGGGCCGGCGCGACGGGCTAGAGCAGGGTGCCCGCCCGCTCGGCCCTGCGTCGCCGCAGCGCCCGCCGGACGCCCAGCGCCAGGGCGACGGCGAGCGCCACGTAGACGGCGGTGTTCAGCCAGCCGCTGTACCGCTCGATCTCGGAGAACCGCTCGCCGAGGGCGTAGCCGCCGCCGACGAACACGGCGTTCCAGACGCCGCTGCCGAGCGCGGTGAGGACCGTGAACCGCCAGCGCGGCATCCGCTCGAGCCCGGCGGGCACCGAGATGAGGCTGCGGACGACCGGGATGCAGCGGCCGAGCAGCACCGACAGCTGGCCGTGCCGGGCGAACCACGCCTCGGCGCGGTCGAGGTCGGCGACCTCCAGCAGCGGCATCCGGTCGACCAGGCGGCGCATCCGGTCGCGGCCGGTGCGCGCGCCGACCTCGTACAGCAGCAGCCCGCCGAGCACCGACCCGACCGTCGCGGCGACCACCACGAGCGCGAGCTCCATGCGGCCGCGCGAGGCGAGGTAGCCCGCGAGCGGCAGGACCACCTCGCTCGGGATGGGCGGGAAGACGTTCTCGGCGAGGATCAGGACGCCGACGCCCACCTCGCCCAGGGCGTCCATGACGTCGGTCGCGACGCCGGCCAGTCCGGTCAGCTCTGCCTCGGCCATCCCCCCGTCCTGCCCGCCCGGGCCCCGGGCCAGTCCGCCGCCCGGGTGAGGCGTCGTGCACAGCCGGTCAGGCGGGCGACCGCTCCCAGCGGGTGAACTGCTCGACCACGTGCATGCCGGCCCGGTCGTCGAGGGCCAGGGCACCGGTCGGGTTGGCGGCGTCGACGCCGAGGACGGTCGCCCGGCAGCCCGCGCGCCCGGTGCCGCGCGTGCACTCGTGCAGCAGCGCGAGCCCCAGCCCGCGACGTCGCTCCGCCGGAGCGACGGCGAGCGAGCGGACGACGCCGAAGTCGCTCGTCGCCTGGCTGAGCGCGGCGCCGACGACGTGCCCGTCGCGGACCGCGACGAGCGTCAGCGACGGGTCGCACCGCTCGTGCTCGAGCAGGGACGCCGACCACTGGGCGAAGGTGCGCTCGTGCTGCCCGCCGATCTCGGCGAACGCCGCCTGGACGAGCGCGTGCACCGGCCGGTCGTCGTCCGGCCGGACGTGGTCGCGGACGACGACGCCGTCGGGCCAGCGCGGCGCGGGGGAGGGCGCGTCGAGCTCGCGGCGCATCCGCCATGACCGGCGCGCCGGCGACCAGCCGCGCCCGGCGACACCGCCGCGCCCGCCCGCCCGCCACGGACTATCCGGCGGGCGCCTGCTCCATCCGCGCACGGGCCTGCTTGAGGTGCGGACCGGCGCGCAGCGCGTCCGGGACGACGAGCAGCCCGGTGCGGAAGGCGAGCCCCGCGGCCGTCGCGGCGACGTCCGTGGTGGGCAGGCCCGGCAGGGAGTACAGGCGCCGCGCCCAGCGCGGGAGCATGGCGAACGCCGCGGTCGCGAGCGCCACCCAGGCGGGCCGGGCGGGCGTCCCGAGCTGCACCAGCGACGGCATCGGCGGCCACAGCACGAACCGGGCGGCGTCGCGCGCGGCGGCCGTCACCCGCAGCGACGGCTGCACCTCGCGGAAGTACTCGGCCATCTGCCCCACGGACGCGGGCACCGTGGCGGGGTCGAGCCCGACGAGCTCGGCGTTCACGAGCTGCTCGACGTAGTACCGGTCGCGCTCGGCGGACGTCAGCCGCAGACCGCACCGCAGCGCCGTCGACAGGAACGACTCGACCTCGACGCAGTGCACCCAGCGCAGCAGCTCCGGGTCGTCGACGTGGTAGGCCGTGCGCGTCTCGGGCTCGATGCCGGCCAGGCGCCGGTGCATGCCGCGCACCCGTGCGCCGGCGCGGCGGGCCTCGGCCGTCGTGCCGTAGGTGGTGATCCCGACGTAGTCGGCGGTCCGGAACAGCCGGCCCCAGCCGTCGACGCGGAAGTCGCTGTGCTGCGCGACGCCCGCCATGGCGATCGGGTGGACGGCCTGCAGCAGCAGCGCCCGGAGCCCGGCGAGCGCCATGGACGGGTCGGCGTGCACCCGCCAGGTGACGCTGTCGGGCCCGTAGAGGCCGGGATCGGGGGCCGACTGCTCGGGCTGCGCGGTCATCCGGGCCAGCCTGCCACCGGGTCGCCGGTCCCACACCTCGGCGCGGCCGCACCGGTGCTGTCCGACCCCGGCGCAGGCACACTCCGGCCCGCGCACAGCCCCGGCCCGCGCACAGCCCCGACCTGCGCACAGTCCCGCCCCGGCGCGCGACGTCGCACCGCGTGGGCCAGGCTGGGCGGGCACCGCACGGCAGGACCCCGTCGGAGGAGGAGCCATCTCGTACGTCGCCATCAACGTGCTCACCGTCCCGGAGGGCGCCGGTCGCACCCTGGAGGAGCGGTTCGCCGCCCGCCAGGGCGCGGTCGACAGCGCCCCCGGCTTCGAGCACTTCGAGCTGCTGCGCCCGCTCGAGGGCACCGACGACTACCTCGTCTACACGCGCTGGCGCCGCGAGCAGGACTTCACGGCCTGGCGGTCGTCGCAGTCCTTCGGGGCAGGCCACGCCCAGGCCAGCGGACGACCGGAGGGCGCGCGCCCGGCCGCGACCGGCTCGACCATCTGGGCCTTCGAGGTGGTGCAGGTGTCCGACGGGGCCTGAGCCCGTCAGCCCCGGTCGGCCGCGCCGGGCGCCGGGAAGAACGCCAGCAGGCTCTTGGCCGTCGCCTCGGGCTGCTCGACCGCGGGGGAGTGGACCGCGTCCGGGACCACCGCGTACGCCGCGCCGAGGCGCTCGGCCATGTCGCGCTGGATCGCGGGCGACCACGCGTCGTCGTCCTCGCCGTGCAGGACGAGGACGGGGACGCCGGTCGCCCGCAGCTCGGCGACGAGGTCGGGCTCGCCGACCAGGCTGTCGGCCATGCCGAGCAGCGCGCGCGCGCTCGAGGCGAGCATCCGGTCGCGCAGGAAGCCCTGCGTCGAGGCGTCGAGCGCCAGCCAGCGGGCGTCGGCGGCGTTCAGCCCGTCGACGGCGGCGACGACCGCGGGCATGCCCTGCTCGGCGAGCGGCCGCATGAGCGGCAGCACGTCGACGCGGGGTCCGGTCAGCCCGGCGGGTCCTGAGCCGAGCAGCACGAGCGAGCGGAACGCCTCCGGCCGGCGCAGCACCGCGGCCCGGGCGACGAGGCCGCCGAAGCTGTGCCCGACGAGGTGCACCGGCCCGACGCGCAGCTCGTCGAGGACGGCGAGCAGGTCGGCGCCGAGGGCCGAGGTCGTGTAGGCGCTCAGGTCGTCGAGCCCCGGCGACTGGTGCTGACCGCGCTGGTCGAGCAGCACGACCGGGTGGCCGGCGTCGACGAGCGGGCGCACGAGCAGGCGGAAGTCCTCCTTGCTGCCCGTGTAGCCGGGCACCAGCAGCACGGTCGCCCGCGGCGTCGTCCCGGGCGGGTCGGCGCGCAGGACCGCCAGTGGTCCGCCGGGGACGTCGAGCCGGGACAGCTCGACGTCGAGGTCGGTGCAGATGGGGTGGAGGGACACCCGGCCAGGCTAGACACCCGCGTCCGCGACGTGGCGAGCGGCGGGCCGGCTCACGCGTCGCGCGACGTGGGGTGCAGCTGCATGTCCCGCACGGCGCCCCCGGCCAGCCCGACCGTCATGAACGTGCAGGTCGGCTGGCGGCGACGGTCGGTCGGCGACCCCGGGTTGAGCAGGCGCAGACCGCCGGGCGTCGTGGTGTCCCACGGGATGTGGCTGTGCCCGAACACCAGCAGGTCGGTGTCCGGGTGCGCGCGGTCGGCGCGCGCCTCCCGGCCGTCGCGGCCCCCGGTCTCGTGCACCACGGCGACGCGCACGCCCTCGAGCGTCGCGCGGGCCACCTCCGGCAGCCGGGCCCGCAGCTCGGGGCCGTCGTTGTTGCCCCAGCAGGCGAGCAGCCGCTGCGAGCGCTGCTCGAGCCGGTCGAGCAGGTCGACCGACACCCAGTCGCCGGCGTGCACGACGAGGTCGGCCGCCTCGACCTGCGCCCAGACCTCGCGCGGGAGGTCGCGGGCGCGCACCGGCAGGTGGGTGTCGGCGAGCAGCAGCAGGCGCACGTCCGCAGCCTGCCCGACGCGGCGACCGGTCAGCTCGCGGAGGAGGGCTCCTCCGCCGACGGGGTCGCGTCGGCACCGGCCTCGGACCCCTCGCTGCCGGCGCCTCGACCCCGGCCGCGGCCGCCGCGACGGCGGCGTCGCGGGCCGTCGGCGGATCCGTGCTCC
>CAXTFU010000155.1:0-10884 GCA_964243385.1 uncultured bacterium | reverse complement strand
GGGCGGTCATGCGGTCTCCTTCGCGAGCGGGTTCAGGGGGAGGTCTGGGGCGGGCGACGCGGTCGGCGCGGTCGGCGCGGTCGCGGTCAGCCGTGGGCGGTCACAGCTCGAGGTCGCACTCGCCGGCGGCGGCCGACACGCAGGTCTGCACCAGCACGCCGTCGCCCTCGACCGCGGTGGTCACCGCGCCGTCGCGCAGGTCGCGCACGGCGCCGGAGCGCAGCGGCACGACGCAGCCGAAGCAGATGCCCATGCGGCACCCGGACGGCATGAGCACCCCGGCCGCCTCGCCGGACTCGAGCAGCGGCGTCGAGCCGTCGGACTCGACGACGACGCCGCTGCGGCTGAACGTCGCCGTCCCGCCGTCTCCGGTCACGAGCGCGGCCGGACGGAAGCGCTCGACGTGCAGGCGGTCGGCGATGCCGAGCCCGGTCCAGTGCGCCTCGAGGTCGTCGAGCAGTCCGGTCGGCCCGCAGGCCCACGTCTCGCGCTCGGCGAGGTCGGGCACGAGCGCGGTCAGGGCGTCGACGTCGAGCCGGCCCTCGAGCCGGCTGTGCCGCTCGACGAGCCGGAGACGGCCCTCGGCGGCCAGCGCGCGCAGCTCGCCGCCGAACACGACCTCGGCCGGCACCGGCGCGGTGTGCACGACGACGACGTCCTCCAGGTCGTGCACCGCGTTGCGCAGCATGCCCATGACGGGCGTGATGCCGCTGCCGGCGGTGACGAACAGGACCTTCGCGGGGCGGGTGGCCGGCAGGACGAACTCGCCCATCGCCTGGTCGAGCTGCACGACCAGGCCCGGCTGGGCACGGCGCACGAGGTGGTTGCTGACGGCGCCGCCCGGGATCGCCTTGACGGTGATCGCGATGCAGCGGTCGGGGTGGTCGAGCCGCGAGGTGAGGGAGTAGGTGCGCCACTGCCGCACGCCGTCGACGTCGACGCCGACGCGGACGTACTGACCGGGCAGGTGCGGGCGCCAGTCGCGGCCCGGGCGGATGACCACGGTGACGGCGTCGCGGGTCTCGGGACGGATCTCGACGATGCGGCCGCGCAGCCCGTTGGACGAGCGCAGGGGATCGATGAGGTCGACGTAGTCGGCCGGGACGAGCGGGGTGACGACCATCCCGGCCAGGCTCGCGACGCGCTCGCGCAGCCGTCCGAGGACGGGGCGCGCGGAGGCTGGTGCGGTCATGCCTCCATCGTGCCCACTCCCGGGACTAGTCTCGCCGTCGTGCGGGGTGAGGAACGGATCGCCGTCTGTTCGCAGGAGACAGTCCTGTGACGGAGGGTGCGCAGGTGAGCACGACAGCAGGGCTGGCACTCGACCCGGAGGTCGTGGCGACGCTCGGGACGCACCTGCCGCGGGTCGCCGAGCGCACCGTCGAGGCCATCACCGCCGAGGTGCCCGGCTACGCCGGGGCGCTCACCGGCGACCTGCGCGACAACATCGAGCTCGCCGTGCAGATGGCGCTCGGGGCCTTCCTGCGGCTCGCCGAGCAGGCGCAGGACGCCGACCCGAGCACGCCGCTGCAGCCGGCGATCGAGGGCGCCTACGCGCTCGGCCGCGGCGAGGCCCGCAGCGGCCGGGCGATGGACGCGCTGCTCGGCGCCTACCGGGTGGGCGCCCGCGTGTCGTGGCGCGAGCTGTCCGGTGCGGTCGTCGGGATGGGGCTGCCGGCCGCGACCGTCGCCCGCTTCGCCGAGCTCGTCTTCGCCTACATCGACCAGCTGTCGGCGGCGAGCGTGGCCGGGCACACCGACGAGCTGGCCACGACCGGCCGGGTGCGGCAGCGGCTGCTCGAGCGGCTCGGGCAGGACCTGCTGTCCGGGGCGCCGGTCGACGCGCTCGTCGCGAGCGCGCAGCGGGCCGACTGGGACCCGCCCGAGCAGCTGGCCGCGGTGCTGCTGCCGGCCGTGCGGGTGCGCGGTGCGCTGGCGCAGCTGGACTCCCGCACCCTCGTGCTCTCCGGCGACCTCACCGGGCTGGACGCCGGCGCCGACGTCGACGAGCCGCGGGCGGTCCTGCTCGTCCCGTGCGCCGGAGCGCCCGGGCGCGCACAGCTCCTGCGGGCGCTCGCCGGCCGGCCGGCCGTCGTCGGGCCGCTGCGGGCGTGGACCTCGGTCGCGTCGTCCTACCGCCGCGCCCTGCGGGCCCGCGACGTCGCCCGCGTCCCGACGGGCGAGCCGGTGGACACCGACGAGCACCTGGCGGCGCTGGTCCTCGGCGCCGATCCCGAGGCGCTCGCCGACCTGCGGGCCCGCGTGCTCGCCCCGCTGGACGGCCTGCGGCCCGGTACGGGCGAGCGGCTGGCCGAGACGCTGCGCTCGTGGCTGCTGCACCAGGGCCGCCGCGAGGAGGTCGCCGCCGACCTCGTCGTGCACCCGCAGACCGTCCGGTACCGCATGACGCAGCTGCGCGAGCTGTACGGCGACCGGCTGACCGACCCGGCCACGGTGCTCGAGCTGACGGTCGCGCTGGCGGTCCCGCCCCGCTGAGGACGAGCGCGGCGGCCGTGCGGCTCAGCCCCGCAGGACGGTGCCGTCCGGGACGTGCTGCGGGCCCTGCAGGTGGACGGTGCCCTCGACCACGACCCCCGTCCCGAAGCTGACGTCGCCGTCGACGGTGAGCCGGTCGCACCGGCGCAGCGACGGGGCGCCGGCCGCGAAGCGGGTCTCGAAGCCGGGCAGCAGCCGGTAGACGTCCTTGTCCAGCGCGACGAAGGGCGGCGCCCCGTCGAACGTCGCCTGCAGGCGCCCCTGCGGCGTGAGCTCCCAGGCGTCCGAGCGCACGACGAGCAGGTCGTCGGTCGTCTTCACCGGGGCGAAGCGCTCGCGCGGCACGTGCACGGCGCGGGCTCCCTCGATCGAGCCGATCGCCGCCCCCATCGCGGTCTCGAGCTGCACGACCGGCGTGCTCGTCGCGTCGGCCGGGTCGACGGTCTTGCGGTTCACGATGAGCGGCAGCGCCGGGCCGCCGGGCTCGGCCGCCTGCAGCGTGCGCAGCGCCTCCAGGTCGATCCACAGGTTGTTCGTGTTGTACCAGCGCCAGCGCTCGACGTCGGTGAACGAGTCGTCCCCGGCCGGCACCTGGGCGGTCTCGCGCAGGACGGTGCGCCCCGCGTGCTCGGCCAGGTGCCCGCCCTTTCGGTCGGCGGGCGTGCCGCGCACGGCCTCCATGGCGAACGGCACGCCCTGCTCGGCGACCCACGTCGCGAGCCGCGCGTCGGGGACGGCGCCCAGGTTGTCGGCGTTCGAGACGAAGCACCAGCGCACGCCCGCCTCGAGCAGCGCGTCCAGGACGCCGGACGCGGCGAGGGCCGTGTAGAGGTCGCCGTGCCCGGGCGGGCACCACTCGAGCTCGGGGTTGGCCGGCCACTCGACCGGCTGGTAGTCGCTCGCGCGCAGCTTGGGCTCGCGCCCCTGCAGGAAGTCCAGCGGCACCGGGCCGTTCTCGGCCGTCCCGGGGTGCCGGGACAGCGCCTGCAGCGACGGGCCGCGGGTCGACGGCGAGTTCATGAGCAGCAGCGGCAGCCGCGCCGCGTACTGCTCGCGCAGCGCCAGCACCTGCGTGGTGAAGATGTCCAGGAAGCTCTGCCCGGGCTTGACCTGCAGCAGCGACTTCGGCCCGGACAGGCCCATGCTCGTGCCCAGCCCGCCGTTCAGCTTGACCACCACCAGGCGGTCCAGCACCGAGCGGGCCTGCTCGTCCGACGGCTCAGGCAGCTCCTCGAGCCGGGGCAGGTCGGGCAGCGGCGTCAGCGACGACCCGGCCAGCTGCCCGGCGTCGGCCTGCAGCAGCTGGTCCAGGCGGCGGCGCAGCGCGGCGAGCTCGGTCGGGTGCGCGCCGGCGGCCTCGGCCTTGACCAGAGCGGCGAGGGTGGGGTCGGGAGCGGTGTCAGGCATGCGTCCTCCCTACCCGACGGCCGAGGTCGCGTCGCCCGCGCCCCCGGCCCGCGCTCAGGACGACGAGCCGGACATCTGCTCGACGTCCGGCCGGACGTCCTCGTGCAGCACGTAGCGCTGCACGACGTACGTCGCGGCCCACAGCCCGATCCCGATGACCATCAGGACGCCGGCGACGCGGTAGTCGGCGCCCGCCCGGCCGGACAGCGGGCTGGCGAGGTAGGCGCAGGCGACGGCGCCGAGCACCGGGATGACGGTCGGGGCGTGGAAGTGCTGGTGCTCGACCCTGTCGCGCCGCAGCACGAGGACCGCCACGTTCACGATGGTGAACACGCACAGCAGCAGCAGCGACGTCGTGCCGCCCAGCGCCTCGAGGTCGGCGAACCAGATGAGGCCGAACGCGATGGCCGTCGTGAACACGATGCCGGCCCACGGCGTGCGCCGGACCGGGTGCACCCGGCCGAGGAAGCTCGGCAGCACCTTCTGGTTCGACATGCCGTAGAGCAGCCGGCTCGCCATGAGCATGTTGATGAGCGCGGAGTTGGCGACGGCGAACATCGTGATGAAGGCGAACAGCCCGACCGGGAAGTCGGGGGCGCCGGCGGCGACCACCTTGAGCAGCGGCGCGTCCCCCTCGCCGAGGTCCTCCGGCGACACGAGCGCGACCGACGAGATGGACACCAGCACGTAGATGACGCCGGTGAGGCACAGGCCGGCGAGCATGACCTTCGGGAAGATGCGGACCGGGTCCTTGGTCTCCTCGGCCATGTTCACCGAGTCCTCGAAGCCGACCATGGCGAAGAACGCGAGCGCCGTGGCGGCCGTGACGGCGCCGAACCCGCTCTCGCCCTCGGCGGTGTCGAACTCGAGCAGCCGGGACGTGTCGCCCTCGCCCTGGCTCAGGGCCCACGCGCCGATCAGGATGATGATGAGCAGGCCGGCGAGCTCGACCAGCGTCAGCAGGACGTTCACGCGGACGCTCTCGCTCACCCCGCGGAAGTTCACCAGCGCGATGACGGTCATGAACGCGAGCGCGAGCAGCGTCAGCGCGGCGCCCTCGCCGATCGACAGGTCGAACGCCTCGACGAAGTTGCTGGCGAAGGCCTTGGAGGCGCTGGAGGCCGAGGTCAGGCCGGAGCACATGACGGTGAACGTGACCATGAACGTCAGGAAGTGGATGCCGAACGCCTTGTGCGTGTAGAGCGCGGCGCCCGCGGCCTGCGGGTACTTCGTGACGAGCTCGAGGTAGCTGAACGCGGTGAGGATCGCGACGATGAAGGCGGTCAGGAACGGCAGCCAGACCGCTCCGCCCACCTCGGCCGCGACCTTGCCGGTGAGGGCGTAGACCCCGGTGCCGAGGATGTCGCCGACGACGAACAGCAGCAGCAGCCCCGGACCCATGACGCGCTTGAGCGCAGGTTGGCCCTGCGTCTGCTCGACCTGCTCGGCAGCGGACATGTGCGCACCTCCGGGTCTGCGGCACAGGGGTGCCGACGAGGAGGCTGCGGCACTGCAGCCCGGATGTCGAGCACCAGTACCCACGAACGGGGGCACTACCGCCCGACAGCCGGAGCGTGCCACAGTCGCGTGCAGCCGGCGGGCAGGTCCGCGCCGCCGGGCCGCCGTCCGCCGTCCTGCCCGAGAGGTCGTCATGCACCTGGTGCTCGCCGCCAACGCCGAGGTCGACCAGCCGTGGGTGGCCGAGGCCACCGCGACCTTCGCGATGCAGGCCGGGGCCACGGTGGCCGTCGTGAGCGTCGACGAGGTGGAGCTCGAGCGGCTGGCGCCCGTGCCGCGGGCCGTGTTCGCCGCGCAGGCGGAGGCCGCCGCCGCCGCGGCGGTCGAGCGGCTCGCGGCGGCGGGCGTCGCGGCGACCGCCACCGTGCTCGCCGGCTCCGCGCGCGACCGCATCCTGGAGTTCGCCGAGCAGCAGCAGGCCGACATCATCGTCGTCGGGGCCAGCGACCGCCCCGCCGTCGCGACGCGCCTGCTCGGCAGCGTCCCGCTCGCGATCGTCGCGCGCTCGCCGCGCCCGGTGCTCGTCATCACCCGGCCCGTGGGCGGCGAGCCGACCGCCCCCTGACGCCGGGCGGGCTCAGCCCGCCAGCGGTGCCGCGGGGTGCCCCTGCGCGGCGAGACGGGCGGCCGCGGCGGTGCGCAGCGCCCGCCGCTCGCGGCCGAAGGCCTGCGGAGCGGCCATGCCCAGCACCGCGACGAGCTCGCCGTCCCGCTCGTAGCGGGCCACGAACGCTCGCTCGTCGACACTGCCGTGCACCACCGTGACGCCGTCGCCGGGCGCCGGCCGCCCGGCGACCTGCAGGTGCCGGCCGTGCTGCTCGGACCAGAAGTACGGCACGGCGGTGTACGGCGCGGGCGCCCCGAGCAGCGTCGCCGCGGCGACCGCGGGCTGCTGCAGCGCGTGCGTCCAGTGCTCGTCGAGGACGGGGCGTCCGGCGTGCACGTCGAAGGCCAGCGCGCAGTCGCCGACCGCCACGACGCCCGGGGCGGCGGTCGCGCCGGTGGCGTCGGTGCGGACGCCCCCCGCCACGTCCAGGCCGCTGCCGGCGAGCCAGGCGACGTCCGGGACGGCGCCGATGCCGACCACGACCACGTCCGCCGCCAGCACGGTCCCGTCGGTCAGCCGCACCGCCTCGACGCGGTCCGTGCCGAGGACCTCCGCGACGCCGGTGCCGGTGCGCAGCCGCACGCCGTGGTCGACGTGCAGCTGCGCGACGACCGCACCCAGCTGCTCGCCCAGCGCGCCCGCGAGCGGCGTGCCGAGCGCCTCCACGACCGTCACGTCGAGCCCGAGGTGGCGGGCGCTGCTGGCGACCTCGCCGCCGATGAAGCCGCCGCCGACGACGACCAGCGCGCCGGCCGCGCGCAGGTCGGTGCGCAGCGCGACGGCGTCGTCGAGCGTGCGGACCACGTGCACCCCGGTCAGGTGCGCCGTGCCCGGGAGCGTGCGCGCCCGCGCGCCGGTCGCGACGACCACCGCGTCACCGGCGACGACGCGGCCGTCGGCCAGCTCGACGTCGTGCCGCCCGGGGTCCAGGCGCACGGCGGGCGTGCCGAGCAGCCAGTCGACGTCGAGCTCGTCGTCCTGCTCGCCGAGCAGGGCGAGCCCGTCCTCGTCGACCGTCCCGGTGAGGAAGCCCTTCGACAGCGGCGGCCGGTCGTAGGGCGCGTGCCGCTCTGCGCCCAGCACGGTGATCCGGCCGGCGAAGCCCTGGGCGCGCAGCGCACGCACCGCCGACAACCCGGCGAGCGACGCGCCGACCACCGTGATGCGCTGCAGCGCCGCACTGCTCGTCACCGTGCTGCCGCCCGTCCGGGTGCCGACGGCCCCGGTGCGCAGCACGCCCCGCTCGCCGTCTCCACCGGGACCAGCGTCGTAGGGCACCCGGGTCCCGTCAACCGGACGCCGCCCCCGCGCGCGACCGGTCCGGCCCGCGACCGGTCCGGCCCGCGACCGGCCCGGCGCGTGACCGGCCGGCGGGTGACCGACCGGCGCGTGACCGGCCGGCGCGTGACTGGCCCGGCGCGCGACCGACCGGCTCGTGACTGGCCCGGCGGTGCGGCAGCGGGCAGGCTGGCGGGATGCCGTCGTCGTCCCCTCGCCGCGCGCGCCGCGCACCCGTCGTGCTGACGGCCGCGCTCACCGTCGCGACCCTGCTCGCCGGTTGCACGTCCTCCGCGGACCCGCCCTCACCGTCGTCCGACCGCGGGGCCGCCGGACCGTCGCCCACGCCCACGCCCACGCCTGCGGCCGGCCCCTCGACGTACGTGGCCCTGGGCGACTCCGTCGCGGCGGGGGTCGGCGCGGCGACCCCGTCGGGCGGCTACGTGCCGCTGCTGCGGGCGCGCCTCGCCGAGCAGCTCGGCTGCGGACGGTCGCCGGCGCCCGGGTGCCCGCTCGAGCTGGCCGACCTCGCGGTGTCCGGCGCGACCACGGCGACGCTGCTGCGCGACCAGCTGCCGCAGGCGCTCCGCCTGCTCGAGGGCGGCGCCGACGTCCGCCTCGTGACCGTGACCGTCGGCGGCAACGACGTCTTCGGGCCGGTGCTCCAGGCGTGCGCCGTCGCGCCGCAGGACCCCGCGTGCCGCACGCAGGTGGCCGCCGCCGTCGACGGCGTGGGTGTCGCGGTGGGGCGGGTGCTGGACGAGCTCGGCGCCGCGTCCGACGGCGTGCCAGTCGCGGTGATGACCTACTACGACCCCCTGCCCGCCTGCCGGCTGGCGCCGCTGCAGCCGCTCGCCGAGCAGGTGCTCGAGGGCGTCGGTGACCAGCAGGGGCTCAACGACGCGCTGCGCGCGGCGGCGCGGGAGCACGACGCCGTCGTGGTCGAGACCGCCGACCGGCTGCGCGTCCCGCAGGACTTCGTCGGCGGCCTGGACTGCCTGCACCCCAGCGCCTCCGGGCACGAGCGCATCGCGCAGGCCTTCGCCGAGGCGCTGCCGCCGGACGTGCTCGGCGGCTGACGCCTGCAGCCGCGGCGGACCAGATGCGGTCTGCCGGCGAGGGTGCAGCGCGCCTACCGGTAGGCGGAGCCGCCGCGCAGCCGGGCGGCGACGGCCAGGTGCAGCGGTGCGATGACGATGCCGCCGGTGCGCAGGCGCGCCCGCAGCTGGCGCCGGTAGCGCCAGACCTGCACGGCGCCCAGCACCCACACCGCGTACTGCACGGCGAAGGCCGCCTTGAAGGCGCCCAGCGAGTAGTCGGTCGAGGCGCCCGGGGTGAGGACGTCCAGCACGACCCCGACGCCCAGCATCGTGAGCAGCGACGCGACGAAGCCGCCGACGTTGACGAGGCCGCTCGCGCTGCCGAGCCGGGTGGCCGGGTTCTCGGTGCGCGCGAAGTCGAAGCCGATCATCGACGCCGGGCCGTTCGTGCCGAGCACCAGCGCGAGCAGCACGAGCACCGGCAGCGGCGCGCGCCCCGGCCAGGCCAGCACGACCGTCCACATGACCACCGTGGTGACCACGACGGTGAGCACGAGGGTCGACCGGCGCAGCGGCCAGCGGCCGACGAGCTGGCCGAGCAGCGGCCCGAAGCCCATGCCGACCACGACCATGAGGGTCAGCAGCCCGGCGGCCGCACCGGTGCTCAGGCCCTGGCCGAGCACGAGGAACGGGAAGCCCCACAGCAGCATGAACACGGTGCCGGAGAACTGCGTGACGGTGTGCGTCCACAGCCCCAGCCGGGTGCCCGGCTCGCGCCAGGTGGCGAGCAGGTCCGAGCGCACCTGGCCGAGCCCGGCGGGTGCGGCCGGCTCGAACGAGGCGGGGGCGTCCTGCAGCGCGACGGCGACGAGCACCGCGACCAGCACGCCGACGGCGGCTGCGCCGACGAACGTCGCCTCCCAGGAGAACCGGTCGAGCGCCCGCACGAGCGGGTAGGCGGCGAGGATCTGGCCCGCCTGGCCGAGGATCCCGGTGAGCTGCGTCAGCACCGGCACCCGCCGGCCGGGGAACCACAGCGAGACGATGCGCAGCACGCTGATGAACGTCATCGCGTCGCCGGCGCCGACCAGGACGCGGGCGAGCACCGCCGTCGGCACGTCGTCGGCGAGCGCCAGCACGAGCTGGCCGGCCGCGATGGTGACCGCACCGAGCAGCACCATGCGGCGCGAGCCGATCCGGTCGAGCGCCACGCCGACCGGCACCTGCAGTCCGGCGTAGACGACGAGCTGCAGCACGACGAACAGCGAGATCGCGGACGCCCCGGCGCCGAAGCGCTCCTGGGCCTCCACGCCGGCGACGCCGAGCGAGGAGCGCGAGAAGACCGCGACGACGTACGCCGCCAGCCCGACGGCCCACACGACCCAGGCGCGGGCAGGCGTCGTCGGGACGGGGACGGCGGTCGTCGGGGGTGCAGCGCTCACCCCGGTGCGAACAGGCCGGTCCGGGCGGGCGTTCCCGTCCCGGGCGCGGCGGCCGTCACACGGCGCGACCGCGGCCCGGCCGCCGTGACCCTGTGCGACGCCCCCGGTGCCTGACGGGACCGGGTCCGTCGTCAGCGGACGCCGAGCAGCACCTTGCCCGCCGCGCGGCGCTCGTCGAGCTCGAGCAGCGCGGACGACGCGTCCTCCAGCCGGAAGCTGCGGCCGAGCACGGGGTCGAGGGTGCCGTCCTCGAGCAGCGGCAGCAGCTGGGCCCACTGCTCCTGCAGGTAGTCGACCTGCGCGAGCCAGAACGCGCCCCAGCCGACGCCAACCACCGAGAGGTTGTTGAGCAGCAGGCGGTTCACCTTCACCGTCGGGATCTCGCCGCCGGTGAAGCCGACGACGAGCAGCCGCCCCTCGCGGGCCAGGCTGCGCAGCGAGTCGGTGAACCGGTCCCCGCCGACGGGGTCGACGACGAGGTCGACGCCGCGACCGGCGGTGAGCTCGGCGACCTGCGCCCGGAAGCCGTCGGCCGTCACCGTCTCGTGCGCACCGGCGGCGCGGGCGACCCCCGCCTTGTCCGGCGAGGAGGTGACGGCGATGACGTGCGCGCCGAGCGCGCGCGCCAGCTGCACGGCCGCCGTGCCGACCCCGCCGGCCGCACCGTGCACGAGCACCGTCTCGCCGGCGCGCAGGCCGCCGCGTCGCGTCAGCCCGAAGTGCACGGTCAGGTAGTTCATCGGCAGGGCCGCTCCGGCGGCGAACGAGACGCGGTCGGGCAGTGCGAACACCCTCGCCGCCGGGACCGCGACCACCTCGGCGTAGCCGCCGAGCCCGGGGAAGGCCGCGACGCGCTGCCCCGCCGTGACGCCGGCGCCCTCCGGCGCCGAGCGGACGACGCCCGCCACCTCCGCACCGGGCACGAACGGCAGCTCGGGCTTGAGCTGGTAGGCGCCGCGGGTCTGCAGCACCTCCGGGAAGGCGACGCCGGCGACGTGGACGTCGACGAGCACCTCGTCCGCGCCGGCGGCCGGCTCGGGCACCTCGCCGACCTCCACCGCCGTCGGTCCGTCGAGGCGGGTGATCTGGACTGCGC
>CAXTFU010000154.1:0-10971 GCA_964243385.1 uncultured bacterium | reverse complement strand
GGTGTGGGGTCCGTCGGCAGCGTGGCGTCCGTGGGCAGCGTGGGGTCGGTCAGCAGTGCGGGGTCGGTCGGCAGCGTCGGTTCGGTCGGCAGTACCGGCAGCGCTGGTTCCGCTGGCGGTCTCGGCTCCGTCGGCAGCAGCGGATCGATCGCCAGCGTCCTGTCCGTCGGCAGCATCGCCTCGGTCGCCAGCGTCGGGTCGATCGGCAGCATCGCCTCGATCGGCTCGGTCGGGTCGGTGCTGAGCATCGGCAGTCGTGGACGCCTCGGCGCGGTCAGGAACCGTCCCGTCCTCGTCCCGCTGCTCGCACTGGCCCTCACCCGCGGACGGTGGCGGCGCGGGCGCCGTCGGTCGTGACCGCCGGTCGGCGCCGCGGTCGGACAGCAGGCGGCCCGGCACTCCGCGAGGGAGGGCCGGGCCGGCTGGTGTGCAGCGTCGCACTGCCTACGAGGAGACGACCTCGAGAGTCAGGCTCGCGTCGACCTCGGGGTGCACCTTCACCGTGACGGTGTGGGTGCCGAGGGACTTGATCGGGTTCATGGTGATCAGGCGACGGTCGAGCTTCGGACCGCCGGCCTGCTGCACGGCCTGGACCACGTCGGCCGAGGTGACGGAGCCGAACAGCCGGCCGCCCTCGCCGGACCGGGCCGGCAGGCGCACCTGCAGGCCGGCGAGCTGGCCCTGGATCTCCTTGGCGTGCCCGAGGTCGCGGACCTCGCGCACCTCGCGGGCGCGACGGATCGTTGCGATCTGCTTCTCGGCACCGCGGGTCGCGCGGATGGCGAGGCCCTGCGGGACGAGGTAGTTGCGCCCGTAGCCGGCCGCGACCTCGATGACGTCGCCGGGAGCACCGAGCCCCGTGACGTCCTGCGTGAGGATGAGCTTCATCGCGGTCGCCATGTCAGCGCGCCATGGAGGTGTAGGGGAGCAGCGCCATCTCACGGCTGTTCTTGACCGCCATGGCCACGTCGCGCTGGTGCTGGCGGCAGTTGCCGCTGACCCGGCTGGCGCGGATCTTGCCGCGGTCCGAGATGTACTTGCGCAGGGTGCCGGTGTCCTTGTAGTCGACGTAGGTCACCTTGTCCTTGCAGAACTGGCAGACCTTCTTCTTGAGCTTGCGGGGCGGTGGCTTCGCCATCGTCGGGTCTCCTGGAGTCTGGGGATGTCTTAGAAGGGGGGCTCGTCGGACCAGCCGCCGGACGAGGACGCACCGCCGCCCGCGGGCGCGGTCGCCCAGGGGTCGTCGTTGCCGCTCGCCGAGCCGCCGCCGCCGCCGCCGCCACCGCCGTAGGACTGACCGCTTCCGCCGGCGTTGCCGCCGCCGTACGAGCCACCGCCGCCGCCGAAGCCGCCACCCCCGCCGCCGCCACCACCGCGAGAGGCCTTGGTGACCTTCGCGGTGGCCCAGCGCAGCGAGGGGCCGACCTCCTCGACGTCGAGCTCGTAGACGGTGCGCTTCTCGCCTTCCTTCGTCTCGTACGAGCGCTGCTTCAGGCGGCCCTGGACGATCACCGCGGAGCCCCGGTGCAGGGACTCGGCGACGTTCTCGGCGGCCTGGCGCCAGACGGAGCAGCGCAGGAACAGCGCCTCCCCGTCCTTCCACTCGTTGGAGTTCTTGTCGAAGGTGCGAGGCGTCGACGCGACGGTGAAGTTCGCGACGGCAGCCCCGGACGGGGTGAAGCGCAGCTCGGGGTCGGCGGTGAGGTTGCCGACCACGGTGATGACGGTGTCGCCTGCCACGGGGTTCTCCTTGGTCCTTCCGCGCGGTGCGGAGTCCGGTCAGTGGGGGTGTGGGTGCGTGCGCTCAGCTGCGCACAGGTGCAGCGGGGAAGGACGTGCGGTGGGACGGCGTGCTGGTCCTGCTGGTGCTAGCTCGCGGCCGGCGCCGAGGGCGCGGCCGGGACGGGAGTCGGCGCCGGAGCAGCGGCGGGCTTGGGGGCCTTGGCCGGTGCGGGCGTGCTGGCACGCAGGTCGGGACGCATGACCTTGGTGCGCAGGATCGACTCGTTCAGGTTGAGCTGGCGGTCCAGCTCCTTCATGACGGCCGGCTCGGCGTTCAGGTCGACGACGGCGTAGATGCCCTCGGCCTTCTTGTCGATCTCGAAGGACAGCCGGCGGCGGCCCCAGACGTCGACCTTCTCGATGCTCCCGCCGCCGTTGCGGACGACGTTGAGGAACGTGTCGAGGGAGGGAGCGATGGTGCGCTCCTCCAGGTCGGGGTCGAGGATGACCATGAGCTCGTAGTGACGCAAGTGACCCACCTCCTCCTGTGGACTGCACGGCCACGGACGATCCGTGGCAGGAGGGCGTTCGCGTCAGCAAACCTGCTGAGGCTACCAGCGCGGCGCTGCACGTCCCTGCTGGTCAGAGCCTGGCAGCAGGGTCCGACAGTTCCGGTCCAGGCACCGGGCGGTCGCGCCGCACGCCTGCGGACAGCGCCGCGCCGGGGACCGGGTGGCGCGGCTCGGCGAGCAGGACGCGCACCAGCAGCGACGCGACGCCCGCGAGCAGCACGGCGGCGAGCAGGACCGCCAGCCCCAGGTCGCGGGACGAGCGCGCCCCCGGCAGGCCCCGGGCAGACGGGACCTGTGCAGACGGGACCACCGCGGACGGGACCGGCGCCGACGGGACCGGCGCGGACGGGACCGGCGCGGCGGTGAGGCTGCCGGACGACGCGGCCAGCGGGGCCCAGCCGACCCGGGCGGCGGACGACGCGGCCAGCGGGGCCCAGCCGACCCGGGCGGCGGACGACGACGCCTGCGCAGCGGAGGAGACAGCGGCTGCCGCCGGTCCGGCCGATGAGACGGACGGGACCTCAGCGGCCGCGGCCGGCGTCCCGACCGGGAGCAGGACGACCGCCGAGAGCAGGGCGACGAGCAGCAGGCCTGCACCTCGAGCCGCGCCGAGCATCGCTGCCCTGGCGCGGGCTCCGGGACAGGCGGCGGTCATCGCCGCAGTCTGGCACCGGGGGCCTCCGTGACCGGCGCCTCGGCGTCCTGCAGGACGGCCGACAGCAGCGGTGGGGCCAGCCCCGGAGTTCGCCGCGGCGCCGTCCGACGTACCGGCGGCCAAGGGAACGCCGCGACCGGACGGCTTCCCTGCGCGGCGGTACACCACGACGCCCTCCGGCGTACCAGTCGGCAGGGGAAGCGCAGCGACCGGCGGCTTCCCCGCGCCGCGGAAAGGCCGGGAGGCCGTCCGGCATGCCGGTCACCGGGGGATGCCGTCACCCGCGGCTTCCCCTGCGCCCTGGTACGCCTCGACGGTGTCCGGCGTACCAGTCGCCAGGGGAAGTGACCCGACCGACCGACCGACCGACCTCCGCTGCGCTGCGCCGTCCGAGGTCCGCGTCGCCAGGGGCAGTGGCGCGACGACCGACCACCCCGACCCCGACCACCCCGACCCCGACCACCCCGACCCCGACCACCCCTGCCCGCGAGCGCCGCAGGACGCCGGCCGCGCACTACGGTGGGCGGGTGCTGCGGATCGGTGCCCATGTCGACCAGACCGACCCCGTGGCCGAGGGGCAGGCGCGCGGGGCCGACCTCGTGCAGACGTTCCTGGGCGACCCGCAGAGCTGGAAGAAGGCCGTCGTCCCCGAAGCGCTGGCGGGCGGCACCGACGGCCTGGACCTCTACGTGCACGCGCCGTACATCGTCAACGTCGCGTCGACGAACAACAAGATCCGCATCCCGTCCCGGAAGATCCTGCTCGACCACGCGACGGCCGCGGCGTCCGTCGGGGCGAAGGGGCTGATCGTGCACGGCGGCCACGTCACGAAGGGCGACGGACCCGAGGTCGGCGTCGAGAACTGGGTCAAGACCTTCGAGCGGATGACCGCGCCGCTGCCCGTGCTCGTGGAGAACACCGCCGGCGGCGACCACGCCATGGCCCGCCGCTTCGACGCCCTCGCCCGGCTGTGGGACGGCATCGGCGGCTTCCCCGGGGTCGGCTTCTGCCTCGACACCTGCCACGCGCACGCCGCCGGGGAGGAGCTGCTCGACGTCGTCGACCGGGTCAAGGCCATCACGGGCCGCATCGACCTCGTGCACTGCAACGACTCCCGCGACGCCTTCGACTCGGGCGCCGACCGGCACGCGAACCTCGGCGACGGCCAGATCGACCCGCAGCTGCTCGTCGCGGTCGTGGCCGCGGCCGGGGCGCCCGTCGTGTGCGAGACGCCCGGCGGCGCGGCCGGCCAGGCCGCCGACATCGCCTTCCTGCGCGAGCACCTGCCCGCCTGAGCGCGTGACCGGGACGGCGGGGCGGCGCGGCCGCAGCGACGCCGAGCGGCTGGCGCTGCTGTTCGCGGCGTGGCTCGGAGCGCGCGCCGTCGTCCTGGTCGGCGGGCGCGCCCGCGCGCTCTACCCCTACCAGGACGACCCCTTCGAGCTCAGCACGTTCGCCGGCTGGGCCGCCGCGCTCGTGGGCGACGGCGACGGTCCAGTGCCGCTGCGCGACGGTCCGTGGGAGTACCCGGTCGGCGCGGTGCCGCTCGTGCTGGCACCCGCGCTGCTGCGCGGTGCGCCGTACGCGCTCGGCTTCGCCGGGCAGGCGCTGCTGTGGGACGGCGCGCTGCTGCTCGTGCTCGCCCTCGTCGGGCTGCGGCGGGGCTCGCTGGCCGGGGCGTGGCTCTGGCTCGCCGCGGTCCCCCTGCTCGGTCCGGTGGCGCTCGCCCGCTTCGACGTCGTGCCGACGGCGCTCGCGGTGGCCGGCCTCGCGAGCCCGCCGCTGCTCGGCGGCGTCCTGCTCGGGGCGGGCGCGGTGGTCAAGCTGTGGCCGGCGCTGCTGCTGCCGGTGCTGCTCGTCCGCCCGGCCGGACGGGGGCGGGTGGTCGCCGGCGCGGTGGGTGTCGGCGCCGTGACCCTGCTCGGCGCGGCGCTGTGGGGCGTCCTGCCCCAGCTGCTGAGCTTCCTGTCCTGCCAGCGCGACCGCGGGCTCGAGGTCGAGTCGCTGCCGGCCCTGCCGCTCATGCTGGCGCGGGCGGCCGGTGACGAGCGGACGACCGTGGGCTTCGGGTTCGGCAGCTACCAGGTCGACGGTCCGTGGGCGCCCGCGGCGCTGGCGCTCGGGACAACCGGGCTCGCAGCGGTCCTCGTCCTCACCGCCGTCCTGTGCTGGCGGGCCCGCGGCGCCGGGGACGTGGTGCCCCTGGCCGTGCTCGTCGTCGCGGGCGTGCTGGTCTTCGACAAGGTGCTCAGCGCGCAGTACCCGCTGTGGCTCACCGGGCTGGTGGCGCTCGCGCTGTGCACGCCGGGCAGCCCGCTGCGGGCGGCCGCCGCCCCGCTGTGCGGCGTGCTGCTGCTGACGCAGCTCGTGTACCCGCTGTCGGTGCAGGACCTGCTCGCGGGCGACTGGGCGCCGGTGCTCCTGCTGGCCGTGCGCGACGTGCTGCTCGTCGTCGTGGCCGTCCTCGCCGGCCGCGCCGCGTGGTCGACCCGGCCCCCTGCCGACGTGGTCGACCGTCCCTCAGAAGATGAAGTACCAGTTCACGTACAGCACCGACAGCAGGCCGAGCCCGCAGGCTGACGCCGCGACGACCGCGTCGTGCACGCGGTAGCGCGCCGACAGCGCCGCGAGCGCCCAGAACAGCGGGAACACGACGACGACGAACCGCGGCACGGACAGGAACGGCCGTCCGTCGAACGGCAGGGTGAGCGGCAGCAGCAGCGACACCCAGCACCAGACCGCCCAGGTGGCGCGCATCCGCAGCGTCACCCAGACCGCGGCGGCCAGCGCTCCGACGACGACCACGAGGTCGACCGTGTGGTAGCCGCCGGGGTAGGCGCCGAACCAGCGGGTGCCCTCGCGCGCCCCGTCGAGCAGCGTCTCCCACGGCCAGGTCCGCTGGCGGCTCCACGTGGCGCCCTGCACGTCGAGCGGACGGCGCCAGCTGTCGCGCGCGGCCCAGGACAGCAGGTAGGCACCCGCTCCGAGCACCGTGAGGGTGGACGCCGCCAGCGCACCGGCGGCGCGGACCAGCCTCGGGCGCAGCGGTCCTGGCGCGTCGCGCAGCTGCAGCAGCGCCTCGACGGCCAGCGGCAGGACGAGCAGCACGCCGGTGCTGCGCGTCGCCGAGGCCAGCGCCCCGAGCAGCCCGGCCACGAGCCAGGCGTGCCGTCGCGCGGCGTACAGGCAGCCGACCGACAGCGCGAGGAACAGCGACTCGGTGTACGGCGCGAACAGGAACAGCGCGGTCGGGAACACCGCCAGGTACAGCACGGTGCGCCGTGCCGCGAGCTCGCCCAGCTCGCGGACGGTCAGCCGGTGCAGCACCGTGAGCGCCGCGACGATGGCGAGGTTGGCGACGAGGTACGCACCGAGCAGCCACGCGTCGCCGAGCACCTGCGCCACCAGGCGCGACAGCAGCGGGTAGAGCGGGAAGAACGCCGCGCTGGCGTCGTCGGTGCGGTACCCCTGGCTGGCGATGCGCAAGTACCACAGGACGTCGTGGCGCTCCCACGCGGTGAACACGACGTGCCAGCCGGTCCCGGGGTCGGTGGCCGGCCAGCCGGGGACGTCGACCGGAGGGTTGCGCGGCAGCAGGCCCGCGCTGAGCAGGCCGACCAGGAACAGCCCCAGGCGGACGGGCACGTACACGCGCAGCGCGCTGCGCAGCGACGCCGTCCACCCCCCGGTCGCGCAGACCGCGACGGCCGGCGCCGCGGGGGCCTGCCGGTCGACGTCCACGCCCGCGACGCTAGCGGCGCCGGGACCGCCCGTCCGGACGGCTCGGCTGTCACCACCGGCGCGCTGAGCGTCTCCGGTGTCCGGCGCACGCGGTCGAGCGGGCCGTCGGCGGCGCGGCTAGCGTGCGGTTGCGTGAGCAGGCTGCGGCACCCGTCCGCACCGGACGTGCGGGCCGCGCTGCCGCTGGTCCTGTCGTGCTGCGCCGTGCTCGTCGTGCTCTCGAGCGCGTGGAAGGCGGCGTGCGTCGACGCGTCCCGCAATTACCGCCTGACCTGCTACAGCGACGTCCTCGAGCTGTGGACGAGCCGGTCGCTCGTCGACCACGTCTTCCCCTACGTCGACGGTCGGCTGGTCGACGGCGCACCGGTCGACACCTTCGAGTACCCCGTCCTGACCGGCGTCTTCGTGTGGGCCACGTCGCTGCTCGCCGATGACCGGGCGTCGTTCCTGGTCGTGTCGACGCTCGCGCTCGCGCCGTTCGCGCTGCTGACGGCCTGGCAGCTGCAACGCATGGCCGGGCGGCGCGCACTGCTGTGGGCGGCGGCTCCCGCGCTCGTCCTCTCCGCGCTGCACAACTGGGACCTGCTGGCCGTCGCGGCGGCGACCGCCGGCCTGTCCGCCTGGTGGCGCGGCCGGACTGGCTGGGCCGCAGCCCTGTTCGCCGTCGGCGCCTGCCTCAAGGTCTATCCGGGGCTGTTCCTGCTGCCGCTCGTCGTCGACCGCCTGCAGGCGCGCGACCGAGCCGGTGCCGGCACCGCCGTGCTCGTCGGCAGCGCCACGGTGGCGGCGGTGAACCTGCCGTTCGTGCTGGTCGACCGCGACGGCTGGGCGACGACGTACGCCTTCCAGGCGGCGCGCGCCGCCGACTCGAGCAGCAACAGCATCTGGTACTGGGTGTACCCGCACCTGAGCACCGGGCAGCTGAACCGCACCGTGCCCGTGCTGCTCGCCGTCGTGCTGGCCGCGGCCGTCGCCGCCGGGCTCGTGCGCGCCCATCGCGAGGGGGCGTTCCCGGTGCTGCAGGTGTGCGGTGCGGCCGTCGCCGCCTTCGTGCTGCTCAACAAGGTCAGCTCGCCGCAGTACACCCTGTGGGTGCTGCCGTTCTTCGTCCTGCTCCGCGTGCGGTGGGGGTGGTGGGCGGCGTTCGCGGTCGCGGACGTGCTGGTCTACGTCGGCGTGTTCCGCTGGTTCGACGCGCTCGTCAGCGGCGCCGACCCGACGCTGCCGGAGCGGCTGCTGGTCGTCGGCGTGTGGACGCGGTCGGCGGTGCTCGCCCTGCTCGTGCCGCTGTTCCTGCGGGCGGACGCCGCGCTCACCGCGCCGCCGGTCGCGCCCACGGCGACCGCGCCGGTCAGCCCACCCAGCGTCCCGAGGTGAAGGTCAGCACGAGCAGCGCCATGAGCGGGGCCGCGAGCGCCAGGTAGCCGAGGTGCACGGCTCGTCGCCGGGTCCCGGCCGCGGCCAGCAGGACGAACAGCGGCCACCACAGCAGCGTCGCGCGCCCGACCGACAGGTAGTACGTCGACGTGGCGAGCGCGCCGACCGACAGCCCGACGTACGTCGCCTCGCCCCAGCGGCGTTGGCGCAGCAGCACCGCGGTGAGGCCGACCCCGACTGCCACGGCGACGATCTCGGCCGCGAACGACCAGGCGTACTCCGCTCCCGCGGTGCTGCTGCGGGCCGCGTCGAAGGTCGTGCGCAGCGCGTCCCACGGCGCCGTCGTGCGCCGTCCCCAGCCGAGCTCCTGCGCCGACCGCCAGCGCCAGAAGTCGCCGGTCAGCACCGCCAGGTAGGCGAAGTAGCCGGCCACTGCGAGCAACGGCGCTGCGAGCGCGAGGGCGTCCGGACGCAGTCGGCCGCGGTGCTCGACGAGGTAGTGCACGACGAGCCCGCAGCCGAGGAACAGGCCGCTGATGCGCACGGTGCTCGCCCCGGCGAGCAGCAGCGAGCCGGCGACCCAGCGACCGCGCCGCACCTGCAGCCAGCCCCACAGCGCGAGGGCGAGGAACAGCGCCTCGCTGTAGCCGGCGAACAGGAACACGGCGTACGGCGACAGCACCAGGTACAGCACGGCGCGCTCGCCCGGCGCGCCGTCGAGCGCGGCCAGCCGTCCCAGGGCGACGCTGGCGAAGGCGCCGGCGACGAGCGACACGACGAGGCCGGCAGCGGTCCAGTCGGGCACCGCGACGTGCACGGCCCGCAGCACCAGCGGCGCGCCGGGGAAGAAGGCCTCGATCCCGCGGTCGGGGTAGTCCTGCGGGTAGCCGTCGTAGCCGAACTGCGCGACCTTGCGGATCAGCCCGACGTCCCAGCGGTCCCACCGCTGCAGGAAGCCCTCGACCGCACCGGCCCGCGCGCCGCTGAGCAGCCACGCGCCCCCGACCGCGAGCAGCGCGACCGCCGCCCGCGACGCGAGCCACACGCCGAGGACCGCCCGGTCGTCGGCGGACAGCCGCACCCGCCGCACGATCGAGGTCACGGCGCCGCGCCGCTCCCCTGCCGCACCGGTGCGGCGGCGCGGCGCGCGTCAGGTGCGCCGTCGAGCACCCCGCCCGCGGGGTCGTCGACCCCGTCCGAGCGCACGACGTCGAGCTCGGGACGCAGGACGTCGCGGACGACGAGCGCCGCCACGAGCAGCAGCAGCGCGTCGCGCAGCAGGACCGCGCCGAGGAACCACCAGACGTCGATGCCCTTGCCCGGAGCGCTGCCGCCGACGAAGAACAGGAACCGGGTGAGCAGCACGAGCGCCTCGGCGGCCTGCCAGGCGAGCAGCGGCCGCCAGCGCGGACGGGCGAGCGCCGCCAGGGGCACGAGCCACAGCGAGAACTGCGGGCTCCACACCTTGTTCGTCAGCAGGAACGCCAGCACGGTCAGGAACAGCAGCGGCAGCAGCCGCGGGCGCTTCGGGGCGCGCAGCGCCAGCCCGACGACGGCGGCCAGCGCGGCCAGGAAGCTCGCTGCCACAGCGAGGTTCAGCAGCCGCGGCGCGCCCGTCGTGGCGTCCAGCGGCGTGCCGCGCGTCTCCTGCAGCACGTACCAGAGCGAGTCCCAGTCAGCCGGTCTCGTCGTGTTGAGCGCGAAGAACCGGTAGGCCGCGTTCACGCCGGTCACCGCCGTGCCGTCCGGCGCGACGACGTCGGTCTCGGGCAGCAGGGCCCGCAGCCCCTCGTCCGCGAGCCGCTCGACCGGGTTCGCCGCCACCTCCGTCTGCACCCCGCCGACGTCGGCGAACGACGGGCTGGCCAGGTAGACCGGCAGGCTGAGCGCGACGGGCGTGAGCACCGTCGCGAGCGCCGTCACCGCGAACGCGCGCAGCCGGCCGGCGCGCAGGCACAGGGCGGCCAGCGGCACGAGGAACAGCACCGGGTACAGCTTGGTGGCCGTGGCCGCCCCGAGCAGCACCCCCGCGGCCAGCGGCTGCGACCGGGCCCAGCGCAGCAGGCCCAGCCCGGCCAATGCCATCGCGACGAGGTCCCAGTTCGTCGTGCCGTGCAGCACGAGCAGCGGCGCGACCGCGAACAGCGCGGCGTCCCAGGGCCTTCGGGGACCGGCCAGCCGGGCGGTCGTGACCACGACGACGAGCGCGCACGCGGTCAGCAGCGCCCAGGTGACGTCGTAGAAGTGCCGCGGGCGCTCGGACGCCGGCAGGTCGGCCACTGCCGTCGCGGCGAGCTGCATCACCCCGCCGATGACGACCGGGTACTCGACGGGATGGCCGGTGTACGGGGTGATCCCCTCGTTGAGCCGCTCGGAGAAGTACAGCGCGAAGACGTCGGTGTAGCAGCCGCGCGTGTACTGGTACTGGTCCTCCCAGGGGTGCACGCGGCAGGGCGACTTCTGCCACCAGCCGAACAGGCTGGTGACCAGCGTGAGCAGCACCAGCCAGCGCACCGGCGTCCAGAAGCGCCGGCCGCCGGTGCGGCTGTGCCGTCCCGGCGGCCCACCGAGGGCCTCGGACGCCCCCGCAGCGACCGGGTCCTCCCGTGAGGGGACGACGAGCCCGGCGCTCACGCCGGAGGGCTCGGCACGGTCACCGCCGGCGGTGCCCCGGTCGGCAGCGGGTCGGGGTCGGGCGCCGACGTCGTGGGCGGCGGCTGCTCCGGCTCGGGGGGCGCCGCCGTCGGCGGCGGCTCCGGAGCCCGGGTCGGCTCCGGCGCGGCGGTGGCCGTGGGCTCCGGCACGGTCACCTCGGGTGCCCGGGACCGCCGCGGCCGCGGGACGACGGCCTCGGCAGGGCCGGCGCCGCCGTCGCTGTCACCGCCGCGTGAGCGCTCGCCGCCG
>CAXTFU010000153.1:0-11145 GCA_964243385.1 uncultured bacterium | reverse complement strand
GGGCCGTTTCCGAGCGGGCCACGGCGAGCCGCGGGCAGGGGTCGGCGACGCCCGCCGCGGGGATCCGGGCGGACCACTCGAGCGCCCGCTCGAGGGGCAGGTGCACGCCGATCTGCAGGGCGAACGCGATCAGGCGCGCCGACCCGGGGCAGCGATGCCACAGGGCCTCCGCCACGAGGTCGGCGGCCGGGGCCGGGCCGAGCAGCAGCTGGGCGAGCACGGCCACCTCCTTGTCGGCGGGGACGTGCGCGACGAGGTCGGTGACGGCCTCCCCGGCGCGCCACCGGGCGTGCACGAGCTGCCCCCAGGCCGGGACGCCGTGCTCCACCACCACTGCCGTCAGCTCGACCGCAGCCTCGCTCCAGCGCTCGCTGCCGACGAAGCTCAGGCCGCGGCGCAGCCGCAGCAGCCGCGGTGCGATGGCGAAGTCCTCGTCCTTGGCCTCGGCGACGCCCTCGAGCAGGGCCAGCGCGCGGTCGGTGTCCCCGAGGGCCAGGTGAGCGGTGCCCTCGAGGTAGTCCGGCATCGACGCGGACCCGGTGTACCGGCGGAAGTCGGTGATCCACGGCAGGGCCTGCTCGGGACGTCCGGCGTCGAGCAGTGCCTCGGCGGCGCTGCGCAGCACGTGGCGCAGGAGCTGGGCGTCCGTCGTCGCGTCGCGCGCCCGGCGGTAGGCGTCCAGGGCCTCGTCGTAGGCCCCGGACGAGGTGAGCGCCCGGGCCACGTTGAGCAGCGCCTGCGGGTCCTTGCCGCCCGCTCCCTCGACCCCGGCACGTGCGACCCGCAGGTTCCGGTCCTTCTTGCGCCCCGCCTCGAGGGCCTGCTCGCTGTAGCCGGTGTGCCGGATCCGCACCGACTCGGTCTCCGTCCGCTGCAGCGGGGTGCCGTCGCGGGCCACGACCTGCTCGTGGAGCCGGCCCTCCCAGTGGCCCCGCAGGCGCTGGAACAGGCGCACGGCGGTGTGCGCGAAGGCCAGGCTGCCGTCGCTCTCGACGTTGTCGATGACGAGCTGCAGCGCGCCCGGAGCCGGGACGGCGCTCAGCTCGCGGCGCAGCGCCGCCGGGTCGCCCACGAGCTGCTCGTCGGCGTCGACGTGCAGGATCCAGCGGCCCGAGCAGGCGGCCAGGGCGCTGTTGCGGGCGCGGGAGAAGTCGTCGTCCCAGAAGCCCTCGACGACGAGAGCGCCTGCGGCCGCCGCGAGCTCGCGGGTGGCGTCGGTCGAGCCGGTGTCGTAGACGACGATCTCGTCGACGACGCCGCGCAGGCTCTCCAGGCAGCTCGGCAGGGCGTCCTGCTCGTCCTTGACGATGAGGCAGGCCGACAGCAGCAGCGCCCCGTCGGCGGCCTCTCCCTCGTCCCCGTGCTTGGTCTGCAGGCGCCCGGTGTTCTCGACCTGCAGGGCGTACCAGTCGACCCCGTTCGCCTCGAACGTGCGGTGGCCGTGGTGGTGCACGAACGACTCGTGCGTGATGAGCAGGCCCTCGCCCGAAGCGGCCATGGGCAGGCAGAGGCCGTCGTCCTCGCAGCCACCGAGGCCGAAGCCCTCGTCGAAGCCGCCGAGCCGCTCCAGGGTGCTGCGCCGCACGGCGAGGCAGAAGCCCACCAGCCGGGTCGTCTCGGTGGTCCTGCCGCGGTGCGCCTCGCGCCAGTCGCGGGCGAACGCCGACAGCTCCGAGCGCCGGCGGACGTCGTAGGCGACCTCCTCGACGAGCTGCGGCCCGGAGACGAAGTTCGACCGCGGACCGGTGGCGCCGACCGCGCGGTCGCGGAAGGGCCGGAGCAGGCCGTCCAGCCAGCGCGAGGGCACGAGCGTGTCGTTGTTGAGGAACACGACCACCTCACCGGTGGCCACGGCCGCGCCGGAGTTGCAGCCGGCCGCGAAGCCGAGGTTCTCCGCGTGCGAGACGACCTGCACCCACGGGTAGCGGCGCAGGCCCGCGGCGGTGCCGTCGGTGGAGCCGTTGTCCACGACCACGACCTGGTCGCGCACCCCGAGGGTCGGGCGGAGCGACTCGAGGCAGGCCCGGGTCAGCTCCCACTCGTTCCAGGCGGGGATGACGATCGAGGCGGTGTGGCGCATGGCGGTCTCCTGGTCTGGACGGACGTCGGGAGCCCATCGGCAGCCTGCTCCGGCTGTTGACCGGGTCGCCCGGGTCCGGTCAGGGCTCAGTACGGCGCGCCCGGTGCCGATACAGCACCTGTGACCCCGACGGGCGGGGCGAGGAAGGCGTCGATGTCCCTGACCGAGGTCTCGAGCATCCTCTGGCGCGAGCGCGAGCTGCTGGACCTGCTCCTGTTCAAGCTGGAGGAGGAGTCGCTGCTGCTCGCGGCGGGCCGGACGCGGTGGCTGGCGCACGCCACGCGGGAGGTCGAGATGGTCCTCGCCGAGATGAAGCGCGCCGAGCTCGGGCGGGCCGTCGAGGTCGAGGGCGTGGCCGTGTCGCTCGGGCTCGCACCGGGCGTGAGCCTGCGCGAGCTGGCCGAGGTCGCGCCCGCTCCGTGGGGCGACATCCTGCGCGAGCACCGCAACGCCTTCCTGGCCGCCACCACGGAGATCACCGCGCTGGCGCGGGCCAACAAGGACCTGCTGGCCGCCGGCTACCGCAGTGCCCGGGACTCGCTCAGCTCGCTGTCCCAGCCCGAGGTCAAGACCTACGCCCCCGACGGCCAGAGCGTGCACAGCGCGCGCGGCCCCCGACTGCTGAACGAGGCCATCTAGATGTCGACCTTCTCCGGACTCAACATCGGGCTGTCGTCGCTGTTCGCGCAGCGCCGGGGGCTCGAGCTCACCGGGCACAACATCGCCAACGCCAACACCGAGGGCTACAGCCGTCAGCGGGTGCGCCTGCAGGGCGAGGGCGGTCCGATCACGCCGGCCGTGCACGCGGTCTACGACGGCGTCGGCAACGGCGTGAGCGTCGCCGGCACGCAGCGGCTGCGCGACGACTTCCTCGAGGGGCGGGCGCTCAAGGAGCGCGGCACCGACGCGCAGCTGCGCGGGGGCCAGGTCGTCCTGTCGCGCGTCGAGGGCATCCTCGCCGAGCCGACCGACTCGGGCATCGGCTCGCAGCTGTCGGAGTTCTGGTCCGGCTGGGACGACGTCGCGAACAACCCGACCGACCTCGCGGCGCGCAGCCAGCTGCTCGAGCGGGGCAAGACGCTCGCGAGCGGCTTCGGCGACGCGCTGTCCCGGCTCGACGCGCAGCGCGCCAGCTCGCAGGAGCAGCTCGCCGTCACCGTCGACGAGGTCAACGCCACGGCGCGGGCGGTGGCGGAGCTCAACCGGGCCATCTCCAGCGCCACGCGCGCCGGCACGTCGCCGAACGACCTCAAGGACCAGCGCGACCTGCTCGTGCAGAAGCTCGGGACCCTCGCCGGCGCCACCGTGCGCTCCGGCGAGGACGGCTCGGTCGACGTCGTCGTCGGGACCTCGCCCGGGCGCGCCCTGGTGCAGGGCCGGACGACCGCGCCGCTCACGGTCACCACGTCGGCGACCGGCGCGTCCGGCATCGCCTGGGCCGACGGCACGTCCGCGGGTGCCGGGGGAGAGGCCGGCGGCCTGCTCACCGGCGTCAACGACATCGTGCCCCGCTACCGCGACGGCCTGGCCGCCGTCGCGAGCCGGCTGGCCGAGGTCGTGAACGCGCAGCACCGCGCCGGCTTCGACCAGGGCGGCACCGCCGGCGGCGACTTCTTCACCGTCACCGACGGCCGGCTGTCGGTGCAGGTCGGCGACCCGGCGGCCGTCGCCGCGAGCCCTCTGTCCGGCGGCGGCACCGGCGACGCCGGCGGCAGCAACGCCCTCGCCCTGTCCAAGCTGGGCAGCGCCGAGGGCGGTCCCGACCAGGCCTACCGCTCGCTCGTCGTCACGCTCGGGGTCGAGTCGCAGACGGCCATCCGCCGCGTCGACATCCAGTCGAGCATCCTCACCCAGGTCGACGCCGCCCGCGAGGCCGAGGCCGGCGTCAGCCTCGACGAGGAGATGAGCAACATGCTCGCCTACCAGCGCGCCTACGAAGGTGCTGCCCGCTTCGTCACGTCGGTCGACCAACTGCTCGACACGCTCATCAACCGCACCGGCCTCGTCGGCCGCTAGGAGACCTGATGTCCACCGCCTACCGGATCACGCAGCGGACCGTGAGCAGCACGATGCTCAACGGCCTGCAGACCAACCTCGGGAAGATGCAGAAGCTCCAGGAGCAGCTGTCCACCGGCAAGCAGGTGAGCCGGCCCTCCGACTCGCCGGTCAAGACCGTCGAGGCCCTCCAGCTGCGGTCGACCATCCGCCGCACCGAGCAGTACGTCCGCAACGCCGACGACGGGCTCTCCCGGCTCGGGACGGCGGACGCCGCCCTCACCGAGGGCCTCGAGATGAGCCGCACCGCGCGGGGCCTCGCCCTGCAGGGCATGAACGACGCGAACAACGTCGAGGGCCGGGCTGCCCTCGCAGCCCAGGTGACCAAGCTGCGCGACGGCCTCATCGGCGTGGCCAACACCCGCTACCTCGACCGCCCGCTGTTCGCCGGCAACAAGGTCACCGCCGACGCCTTCGACGCGGCCACCGGGACCTACGTCGGCGAGACGGCCTCCAGCACCGACCCGTCCGTGGGGCAGGTCCTGCGCTCGGTCGGACCGGGCACGGAGATCCCGGTGAACGTCCTCGGAGCTGACGTGTTCGGCGGCAACGCCGCGGACGACCAGCTCTTCAAGGTCCTCGACGAGCTCGCCGCGGCGCTCGCCGAGCCGGACGCCGCCGCGCGCCACACCCGCCTGGACGGAGGACTCTTGAAGCTCGACAAGGCGATCGACCGGGTGGTGTCGACCCTGGGCGAGCTCGGCGCGCGCTACAACCGCGTCGAGACCGTGAAGGGCACCGCCGAGGGCGACCTCGTGAACCTCGGCACCAGCCTGTCGGAGGTCGAGGACATCGACCTGCCCAAGACCATCGTCGAGCTGCAGATGCAGGAGGTCGCCTACAAGTCCGCGCTCGGCGCGACCGCGCGCGTCATCCAGCCCTCCCTGCTCGACTTCCTGCGCTAGAGAGGCCCGTCATGACCGCTGCCCTGCTGCCGACCCGCCCCCACCTGGCCGTGACCGGCGGCCTCGCCGGGTTCCCGTCGTCCGAGCGCTACGCGCTCGACCAGGTCGTCGACGGCGGCCCCCTGTTCCGGCTCACCAGCCTCGACGAGGAGGGGCTCGAGTTCGTCGTCGCCGCGCCCGCCGTCTTCTTCCCCGACTACGCCCCCGTGATCGACGACGTCGCGGCCCGCCGGCTCGGGCTGGCCGGCGAGGACGATGCGCTCGTCCTCGTCGTGCTGACGCTCGGCTCGACCGCACGGGACGCGACGGCCAACCTGCTGGCACCGATCGTCGTCAACCGCCGGGACGGCCGCGCGGCGCAGGTCGTCGCAGAGGGCGCGCACTCGCTCAAGGAGCCGCTGGCCGTCCGCTGACCACGGGACGTCGGAGGCCCGGGGCCCGCGAGCAGCGCTCGCGGGCCCTGCGCGTGCCCGGCCTATCCTGGGGCGTCGCTGGTCCCCATGGAAGGAACGCCAGATGCTGGTCCTCACCCGCCGCAGTCAGCAGAGCATCGTGATCGGCAAGGACATCGTCGTCACGGTCCTCGAGGTCCGGGGCGACCAGGTGCGCATCGGGGTGTCCGCCCCACGTGACGTCGACGTGCACCGCGAGGAGGTCTTCCTCGAGCTGCAGGAGGCCAACCGGTCCGCCGCCAGCCCGTCCGCCGAGGCGCTCGAGACGCTCGGCGAGCTCCTGCCCCAGGAGGCCTCCCCGGCTGCGACACCGGTCCAGCCGGAGCCGGCCGCGGAGCCCGCGGCGCCGTCCCGGCCCGCACCCGAGCGGTAGGCCCCGGCGGGAGCGCCGCACCGTCCCGCAGGCGTCCCGGCGGCCGGTCGGCGCAGCGCTCGACCGCCGTCCGCCGCACCGCCTGGTCAGGAAGGACCAGGCGGGTCTGGTCACGAAGGACCATCCCGGACCCCCCGCGGGCCATCCCCGGACCAGCCCGAACAGCCCATCGAGGTGCGGCCACCTGGCTGCCGAAGCCCTTCGTGTCGCGACGGCACAGGGTCGGCGCAGCACCGGGGAGCTCCACGTGATCCAGACCGCCAGCACTCCCAGCGCCTCGTCCGTCGTGGACGTCGACCGGCTCGTCTCCGAGAGCCTCCCGCTCGTCCGCGCCGTGGTCGGCAGCATGGCGCACCACTACCCGCGGCACTGCGACCGCGACGAGCTGGTGGCGGCCGGCACCTTCGGCCTGGTGGAGGCCGCGCGCCGCTTCGACCCCAGCAAGGGCGTCCCGTTCGACCGCTGGGCGGCCCTGCGCATCCGCGGCGCGGTCGTCGACGCGGTCCGCGCCCTCGACTTCGCCCCCCGCGCCCTGCGCAGCAGCGCCCGCGACCTCGCCGCCGTCCGCGAGACCCTCGAGCGCGAGCTCGGCCGCACGCCCACCTCGGAGCAGGTCGCCGAGCGCATGTGCATGCCGCTGGCCGACCTCGTCCACCTCGAGGGCCGGCTGCACCGCAGCACCGTGCTGAGCCTGGACGCCCCCACCCGCGACTCCGAGGGCGACACCACGCTCGCCGCGATCGTGCTCGACCCCGGGGCCGACCCCCTCGAGGAGCTCGAGCGGCGCGAGCGCGACAGCTACGTCTCCGACGCCCTGCAGACGCTGCCCGACCGGCTGCGCGAGGTGCTCGTCGGCTACTTCCTCGAGGGCCGCACCTCCGCCGAGCTCGCCGAGGAGCTCGGCGTCACCGAGTCGCGCGTCTCGCAGATGCGCACCGAGGCGCTCAAGCTGGTCCGCGAGGGCCTGGCCGCCCAGTACGGCGAGCGGACCACCGCCCAGACCGGCCGCGCCGCCGCCAGGCAGGCCGCGTACAACGCGTCGCTGTCGGCGCGCTCCAGCTACGCCTCGCGGCTGTCGAGCGCCGGCCGCCCGGCCACGGTCCGCCGCATCGCCGGCTGAGCCCCGGACCCCTGCACCACCGCACCGCCGCACCACCCGCACCGCCGCACCGCCGCACCGCCGCACCACCGCACCGCCGCATCCCGAACGCCGAGCCCCGCGGACGACCTGCCGGCCGTCGGACGGCTCAGGTCGGCCGGTCACGTGCCGATCCACTGTCCGAGCGCGCCGTCCCCGGGCGCACCGACCCGAGCGCCGTCCCCGAGCGCACCGTCCCGAGCGCACCGTCCCGAGCGCACTGACACCGCCGGGCCGCGACCCCCGACCGCAGCACCCATCCCGCACCGCCAAGGAGAGCCCGTGATCGAGTTGGACGAGATCGTCCAGGAGTTCCTCGTGGAGAGCCACGAGAACCTGGACCAGCTCGACAGCGACCTGCTCGCCCTCGAGCAGGAGCCCGGGTCGCGGCCGCTGCTCGGCAGCATCTTCCGCACCATCCACACGATCAAGGGCACGAGCGGGTTCCTCGCCTACTCGCACCTCGAGGCGATCGCCCACGTCGGCGAGAGCCTGCTGTCGCGCCTGCGCGACGGAGAGCTCTTGCTCACCCCGGACATGACCAGCGCCCTGCTCGAGATGGTCGACGCCGTCCGCGGGCTGCTGTCGTCCATCGAGGCCACCGGCGCCGAGGGCGACCCCGACCACGCGGCGCTCATCGCCCGCCTCACCGAGCTGCAGACCCGTCCCGTCGACGCCACGCCTGACGAGGCCGCTGTCCCCGTCGCGCCGGCCGCTCCGGCCGAGGAGCCCGCAGCGCCGGCCGAGCCGGTCGCCGCCGCGCTGCCCGTGCCGCCGCCGTCGGGCCCCGTGCCGGCGCAGCGCCTCGGCCAGGTGCTCATCGACGCCGGCTCCGTCGGGCCGGAGGCGGTCCTGTCCGCCGTGCTCGACCAGTCGCTCGGCGGTGACAGCCGCAAGCTCGGCGAGATCCTCGTCAGCAAGGGGGCGGTGCGGCAGGGCGAGCTCGACGGCGCGCTGGAGAAGCAGGGCGGCGACACCCGGCGCAGCGTCGCCGACAGCAGCATCCGGGTCGACGTCGACCTGCTCGACGCGCTCATGACGCTCGTCGGCGAGCTGGTGCTCACCCGCAACCAGATCGTCCAGCACGCCTCGACGCGCGCCGACGCCGACCTGGTCCGCTCCTCGCAGCGGCTCAACCTCATCGCCAGCGAGCTGCAGGAGGGCGTCATGAAGACGCGCATGCAGCCGATCGACAGCATCTGGAGCAAGGTGCCGCGCGTGGTGCGCGACCTCAGCCTCAGCTGCGGGAAGACCGTCCGCGTCGAGATGGAGGGCAAGGAGACCGAGCTCGACCGCACCATCCTCGAGTCGACCAAGGACCCGCTCACGCACCTCGTCCGCAACGCCGTCGACCACGCCATCGAGACGCCCGAGGAGCGCCTCGCGGCCGGCAAGGACCCCGAGGGCCTGCTGCTGCTGCGCGCCTACCACGAGGGCGGCCAGGTCAACATCGAGATCACCGACGACGGCAAGGGCATCGACCCGGCCGTCATCGGTGCCAAGGCGGTCGACAAGGGCCTCGTCTCGCTCGAGCAGCTCGGCCGGATGAGCCCGCGCGAGATCGTGCACCTCATCTTCCTGCCCGGGTTCTCGACGGCAGCGGCCGTCACGAACGTCAGCGGCCGCGGCGTCGGCATGGACGTCGTCAAGACGAACATCGAGAAGATCGGCGGGACGATCGACGTGCAGAGCCACGTCGGCCGCGGCACGACGTTCCGCATCAAGATCCCGCTGACGCTGGCCATCATCCCGGCCCTCACGGTGACCTGCGCCGGCGACCGCTACGCGATCCCGCAGGTCAGCCTGCTCGAGCTCGTCCGCCTCGAGGGCGAGGCCGTGCACCGGGGCGTCGAGCAGATCCACGGCGCACCGGTGTACCGGCTGCGCGGCAGCCTGCTCCCGCTCGTCTACCTCGACCGCGAGCTGGGCGTCGGTCCCGGTCAGCTCGACCGGCAGCGCGACACGCTGTTCATCGTCGTCCTGCAGGCCGAGGACCGTCAGTTCGGCCTGGTCGTCGACGACGTCATCGACACCGAGGAGATCGTCGTCAAGCCGCTGGGCAAGCAGCTCAAGGGCATCCCGTCCTTCGCCGGCGCGACGATCCTCGGCGACGGCACCGTCGCGCTCATCCTGGACGTGCTCTCGGTCGCCCAGCAGTCGAACGTGCTCGTCGCCGGCCGCGACCGCGGCGTCGGTGACCGCGTCGCGCGCGGCGACGTGATCAGCAGCAAGGTCGAGTCGCTGCTCGTCGTGGGCCTCGGCGAGGGGCGCCGCATGGGCATCCCGCTCGCCATGGTCACCCGGCTCGAGGAGTTCCCGGTGTCGACCATCGAGCACGTCGGCCACCACGAGGTCGTGCAGTACCGCGAGCAGATCCTGCCGCTGGTGCGGCTCGCGTCGTTCCTCGGCAGCGGCGGCTACGGCGAGGCCGGCGACACCGTGCAGGTCGTCGTCTACAGCGAGAACGAGCGCAGCGTCGGCCTGGTGGTCGAGCAGATCCTCGACATCGCCGAGCAGGAGCTCACCGCCCGCAGCGACCTCGAGGAGCACGGCCTGGTCGGCTCGGCCGTCGTGCAGGACCACATCACCGAGCTGCTCGACGTCCGCCAGGCGATCCTCGCCGCGGATCCGAACTTCTACCTGTCGGCCCCGGCCGGCGCGGGGGTCTGACATGTCGCTCACGCCCGTCCCGACGACGGACGCGCCCGCTCAGGACGCGGTCAGCCAGCAGTTCACGACCTTCAAGCTCGACGGCCACCTGTTCGGCGTGGAGGTCGAGACCGTGCAGGAGGTCATCCGCTACCAGGAAATGACCCGCGTCCCGCTCGCCCCCGGCTCGATCGGCGGGCTCATCAACCTGCGCGGCCAGGTCATCACGGCCCTGGACCTGCGGCACCGGCTCGGCATGCCCGAGCGGCCGGAGGGCCAGCGCCCCATGAACGTCGTCGTCCGCACCGAGGACGGCGCGGTCAGCCTGCTCGTCGACCAGATCGGCGAGGTCATCGAGACCGACGCCCGGCACTTCGAGGCCCCGCCGGACACCGTCACCGCCCAGGCCCGCGACCTCATCCGCGGCGCCTACAAGCTGGACGGGACGCTCCTGCTGTCGCTCGACGTGCCCAGGACCGTCGACCTCTGAGCTCCGGCTCCCGAGCCGCACGGACCTGCTCGACCCCGCTCGACGCCGCTCGACCCTGCTCGACCCTCCGGCGGAGGCGCCGCACGGCGTCCCCGCCGGAGGGCTGTGCGCGCTGCCGCGGCCACTGGCCGCCGCAGCGCAGGGCCGTCGAGCGCGCACCTCCCGCACTGCCGCACCGGGTCCCCCGGTGCGCGCCCGAGCCAGCCGCCGTCCGGCGCCGGCCCCTCCCGCGCCCGGACCCGCGCACCCCCCTTGCAGCAGAGAGGCTCTCCCCATGTCGAACGTCGTGGTCCCGCGCGGGGGCAACCCGGTCGGGCGCTGGTTCGCCGACCGTCCCGTCAACAGCAAGATCCTGATCGCCGTCGGCTCGCTGGCCGTCGTCGCCGGCGCCGTCGGCGCCGTGTCGATCACGCAGCTGTCCAGCGTCGACCGGGCCGCCTCGGCGGTCTACGACCACGGCGCCGTGCCCGTCGGCCTGATCGGCGAGATCCGGCAGGCCACGCTGAACACCCGCCTGGCCGTCACGAACCACGCGGTCTCCGGGACGGCCGAGGGCAAGGACGGCTACGAGGCCACCATCGCCGAGAAGGACGCCGAGATCGAGGAGCTGGTCGCGCAGTACGCCCCGCTGTCGTCGGAGCCGTCGCTCGTCGACGACTTCACCGAGGCCTGGACCGCCTACCAGCAGATCCGCGACGACCAGCTGCTCCCGCTGAGCGACCGCCGAGACGACGACGGCTTCGAGGCCGTGCGCGACACGGAGTCCCGGCCGCTGACGGAGGCCGCGACCACGGCGCTGCAGGGCATGCAGGAGGCGGACCTCGCGGACGCGGCCCGCCGCGCGGAGGTCGCCCACGCGACGTTCAGGTCGGCCCGCACCACGGTGCTGCTCCTGCTGGTGCTCGGGGTCGGCGCCGGCATGGCCCTGGCGCTGTTCGTCGCGCGCTCGATCACGCGTCCGTTGGGTCGGGTGAACGAGGTGCTGGGTGCGGTGGCTGGTGGT
>CAXTFU010000152.1:0-11268 GCA_964243385.1 uncultured bacterium | reverse complement strand
ATGAGCACCTCCCCCGTGTCGTGCTGCTGGGCGACGGCGACGACCAGGCCGTCACGGTCGCGCTTGAGCCGGGTGGCGATGGACGGGTCGAGGTCGGTGGGGCGGACAGCGCTGGTCATGGCCCCAGTCTGCCGCAGGACGCGGTGGTCCCGTCGGTCGTGCACGCCCCGGTGCGCTCAGCCCTGCGGGACGGCTCCGGGCGCGGACGCCCGCAGCAGCAGCGGCCCGCAGACGGCGATGCCCGCGGCCAGCACGGCGACCAGCGCGAGGGCGGTCGGCAGCGACGTCGCCGAGGACAGCAGGCCGACGGCCGGCGGCCCGAGGACGAAGCCCAGGTACCCGGTGGCGCTGACGAGCGCGAGGTCGGCGCCCTGCCGGCCAGGGGCGCTGCGCGCGCCGACGGCCGAGAACATCGTCGGCGACAGGACCGAGACGCCGGCTCCGCCGACGACCATGCCGACCAGGGCGACGGGCGCGCTCGGTGCAAGGGCGACGACGAGGACCCCGACGGCCAGGCTCGTGGCGCCTCCGCCGACGACGAGCGCGTCGTGCGCGGCGGTCGCGAAGGCGTGCGCGCCGAAGCGGCCCGCGGCCATCGCGGCGGCGAACAGCCCCGGGCCGAGGCCGGCCACCCACGGCGGGGCGTCCAGCGTCCGCTCGAGGTGCAGGGCGCTCCACGACTGCACGGCGTCCTCGACGAGGAACGACGTCGCGATGAGCACCCCGAGCGCCAGCAGCACCGGTCCGAGCCGGCGGCCCCCGGGCGCGGACGTCGCCTGCTCGGGGCTGCGGCGGTACGGCGGCGAGCTCACCGCGGCCGCGCCGAGGGCCGCCGCGGTGCAGGCCAGGACGGCCAGGGGCCCGACGCCGAGGTCGCGCGCGACGCCGGTGGACACGGTGGCCAGCAGCAGGCCGAGCGAGAAGCACCCGTGCGCCGCGGCCATCACCCGCCGGCGCTCGAGCCGCTCCCAGGCGGCCGTCGCCGTGTTGAGCAGCACGTCGAGCGCGCCGGTGGCCGCGCCGACGGCCAGCAGCGCGAGGACCAGGGTCGTCAGGCTCGTGGCGAACGCGGGCAGCACCGCCGAGACGCCGAACACGACCAGGGCGGCGGGCAGCAGCCGGGTCGGTCCGTGCCGGTCCATGAGCCGACCGGCGAGCGGCATGGCCGGCAGCGCTGCGACGGCCACGGCGGCCAGCGCCAGGCCGAGCTGGCCGTCGGAGACGCCCGTCTGCGCCCGCAGGTCGGGCAGCACGACGACCCACGCACCCCAGAAGACACCGAACGCCGCGAACGCGCACAGGAGCCCGCGCCGCTCGCGACGGCGCGCGGCGTCCGCGGGCAGCTCGCTCGCGCGGGCAGCCGTCGACGTGGCGCTCATGCCGGCGGGACGACGGCGCTGCCGGGCCGGGCGACGGCGCTGCCGGGCAGGACGACGGCGCTGCCGGGCAGGACGACGGCGCTGCCCCGCAGGACGACGGCGCTGCCGGACGGGACGACGGCGCTCAACGGCGGGACGGCGGAGCTCATCGGCTCTGCGAGATCCATGACCGGTGCAGCCGCGCGTAGACGCCCTCGGTCCGGACGAGCTCGGCGTGCGGGCCGCGCTGCACGACCACGCCCGCGTCGACGACGAGCACCTCGTCGGCGGCCTCGGCGGTGGAGAGCCGGTGCGCGATGGCGAGCGTGGTCCGCCCGCGGGTCAGCGAGTCGAGCGCGCGCTGCAACCGGACCTCGGTCGCCGGGTCGACGGCGCTGGTCGCCTCGTCGAGCACGAGCAGGTCGGGGTCGGCGATGTAGGCGCGCGCGATCGCCACCAGCTGCCGCTCACCGACCGACAGCGCCTCGCCGCGCTCGCCGACCGGGGTGCGCACGCCGTCGGGGAGCTGCTCGACCCAGTCGGACAGGCCGAGCTCGTCGAAGGCCCGCTCGACGTCGGCGTCGGTCGCCGCGAGGCGGCCGTACCGGACGTTCGCGGCGACGGTGTCGTCGAACAGGAAGCCGTCCTGCGGCACCATGACCACCCGCGAGCGCAGGGAGTCGAACCGCAGCTCGTCCAGCGGGACACCAGACAGCAGCACCCGGCCGCGGGTCGGGTCCATGAGGCGCGTGAGCAGCTTGGCGAAGGTCGTCTTGCCGCTGCCGGTCTCGCCCACGACCGCCACGCGGGTGCGCGGAGCGATCTCGAGGTCGACGTCGTGCAGCACCTCGGGGCCGCCCGGGTAGGCGAAGCTGACCCGGTCGAAGCGCACCCCGACCGGTCCGGCCGGCAGCATGGCGCCCGTCGGACCGGGATCGGCGACGTCGCTGGGCGTGTCGAGCACGCCCAGCACGCGGCGCAGCCCGGCGACGGCGTTCTGCGCCTCGTTGAGCACCTCGGTCGCGATCTGCACGGGCTGCACGAACAGCGTGACCAGGAACAGGAAGCCGACCAGGCGCCCGGTCGAGAGGTCGCCGGCGACGCCGAGCAGCACGCCGACGACGATGACGGCACCGGTGGCGAAGGCGGCGGTCAGCTCACCCGCGGAGAAGGTCACCGCAGCGATGCGCTGCGCAGCCGTCTGGGCCTCGCGGGTCGACTCGACCGCCCGGTCGATGCGCTCGGCGGTGCGGTCCTGCACCCCGTAGGCACGGATGACGGGCGCCCCGACGACCGACTCGGCCACCGCGCCGAGCATCTCGCCGACACGGGTGCGCACGACGCCGAAGGCCCGCTCGAGCCGCTTCTGGAACGACGTGACGGCGAGCACGAGCGGCAGGAAGCAGACGTAGACGACGAGGGTGAGCTGCCACGACCAGACCACCATCAGGACCGTGGCGAGCGTGAGCTGCGCCGACGAGATGAGGATGAGCAGCCCGCCCCACTGCATGAAGGTGCTCATCGTGTCGACGTCGCCGGTGACGCGGGACACCAGCGACCCCCGACGCTCAGCGGCCTGGTGCAGCATCGACAGGTCGTGCACGCGGCGGAACGCCCGCACGCGCAGCGCGGACAGGCCGCGCTCGGCGGTGCGGTAGATGCGCACGTTGGTCAGGTAGTTGGCGTAGGCCGTCAGGACGACGGCGAGCAGCGCCAGGCCGCAGGCGAGGCGGACGAGCGGCAGGTCGGGCTCGGGGCCGGACAGCCCGTTGTCGATCGTCTGCTGCACGGCGACGGGCACGACGATGCGTCCGGCGGTCGCGAGCAGGGCGAGCGCCAGCGTGCCGCCGAGGCCGGCGCGCAGCTCGGGCGTGAGCCGCAGGCCGTGCGCGAGCGTGGCGAAGGCGCCGCGGGACGAGCCGCGGCCGTCGATCGTGCCGACGCCGTCGGCGGTGGAGCGGTCGGTCGTCGTGGTCATGCGCGCACCCCGCCCCGGACGGGCTCGGCCGGCCGGCCGTCGTCGTCGTCCGGCCAGTCGTCGTCGTCGTCGGGCCGGTCGACCTCCGTCCGCTCGCCGTCTGACCGGTGCTCGACGGGCCGGTGGTCGCCGTCGGGCCGGTCCTCGACGAGCCGGTGGTCGCCACCGGGCCGGGCCTCGAAGGCGGCGTCCTGCAGCGCGCCCTCGTCGAACCGGGTCTCGCCGTGCGCGGCGTCGTCCCGCGCCGCGACGAGCTCCTCCTGCGCCTCGAGCGCGTCTCGCGCCGCCTCGCGGGCGAGCGCCTGCCGCTCGGTCTCGGCGCGCTCGTAGGCGTGCACGAGGTCCTGGTAGCCGGCCGAGCCCGCGAGCAGCTCGTCGTGCGTGCCGCGCGCGGTGACGCGGCCGTCCTCGACGAGCACGACCTCGTCGGCCAGCGCGATCGTCGCCCGGCGGTAGGCGATGACGACGACGGTGCTGCCGCCGACGTCCGCCCCGCCCGCGCCGGTCGCGGGCTCGCCCATGGCCCGCAGGCCGGCCAGGATGCGCTGCTCGACCTGCGGGTCGACGCTGCTCGTCGCGTCGTCGAGCACGAGCAGCCGCGGGCGGCGGACCACGGCGCGGGCAAGCGCGAGGCGCTGCCGCTGCCCGCCGGACAGGGTCGCGCCGCGCTCGCCGACGAGGGTGTCGAGCGCTGCCGGCAGGGCGGCGACGAAGCCGTCGGCCTGGGCGATGCGCAGCGCCGCCCAGACGTCCTCGTCGGGCAGGTCGCTGCCGAGCGTGATGTTGCCGCGGACGGTGTCGTCGAACAGGAAGGTCGACTGCGGGACGAGCGACGCGACCGCCGCGACCGCGCCGGGGGCGAGGTCGCGCAGGTCGACGTCGTCGTAGGCGACGCGTCCGGTGTCGGGGTCCAGCAGGCGGACGAGCACCGAGGCGAGGGTCGACTTGCCCGAGCCGGTCTGGCCGACGAGCGCCACGGTGCGACCGGGCCGCACGTCGAAGCTGATCTCGTGCAGCACAGGAGCGTCGCCGTAGGCGAACGAGACGGCCTCGACGCCGAGCCCGGCGGCGCCACCCGGCGCGAGGCGCACGTCGCCGTGCTCCTGGCCGCCCGTGGCCTGCAGCACGCGCTGCACGCGGTCCCAGCCGACGACCGAGCGCGGCAGCTCGTTGAGCACCCAGCCGATGGCGCGCACGGGGAAGGCCATGAGCGTGAACAGGTAGGCGACCGTCACCAGCTGCCCGGCGCTGATGTCGCCGCTGCCGACCCGGCTGGTGCCGGCGAGCAGGACGGCGAGCACGCCGACGACCGGCAGCGCCTCCATGAGCGGGTCGAACGTGCCGCGGACCCGTCCGACCGCGGCCATCGTGTCGCGCAGCTCCTGCGACGTGGCCTCGAACCGCCGCGTCTCGTCGTCCTCGCGGCCGAGCGTCTTGACGACGAGGGCGCCGTCGAAGGACTCGTGCGCGATGCCGCTGACCTCGCCGCGGAGCTGCTGCGCGCGCGTCATGAGCGGCGACATCCGCCGCGAGTACAGGACCGTCAGGACGGCGATGGCCGGGAACACCACGGAGCCGACCAGGGCGAGCACCGGGTCGGTGAGGAACAGCAGCCCGAGCGTCGTGAGGAGCATGACGATGACGCCGACCGCGAACGGGAACGGCGCGATCGGGTACCACGTCGCCTCGACGTCGCTGTTGGCGTTGGACAGCAGCTCGCCGGTGGAGTGGTCCTGGTGCCAGGCCAGCGGCAGCTGCAGGTAGCGCCGGGTGACCTTGCGCCGGTAGGCGGCCTGCAGGCGGTACTGCATGATGCCGGCGCCGAGGCGCCGGGCGATGATGCCGACGACCTTGAGCGCCGCCACGAGCATGACCGCGAGGAAGGCCAGGCCGAGCGCGGCCGTCGTGGTCTCGCCGTCGCGGATGCTCGGGACGATGACGCGCGAGGTGATGCCGCCGAAGACGTAGGCCTGGGCGATGGTCGTGAACGCGAACAGCGCGCTGCCCGCCGCCGAGACCGCGAAGATGCGCGGCTCCTCCTTCACCGCCTGCCAGAGCACGCCGAGGCCGCGGCGGATCACCCCTCGGGGCACGGTGGGGGCACTGGCAGGCACGGTGGAGCTCTTCTCAGGCAGGTCCGGGCGAGGGTCGTTCCAGGCGGGTCGTTCCAGGCAGGTCGTTCCGGGCAGCGCCGGTCCAGGCGCTGCTCGGGACAGTGCTGGGCTGGCGCGGACGGTGCTCATCCAGACATCGGGTGCGCACGGACGTCATCGAGACGACACCGTCCTGCAATGCTGACACCAGGGTCCGACAGGATGTTCCGACCCGCTCAGCGGACGGCGTGGCCGGCCTGCCGCAGGGCGTCCTTGACCTCGCCGATGCGCAGCGTGCCGAAGTGGAAGACGCTCGCGGCCAGGACGGCGTCCGCACCGGCCTCGACCGCCGGCGCGAAGTCCTCGAGGCGACCGGCGCCGCCGCTCGCGATCACCGGCACGTCGACCTCGGTGCGCACCGCGCGCAGCATCTCGACGTCGTAGCCACCACGGGTCCCGTCGGCGTCCATGGAGTTCAGCAGGACCTCCCCCACGCCCAGCTCGGCCCCGCGGCGCGCCCAGGCCACCGCGTCCAGGCCGGTGCCGCGGCGCCCGCCGTGCGTGGTGACCTCGAAGCCGCTGTCGGTCGAGGTCCCCTCCTGCACGCGGCGGGCGTCGACCGACAGCACCAGCACCTGGTTGCCGAAGCGCCGCGAGATCTCGCCGAGCAGCTCGGGACGGGCGATCGCGGCGGTGTTCACGCCGACCTTGTCGGCGCCCGCGCGCAGCAGCCGGTCGACGTCCTCGACCGACCGCACGCCGCCGCCGACCGTCAGCGGGATGAAGACCTGCTCGGCGGTGCGGCGGACGACGTCGTAGGTCGTCTCGCGGCTGCCGCTGCTGGCGGTGATGTCGAGGAACACGAGCTCGTCCGCGCCCTCGGCGTCGTAGAGCCGGGCCATCTCGACCGGGTCGCCGGCGTCGCGCAGCTCGCGGAAGTTGACGCCCTTGACGACCCGGCCGGCGTCGACGTCCAGGCAGGGGACGACGCGGACGGCCACGCTCACGTGCGCGCCGCCAGGCGGCCGGGGCGCACGACCGTGACCACGAGCAGCAGCGCGAGCAGCAGGCCACCGACCATGACCGCGCCCATGGCGGTCGCGTCCGAGCCGAGCAGGCCGACGACCGGGGCCGCAGCGGCACCGACGGCGAACTGGACGCCGCCGAGCAGCGCGGCGGCCGACCCGGCGCCGTCGCCGTGCCGGGACAGCGCGAGGGCGCTGGCGTTCGGCATGACCAGGCCGACGGCGGCGAGCACCGTCCACAGCGCGGCCAGCAGCGCGACCAGCCCGCCCCCGGCCGCCGCGACGGCCAGCACGGCGACGGAGGCGACCAGGCCGAGCAGCAGGCCGACGAGCAGCAGCCGCTCGAGCGAGTACCGCGAGAGCAGCCGGACGTTGAGCTGCGTCGCGCCGATGAGCAGCACCGCACCGGCGCCGAAGGCCAGGCCGAACTCCTGCTCGCCGAGGCCGTACTGCTCCTGCAGCACGAAGGTCGAGCCGGCGACGTAGGCGAACAGCGCCGCCATGCTCGTCCCGACGGTGAGCACCAGGCCGACGTAGGTGCGGTCGCGCAGCAGGACGCGGTAGCCGGTCAGCGTCGCGCGCAGGCCGGCGGGGCGGCGGCGCGACGGCGGCAGCGTCTCGGGCAGCGCCCGCGACACGACGAGCAGCAGCACGACCGCCAGGACGGCGAGGGCGGCGAAGACGCCGCGCCAGTCGGTGAGCCGCAGCAGCTCGCCGCCGATGGTCGGCGCGAGGACCGGCGCCACGCCGAGCACGAGCATGAGGCGCGACAGGACCACCGCCGCGTCGCGGCCGGAGTACAGGTCGCGGACGGCGGCCGTCGCGACGACGGCGGCGGCGGCCGCGGCCAGGCCCTGCACGACGCGCAGGCCGCCGAGCACCGCGATGTCGGTGGCGAACACGCACAGCAGCGAGGCCACGGCGTGCACCACGAGGCCGACGAGCACGGGCAGGCGGCGGCCGACGGCGTCCGACAGCGGGCCGAGCACGAGCTGCCCGAGCCCGAGGCCGAGCAGCGTCCCGGTGAGCGTGAGCTGGACGGCGGCGGGCGTCGTCGACAGGTCGCCGGCCAGGCTCGGCAGGGCCGGCAGGTACATGTCGATGGTCGCCGGGCCGAGCGCCACGAGCGCGCCCAGCACGAGCACCATGCGGAACCGGTCGGGCGCGGCGGCGGTCTCCAGGGCCAGGTCGGCGGCGGCCCGCCGGTCGGCGCGGGACGTCCGAGCGGCTCCGGCGGCGGTGGCGGTGCGGTCGGACGCGGTGCTGGTGGTCACGCGGACCTGCAAGACCGCCCAGCGCGGGGTGATTCCCCTCCGGCGACGTGATCGCGGGCACGCGCACCGCGGACGGGCGCCGCTAGCCTGCCCCGCGTGGCCGAGCTGCGCTTCTCGTACGGCGTGATGAGCGCCGGCAAGAGCACCCTCGCGCTGCAGGTCGAGCACACCTGGACCGAGGCGGGCCGGTCCGGCGTGCTGCTGACGAGCCACGACCGCGGCGGCGCCGGACGGGTCACCAGCCGCCTCGGCCTCGGCCGCCCGGCGCTCGAGGTGACGCCGGCCACCGACCTGTGGGCGCTGCTCGCCACGGCCGTCCCGGACGACGGCTTCGTCGTCGCCGACGAGGCGCAGTTCTACACGCCCGCCCAGGTCGACCAGCTGGCCCGCTGCGTCGACGAGCGCGACGTCGAGGTGGCCTGCTTCGGCCTGCTGTCGGACTTCGCGAGCCGGATGTTCCCGGGCAGCGCCCGGCTCGTCGAGCTGGCCGACGTGCTCGTCCCGCTGCCCCTGCCGGTCCTGTGCTGGTGCGGACGGCCGGCGCGGATCAACGCCCGCCTCGTCGACGGCGCGGTCGTGCACGAGGGCGAGCAGGTGGTGCTCGGCGACACCGCGCCCGCCAAGGGGACGCTGTTCGGCCCGGACCTTCGCTACGAGGTGCTGTGCCGCCGGCACTGGGCCGGTCGGCTGCCGCGGACCCCGCCGCCGGACGCGGCCGTCGGGACCGGAGCAGACGCCCGCCTGGTCACGACGGACGGGGCCGACCACCCGGAGTGACCATGGGGACCGGCACCTCCGGCGCCGATGCAGAGGAGCCGACCCCGACCTGGGCGGTGGTGCTGCTGCACCCTGACCCCCCGGAGCACCCGATGCACCGTCCGGCCTCGCCCTCCCCCGCACCCTTGAGCACGCGCCCGTCCGCGTCCCCGTCCGGACCCCCGGCTGGCGCCCTCCCGCCGTCGTCGTGGCGGCTCGCCGACCGCCGGGTCCGCACCCGCGTGCTGCTGCCGGTGGCCGTCGGCGTGCTGGCCGTGCTCGGCGTGGCGGTCGCCGGGAGCAGCACCGCGAGCCGGCTCGACGCCGTGACCGCCTCGGTGTCGCTCGAGAGCCGGATCCTGGCCAACCACCTGACCGGCGACATGATGCACGACGCGCTGCGCGGCGACGTGCTCGCCGTCCTGCTCGCTCAGGACGCCGCCGACGTCGCCGAGCAGCGCGCGGCGATGGACGAGCACGGCGCCACCTTCCTGGAGATGCAGGACCGCAACGCCGAGCTGGCGGACGGCGAGGTGCTCGAGCGCCTCGAGGCCGGCCGTCCGGCGCTCGAGGCCTACCTGGCCAGCGCCGAGCGCATCGGCGAGACGGCGGCCGGCGACCGGGCAGCCGCCCAGCGCCAGCTGCCGGAGTTCGTGACCGCCTTCGACGCGCTGGCCGCCTCGCAGGAGGCGCTGTCGGACACGATCACCGAGCACATCGCCGAGAACCGCGCCGCCGGCCAGGCCACCACGACGTCGGCGCAGCGCCTGCTGCTGCTCGCGACGGTGGCCGCGCTGCTCGCCGTCCTCGCGCTCGGGCTGCTCGTGTCCCGCAGCCTCACCCGTCCGGTCGACCGGCTCCAGCGCCGGCTGCAGCTGCTCGGCGCCGGCGACCTGTCTGCCGCGCAGGAGCCCTGGGCGGGCGACGAGCTCGGCGACATGGGCCGCGCCCTCGAGACGACGCAGGCCTCGCTGCGCTCGACCGTGCAGGTCCTCGGCGCGAACGCCGAGGCGCTGGCGGCGGCCTCCGAGGAGCTCTCCGTCACCGCCCAGTCCATCGCCGGCAGCGCCGGTCAGACGTCCGCGCAGTCCGACGTCGTGTCCGCCGCTGCCGAGGAGGTCTCGCGCAACGTCCAGACGGTCGCGACGGGCGCGGAGGAGATGGGCGAGTCGATCCGCGAGATCGCGCAGAACGCCAACGACGCCGCCCGGGTCGCCGGTGAGGCGGTCGAGGCCGCCACCGCGACGAACGCGACGATCGCCGTGCTCGGCGACTCGTCCGCCGAGATCGGCGCGGTCGTGAAGGTCATCAACTCGATCGCCTCGCAGACCAACCTGCTGGCGCTCAACGCGACCATCGAGGCGGCACGCGCCGGCGAGGCCGGCAAGGGCTTCGCGGTCGTCGCCGGCGAGGTCAAGGACCTCGCCACGGCCACCGCCCGCGCGACCGAGGACATCAGCCGCCGGGTCGAGGCCATCCAGGCCAACACGAGCGGCGCCGTGACCGCGATCGGGATGGTCGGCGAGTACATCTCGCAGATCGCCGACTACACGACGACGATCGCCTCCGCCGTCGAGGAGCAGACCGCGACGACCTCGGAGATGAGCCGCAACGTCGCCGAAGCCGCGACCGGCACGACCGAGATCGCGGCGAACATCGCCGGCGTGGCGTCGTCGGCCCAGACGACCAGCCGCGGGGTGCAGGAGTCGCAGACCGCCTCCGGCGAGCTGGCCCGGATGAGCAACGAGATGCAGGGGCTCGTCAGCCGCTTCCAGGTCTGACCCGCAGGTCAGGCGCCGCGGACCGCCGCCAGCGCGTCCGGCAGCGTGAAGGCGCCCGCGTACAGCGCCTTGCCGACGATGGCGCCCTCGACGCCGATCGGGACGAGGCCGGCCAGCACCCGCAGGTCGTCCAGCGACGAGACGCCGCCGCTCGCGACGACCGGCCGGTCGGTGACCGCGCAGACCTGCTGCAGCAGCTCGACGTTCGGCCCGGTGAGCGTGCCGTCGCGGCGCACGTCGGTGAGGACGTAGCGGGCGCAGCCCTCGGCGTCGAGCCGGGCCAGCACCTCCCACAGGTCACCGCCCTCGGAGGTCCAGCCGCGGGCGGCGAGCGTGGTCCCGCGGACGTCGAGGCCGACGGCGATGCGGTCGCCGTGCTCGGCGATCGCCTTCGCGCACCACTCCGGCTGCTCGAGCGCCGCGGTGCCGAGGTTCACCCGGGCGCAGCCGGTCGCGAGCGCCGCCGTGAGGGAGGCGTCGTCGCGGATGCCGCCGCTCATCTCGACCTGCACGTCGAGCGTGCCGACGACGCGGGCGAGCAGCTCGCGGTTCGACCCCCGCCCGAAGGCGGCGTCGAGGTCGACGAGGTGCACCCACTCGGCGCCGTCGCGCTGCCACTGCAGGGCCGCCTCGACCGGGTCGCCGTACGAGGTCTCGCTGCCGGCCTCGCCCTGCACGAGGCGGACGGCCTGGCCGTCGGCGACGTCGACGGCGGGCAGGAGCTCCAGGGAGCGGGTCGGGCCGGTCATCGGGTCCTCCGGGACGGGTCGCGCACGAGCACGACGACGAGGGGCAGGGCGGCCGTGGCGAGCAGGACGACGCCCAGCCGCCCGGTCCAGGTCGGGACGAGCACCAGGGCGCGGGGACGGCCCGGAGCAGGCGCGGACTGCTCGCGCAGCTCGGCGAGGCGGGCCAGCATCGGAAGGCCGAAGGCCAGCGTCTTGCCGGAGCCGGTCTTGGCCCGGCCGAGCACGTCGCGGCCCGCGAGTGCGTCGGCCAGCGT
>CAXTFU010000151.1:0-11336 GCA_964243385.1 uncultured bacterium | reverse complement strand
GCCCCTGCCCGGTCGGCAGGGCCGCCGTCCAGCCGGTGTCCTGGGCGACGACCGGGCGACCGGCGGCCAGGTAGCAGGCCGAGCGGTCGCTGAACCAGCCGCCGCGGGTCGCGACGTAGAGGTCCTTGGCGACGCAGAGCTCGCCGGCCGAGCCCGAGACCCAGCGGCGGTAGTCCTCCGGCGTGCCGGCGACGACCGCGGGGTCGGCCAGCCGGAAGCCCGCGGCGAGCAGCGCCGTCCGGTCGGCCTCGTCGGCCGGGTCGATCGCGAGGGCCAGCTCGACGTCGACGCCGGCCGCGGCGCGCACCGCGAGCAGCGGGCGGAAGGAGTGCACCCGCAGGCCGTAGCTGCGCCCGCCGTGCTCGACCGGCCCGAACGGCCCGCGCCACGACGCGACGGTCGTGAAGGCCGGGCCGCCGGGGCCGACCGGCCACGACGGCAGGTGCACCGGCGGGAGCACCGGCAGCCAGTCCAGGCCGCGGGTCGGGACGAGCGAGGTCGGCGAGCCGACCGCCGTGCCGACCGTGACGAAGGCGTCGTAGCCGCCGTAGGGGTCGTGCAGGCCGAGCTCGGCCCACAGCTGCCCGAAGCCGGGGTCGACGTCGACGAACGCGCGCCGGTCGGCCTGCACGCCGGTGTAGCCCATGACGTCGAGCAGCAGGTCGGCGCGGGGCACCTCGTCGACGCCCGCGAGCAGCACCGGCACGTCGTGCGGCGCGAACACCGTCCGCAGCCAGGCCAGCTGCGCCGCCTCGGGCACCGCCGAGCCGTCGTGCAGCAGCCGGTCGACGAAGGCGACCCGGCAGCCGAGCTGGCGCAGGCCGAGCACCCACTGCAGGAACACGGCCGCGTGCCCGCCGCAGCCCGGCCGCTGCGCGACCGCGCCCCCGACGAGCACCAGCGGCGCCGCATCGGCGGTGCGCGCCGTCCTGCCCACAGCTACAGCTCCGGTGCGGCGCCGTGGTCGCGCATCGCGGCGACGACCTGGCCGTCCCACAGGTGCGTCTGCAGCCAGGTGTTGTAGCGGCCGACGGCCCGGCGCAGCTCGTCCGGGTACGACTGGCCCTCGAGGTGGAGGAGCCCGGCGCCCGGGAAGTACCAGTTGCGCAGGCCCCGCTCGAGCAGCCGCAGGCACAGGTCGGAGTCCTCGTAGTCGCCCTGGACGAAGCCGCCGCACAGGCCGCCGAGGTCGTTCCACAGCCCGGTGGCGAGCAGCAGGCAGGCCCCGGTCACGGCCGGGACGGACCGCTCGACGCAGGCCGGCGGGAAGCTGCGGTGCAGGCCCTTGAAGTAGTGGCCGTTGGTCCACAGCGCCGAGCCCTCGGGCCGGTCGAAGTACATGCCGGCGTGCTGCAGCGAGTCGTCCTCGTAGAGCAGCTTGGCGCCGACCGCGCCGACGTCGGGCAGCCGGTCGTGCGCCTCGACCAGCGTGCCGAGCCAGCCCGGGCGGTCCGGCAGCACGTCCGAGTTCAGCAGCAGCAGCAGGCGGCCGCGGGCGAAGCGCGCCCCGACGTTGTTCGCGTCGGCGAAGCCCAGGTTGCGGCGCAGCAGCACGAGCCGGAACGGCACCGCGTACATGCGCGACAGGCCCTCCGCCTGCTGCACCGCGAGCTCGGACAGCTCGGGCGAGTCGAGCACGTAGACGAGGTCGACCGCGCGCATCTCCGGGTCCGAGACGAAGGCGGCGAGCTGGTGCTCGAGGAAGTCGAGCCGCTTGTAGAGCGGCACGAGCACCGTGACGTCGGGGTCGGCGACCGGCGTGCCGTAGGTGTGCACCGCCGTCACCTCCTCCGGGCCGGTGCGGTGCGCGACGAGGCGCGACAGGGCCGGCTCGGCGTGCGCGGACAGGAACGGCGCGTCCGGCGCGAGGTCGTAGGCCAGGTCGCTCAGCACGGCGGTGCGCGCCGCCAGCGGGTCGCTGACGACCGGCGGTGCGGGCGCCTCGACGGCGTCGCCCGCCGCGTTGCGCAGCTCGAGCTTCCAGCCGACGCCGAGGCGGCTCGGCGCCGGCAGGACGAAGGTGGCGAGGAACCCGGTCTTCTCCCCCGCCGGCACGGCGCCGTCGCCGGCGTAGAACGCGTCGACGTCCGGGCGCGGGTAGCGGGCGAGGCCCGGCAGCACGTCGCTCGTCGCGCCCTCCGGGGACACGACGACCAGGCTGGTGAGCGCGGCCTCGGTGTCGCGGACCCAGCCGCGCACGTAGAACGCCGAGTCGTCCAGGGCGTACAGCTGGTCGACGAACAGCCCGCGCGGCTGGTCGGCGGAGATCTGCACCGACGGCAGCGCCTCGCGCAGGGTCTCGTGCACGGCGTGCAGGTCCTGCGCGAGCTGGCGGCGGAACGGCGCGTCGGGGGCGCAGACGACGGCGCCCGCGAGGAACGCCGCAGCCCGCTTGCGCCGCTCGACGTCGATGCCGCCGAGCCCCTCCCAGGCCAGCGCCCGCACGTCGACGAGCACGTTGCCGAGCTGCTCGGGCGTCACGAGCAGGCTGACCCGCCCGAGCCGGACGACGACGGGCGTCGTCGGCCACTCGGTGGTGACGACGGCCAGGAAGCCGGTGCCCGTGCCGACGCGGCCGCTCGGCAGCGACACCGGACGGGTGTGCGGGATGCTCAGCGAGCGGGCGTCGAGCCGGACGGCGCTGACCGCCCGCTCGGGCGCGCCGAGGTCGCTCTCCTCGCCGTGCCAGCCGACCAGCAGGACCTGGTCGCCGACGCGGCTCGCGAACTCGACCTGGCCGAGCACGATGCGCTCGACCGGCACGACCGGTGCCGGGACAGCGGGTGCCGGGACAGCGGGTGCCGGGACAGCGGGTGCCGGGACAGCGGGTGCCGGGACAGCGGGCGCCTCCGCGACCGGTGCCTGCGCGACCGGCGCCGGGACGACGGGCGGCGCGGCGACGGGCGCCGCCTCGGGGGCGGACAGCTCAGCGGTCGACACGGGACGGCTCCTCGGAGGTGCGGGGGGACGGCAGGGGTGGCGCGACCTGGTCCGCGGGCGCGGCGGGCAGCTCGGGGCGGCGCTCGGCGAGGGCCCGGCGGTACACGCCGGCCAGCGCGTTGACGTGCTCGTCCATCGAGCGGACGGGGCGCACGCCGGCGGCGAGGGTGTCCCACAGGCCGGGCGTCGAGGCGGCCCGGGCGAGGGTGTCGGCCAGGGCGTTCGCCGAGCCGGCCCGGAAGTGCAGGCCGTCGACGCCGTCGGTGACGGCCTCGGCCATGCCGCCGATGTCGCTGCAGATCACCGGCTTGCCGTGCTGGAACGCCTCCTGGATGACCAGCGGCGCGTTCTCGTACCAGATCGACGGCACGACGACCCAGTCGACATCGGCCATGAGCGAGGGCAGCTCGGCGGCGGTGTACCGGCCGTGCAGCCGGACGGTGCCCGCGTTGTCGTCGAGCAGGTCGTGGAAGCGGTCCTGGAACTCCTGCGGGGCGTGCTCGAGGTTCGCGCCGTGCAGCACGAGCTCGGGCCGGCCGGCGCCGAGGTCGGCGTCCAGCGGGCTCGTCGTCCCGCCCTGGCGCCCGCCGGGTGACGCGTCGTCGCCGCTGCGCTGGCTGCCGACGCGCTTGGCCCGGGCGCGCTCCTCGCGCTCGGCGAGCCGGCCCATCGCCTCGAGCAGGACGTCCGAGCCCTTGTAGCGGGTGAACTGGCCGAAGTAGCCGAACCGGTTGCGCGGGCCGTCGGGGGCACCGCCGGGCAGGTTGCGCGACGGCTGCCGGCGCACCGGCAGGCGTCCGTTCTGCTCGTGCACGAGCTTCTCGCGCGGGATGCCCCAGTCGGCGTAGGCCTCGAGCAGGAACCGGCTCGGGCACACGAAGCGGTCGACCTCGGCGAGCTGCGCCTTGATGAACCGCTCGCGCAGGAAGAAGTCCTGCGGCTTGACCTCGGGGAAGCACGAGCCGCACTTGCGCGGGCTCGGGCCGGTGCAGAGCTTGCCGTCGGTGCGCAGCAGCTGGCCGTCGCGGAAGCACATCGGCAGGTACTCGTGCAGCGTGTAGACGATCGCGGCGTGCGGCAGGACGTTGCGGATCGTCCGCACCAGGTCGAAGCCGAAGAACAGGCTGTGCTGGATGTGCACGACGTCCGGCTTGTAGGAGCGCAGGAAGTCGGCCAGGTAGCGCGTGTAGAACTCCTTGTTGCGCGCGCTGGACAGGAACCAGTCGTAGTCCGCGGCGTCGGTGTGGAAGAAGTACTGGCCCGGGTCGCCGCCGACCGGCTCGATGAGCGTGCCGGGGTGCGGCGTGCCGCGGCCGGACCCGGACGGGCCGGTGCCGGCGAGCAGCAGGGGCGAGAACTCCGGCGCGCTGTCGCGGACCTGCGTGTAAAGCTCGAGCGCGTAGTTCTCCGCCCCTCCCGCCATGACCGACGGGTGGTGGTGCACGACGTACAGGACTCGGGTGGTCATGCGGAGGACTCCTGGCTCGGGACGAGGGCGGCGACGGGGTCAGACGGGTGGGCCAGCCCGTAGACCAGCCCGAGGCCGTCGCGGTGCAGCAGCAGCCGCCCGGTGGTCTCGAGGTGGCGACGGAGCCCGGCGTAGTGGTCGAGCCACCACAGGGCGGTGATCGGGAAGACGAGGTAGCGCCAGCCCTGGGCGCGCATGCGCTCGAGCTCGGCGACGGCGGCGTCGCTGTCGTGCGGGTGGTGCCCGGCGTAGGTGCCGTCGTCGGCCTGCGGGAAGTGGCCGCCGGTGCGCCCGTCGAGGGCGAGCAGCCGGTCGTCGCCGCGGCTCACGACCAGGACCCGGGCGCCGACGGGCACCAGGCTCAGCACGGTCGACGGGAGCTCGGCGAGCACCGCGTCGTACTCGGCGCGGGTCGGCGTCTGCGCCTGCGGCGGCCGCGTCCGCACGAGGCTCTGGACCTCCTTGAGCGTGCGCTGCAGGCTCGCGAGCTCGTCGCGCAGGACCGCGATCTCGGGTGCGCACCCGCAGCGGCAGCGGCTCATGTGGGCTCCTCGAGGGCGTAGATGCGGCAGTCGCGCGGGTCGTCGAGCAGCAGCGCGCGGTGCTGCGCGAGGTGCTCGGAGAACCCCGGGTAGTGGTCGAGCCACCACATGGCGGTGGCCGGGAGCACGAGGTGGGTCGCACCCCGTGCCTGCTGCTCGACGAGGTGGGTGATGGCCGCCTCGCTGTCGGCCGGGTGGAACCCGGCGTAGCCCCCATCGGCGTCGCACGGGAAGTGCTGAGCGGTCCGGCCGTCCAGGCGCACCAGCTCGTCGTCGCCGCGGCTGATGACGAGCACGCTGCCGCCCTCGGGGACGAGCTCGGCGACCCGCTCGCGCACCCGGCGCACGAGCCGCCGGTAGCCCGGTCCGGGGTGCGGCGCGAAGGCGTCGTCGAGCCGGGCGGCGAGGGCTGCCTGCAGCTCGGCCAGTGCCTCCTGCACGCGGTCGTCGCGCTCGAGCACCGTGGCGTGCGAGGCCTCGAGCAGCCCGGACAGCTGCAGCCCGTCCTGCGGCTCGTGGGAGCGGGCGACGGTGCGCGCGGTGAGCACGTCGCGGTGCCCGGCGGTCGCGGCGAGCACCGACAGGCGGACGGCGTCCTGCAGCAGCTCGTGCACCTGGTGCGTGCGCTGTCGCAGCAGCCGCTCGGCCTCCTGCCCGCGCTCGCGCCGCTCGAGGGTCGCCAGCTCGATGGCCACCTCGGCGACGAGCGGCGTGGTGTCGCCCTCGTAGCGGACGGCGAGCAGGCCGTCGTCGGCGTAGAGCTCGAGGTCGTCCGGGACGACCCGGGGCTGCCAGGTCTCGCAGTAGAGCCGGCCGTTCGCGACCTGCTGCGGGCTGGTGCGGCCGCGCGACACCGACTCGAGGTGGGTGAGCACCGCGCTGCCGCAGTAGCGCACCTCGTGGCCGGCCTCGCGCAGCCGCAGGCACAGGTCGACGTCCTCGTGGCCGTTGCGGTAGCGCAGGTCGAAGCCGCCGAGCGAGAAGAAGACCGACCGGCGCAGCAGCAGGCAGGCGCCGGTGACGACCTGGAAGGCGCGCGAGCGGACGACGGCCGGGTGGTCGCCCGGGAAGCCCGCGTAGGCGTGGTGCGGCAGCCGGTCGCGCCCGAACACGACGCCGGCGTGCTGCACGGTGCCGTCCAGGTGCAGCAGCCGCGCGCCGATCGCCCCGGCCGCCGGGTGCTCCTCGGCCTCGCGCACGAGCGCGTGCAGCCAGCCCGGGTGCGGCGTCGTGTCGTTGTTGAGCAGGACGACGAGCTCGGTGCGGGCGGCCGCGACGCCGCGGTTGCAGGCCGCGCCGAAGCCGACGTTGACCGGCAGGTTCAGCACGTCGACGCGGTCGCCGTAGGAGGCGAGCAGCGCGGCGGTGTCGTCGGGCGACGCGTCGTCGACGACGAGCAGCCGGGTGCCGTCCGGCAGGTCCTGGGCGAGCAGCTGGTCCAGGCAGTGCCGGGTGAGGCTGGCCTTGCCGTGCACGGGGACGACCACGGTGACGCTCATGCGCCGACCTCCGCCGGGCGGCGGGCGCCCTCGTCGGCCGGGCGACGGGCGCGCAGCCGGAAGACCGTGCCGGCCGGGCAGTCCAGCACCCGCTCGCCGCTGTCCGCCAGGTGGCGGGCGAGCCCGTCGTAGTGCTCGAGCCACCAGGAGGAGACGGCCGGCAGCACCAGGTGCGTCCAGCCGCGGTCGCGCAGCCGCTCGAGCTGCTCGACGACCTGCTCGCTGTCGCCCGGGTACCAGCCGGGGAACACGCCGTCCTCGTCCTGGGGGAAGTGCCCGGCCGCGCGTCCGCAGCGCAGCAGCGCGCTGTCGCCCTTGCTCACCACGAGCACCCGCGCGTCGTCGGGCACGCTGCCGCGCACGACGTCGCACAGCTCGCGCACCTGGCGCAGGTAGCCGGCGCCGGGGCGGTGCGCGTGCGGCTGCCAGGCCGCGCCCCACTTGGCCTCGAAGGCGGCGCGGTTGCGGGCGAACAGCTGGCCGTGCTCGCCCGTGGCGACGAGCCCGCCGAGGCTGCCCTCGCCGTGGTGGTGCACGAGGACGTCCTCGGCGACGACGAGCCGCAGGCCGGCGGCCCGGACGCGCTCGGCCCAGTCGTCGTCCTCGAACAGCCCGATGCCGAAGCGCTCGTCGAGCGGCCCGACGCGCTCGAGCACGTCGCGCCGGAAGGCGGTGCAGAACATCGTGAGCACCGGGAGGTCGAAGACCCGGCCGGCGAAGCGCCGGGCCCGGTCCTGCGCCGCGGCCACGAGCCCGCCCCAGGTCGACCAGGTGACAGCGATCTCGGCCTCGTTGCCGCACCGGTTGGTCACCGGCCCGACGGCGCCCACCTCGGGGTCGGCGAGGTGCCGGACCAGCCCGGCGAGCGCGCCGGGCGGCACGAGCGTGTCGTTGTTGAGCAGCACGAGGACGTCGCCGGTCGCGGCGGCGAGCCCGACGTTCACCCCGGCCGCGAAGCCCAGGTTCGCGTCCTGCGGCAGCAGCCGCACGCGCGGGTCGGCGGCGGCGAGCGCGGCCACGTCGTCGCGCGTGCCGTCGGCCGAGGCGTTGTCGACGACGAGCACCTCGAGCGCCGGGGCGGACGGGTCGTCGAGCAGGCTGGCCAGGCACAGGCGGGTGAGCGGCAGCCCGTCGTGGCAGACCACGACGACGCTGACCTCCGGCCCGGCCGCGTCGACGCCGACCCGCGGACGCGGGTAGTCCAGCGTGCGGGCGGTGCGCACCGTCGCCTCCGGCAGCACGAGCGGACGGCGGGACACCGCGTCCAGGCGCAGGTCGTGCGGCAGGACCGGACGGGCCGGCCCGGTCACAGCTGGCACAGCCGCACCAGCGGGCGCAGCCGGTGCGGGCGAGGGCAGGGCGCCGAGCGCCGTCTGCGGCGCCGCGGCGCGGGCCGGCAGGCCGAGCTCGGCGAGCAGCCGGCCGAGCACCGTGTCGGAGTCGAAGGCCTCCTCGGCGATCTCGCGGGCGGCCCGCGACTGCCCGTGCGGGTCGGCGAGCACCGCCTCGACGGCCGCGACGGCGTCGTCCAGCGTCCGCCAGGCGTGCAGGCCGATGCCGGTCGGCAGCACCCGGCCGAAGCCGGTGTCCTGGGTGATGACGGGTCGTCCGCTGGCCAGGTAGGTGGCGCTGCGGTCGCTGAACCAGCCGCTCCTGAGCCGCACGTTCTGGTCCTTGGCGGCGGTGAGCTCGCCGAGGCTGCCGGCCAGGTAGGCGCGGTACGGGTCGAGGTCCTCCGACAGCGGCAGGGCAGGGACGACGTCGAAGCCGCGGCGGCGCAGGGCCTCCTGCTCCTCGGCCGTGCAGCTGGACAGGGCGAGCTCGACGCGCGCCGACGGGCAGCGCCCGGGCAGCCCGAGCAGCTGCTCGAACTCGGTGTGCTTGCTCCAGCCGTACACCTGGCCGTCGAGCGAGACCTCGCGCCAGGCCTGGCGCCAGTTGCCGACGGTGGTGAAGGCGGCGCCGGCCGGCGGGGGCGTCGCGGGCCACAGGTCGAGCACGACCGGCTGCCGGGTGGGCTTGAAGTCGTAGCCCGCCGGCACCGGCAGGCCGCAGCCGGCCCTGCCGAGGTTCTCGCCGAAGGTGAAGAAGGCGACGTGCGGGTCCAGGAACGCGCGGGTGCTCTCCAGGCCGTCGTGCAGCTCGACCTGCAGCTGCACCGGGTCGGTCTCGAGGTAGACCAGGCGCCCGGTCGCGGAGTGCTCGGGCAGCGGCTCGGTCCCGCCGTGCAGGTTGACGACCAGGTCGGCGCGGGCGAACAGCGCCGACAGCTCCGAGGCCGACATCCCCAGCACCCGCTCGTCGCTGTGCACGGCCTGGTAGGCCCAGCGGCCGGCGAAGCCGAAGCGGCGCAGCAGGCGGTCGAGGTAGGCCGCCGCGAGGGCCGGCCCGTCGTCGCGGTCGGAGTGCATGAGCATCGACGGGGTGCGGCCGTGCGCCTCGACGTAGTAGGTGTCGTAGCCCAGCCGCTCGAAGCCGGCGAGGTAGTGCAGGGTCTGCCAGGCGACGCCCGCGACCGGCATCTTGGTGAGCATCCCGAGCACGACCACGACCGGCCGGCGGCCGGGCGCGGGCGCGGTCCGCGGGGCCGGCGCGGCGTCCGGCAGCAGCTCGACCTCGACCAGCTCGCCGGTCTCGGCGACCTGCGAGGTGCCGACCTCGACGACCGCGGTGGGGCGGGCGTCCTGCGCGTGGACCATCTCGGCGTAGAGGCCGCCGGCGCGCAGCAGCGCGTCGTGCCCGCCCTGCTCGAGGAGGCGGCCGTCCTCCAGCACGAGGATCTGCGTCGCGTGGCGGACGGTGGACAGGCGGTGCGCGATCATGAAGGTCGTCCGTCCGGCCATGAGGCGCTCGAGCGCGTCGAGGATGACCGCCTCGGTGCGCGAGTCGACCGACGAGGTGGGCTCGTCGAGGATGAGCAGCGGGGCGTCGCGCAGGAACGCGCGGGCGATCGCGACGCGCTGGCGCTCGCCGCCGGACAGGGTCTGGCCGCGCTCGCCGAGCACGGTGCCGTAGCCGGCGGGCAGCCGGCTGATGAACTCGTGCGCGTTGGCCGCCTGGGCCGCGGCCCGGACCTGCTCGTCGGTCGCGTCGAGGTCGCCGTAGCGGATGTTCTCCAGGATCGTGCCGGTGAACAGGACCGGCTCCTGCAGCACGATCGAGCACTGGCGGCGCACCGACTCGACGGTCAGGTCGCGCAGGTCGACGCCGTCGAGCAGCACCCGGCCGTGCGCCGGGTCGACCAGGCGCGGCAGCATGCTGACGAGCGTCGACTTGCCGGCGCCGGTCGGGCCGACGAGGCCGACCACCGCGCCCGGCAGGGCCGTGAAGCTGACGTCGCGCAGGGTGCCCTCCCGGTCCGGGTAGTCGAAGCTGACGTCCTCGAAGCGGACCTCGCCCTGCGCGCGGCCGAGCTCGACCGCGCCGGGCCGGTCGGCGACCTCGATCTCGACGTCGGAGATGGCGAGCGCGGCCTCGAGGCCGATGAACTGCAGCTGCAGCGAGGCCAGCGTGCTGCTGATGACCGTCAGCGGGGTGTAGACGGCCGCGACGTAGGCCAGCACGACGAGCAGCTCGCCGATCGTCAGCTGCCGGTCGATCACCTGGTGCGCGCCGAACCACAGCACCAGCGCCGTGCCGAGGGCGGTGATGAGGTTGAGCACCAGGGTGAACATCGTCTGCTGGACGGTGAGCGCGACGCGGGCGGCGATGGCCGTCTCGCCCTGGCGGGCGAAGCGGTCGTGCTCGTAGGCGTTGCGGCCGAAGGTGAGGATCACCCGGACCATCGCCATCGCCTCGTGCACGATCGACAGCGACTCGGTCTCCATGCTCTGCACGTTGCGCAGCCGCGGCTCGACGTAGCGGCCGTACCAGCCGGTCGAGGCGTACACGAACGGCACGACGGTGAGCGACAGCAGCGCGAGGGTCGGCTCGAGCCGGAACGCGACGTAGAACATGCCGACGACGGTGAGGGCGTTCTGCACGAGCGGCAGCAGCGAGACGGTGATCTCGCCCATCGCCGCCGACTGGTGGTTGATGACGAACATCAGCCCGCCGCGGCGGGTGTTGTCGTGGTAGCTCAGCGGCAGGCGCAGGGCGTGGCGGAACAGGTCGCTGCGGTAGGCCAGCGTCATCTTCTGACTGATGCGCGTGTTGACGTACTCGTCGAGCACGGTGAGGCCGCTCGACGCCAGGACCAGGACGATGCCGGCGAGCACGGCGACGCCGACGAGCCGGGCGGGCGTGTCGACGTGCACGGCCTGCAGCCAGCCCGGCGCGGGGCGGTGGCCCAGCGCGCTGTCGACGAGCAGCGCCAGCGGCCAGGGCGCGCCGATGCTGGCGACGACCGCCGCGACCATGAGCACCGCGGACAGCGACAGCAGGCGCAGGTGCGGCCGTGCGTACGGCAGCAGCCGCGGGAGGGAGCGGAAGGACTGCCTCATGACGCCTCCCCGGCGGCAGCGCGCGCGGCGACGGACGGTCGGGACGCGGCGCTGCGGGCGACGGCGCGGGCCACCCGGCGGCGCAGGAGCGCCAGCTCGAGGGCCACCCCGACGGCCAGGACGACGGCGAGCACGACGGCGGGCCCGGGGCCCGCGAGCAGGCCGAGCAGCGGCGCCGGGACGACGAGGGCGGCCCGCAGCCGCGGTCGGACGCGGGTGGCCAGCACCGGGGTGCTCCCCCAGCGCAGTCCCGTGGTGAGCCGGCAGCGCAGCAGCGGTCCGGCGCTGGTGCGCAGGTCCCAGGCGTCGTGCGGTCCGCCGCGGCGCACGGTGCAGCGCGAGCCGGACAGCGCGACGTGCAGGGCGTCGAGCCAGCGCAGCCGGTCGCCGTCCCAGTCGGGCGTCGGCAGCGGCGGCAGCGGCCGGGCGCGCAGGCCGCCCCAGG
>CAXTFU010000150.1:7105-11361 GCA_964243385.1 uncultured bacterium | reverse complement strand
AGCCGGCGGAGCAGCCGCCGTGAGGCGCGGTCCGGTGCGCCCGCGTCCACCCAGCCGGCCCGGCTACCAGCCCCGGGCCCGCCACTCGGGCAGGCTCGGCCGCTCGGCGCCGAGGGTCGTGTCCTTGCCGTGGCCCGGGTAGACCCAGGTCTGGTCCGGCAGTGGCCCGAACACCTTGCGCTCGAGGTCGTCCATGAGCAGGCCGAAGCGCTCGGCGTCCTGCTCGGTGTTGCCCGGGCCGCCCGGAAACAGGCTGTCGCCGCTCCACAGGTGCGGCCGCTCGCCGTCGCCCTCGTAGAGCAGCGCGACGCTGCCGGGCGTGTGGCCCTCGAGGTGCAGGACGGTCAGCCGGCACTGCCCGACGACGACCTCCTCACCGTCCTCGAGCAGGCGGTCGGCCGGGACGGGCAGCATGCCGGCGTCGCCCGGGTGCACCAGCACGGGGGCGCCGGACGCCTCCTGCACCTCGGCGAGGGCCTGGACGTGGTCCCAGTGGCCGTGCGTCTCGACGACGCCCACCAGCCGTCCGTCGCCGACGAGCTGCAGCAGCAGCGGCGCGTCGCCGGCCGCGTCGACGAGCAGCGTCTCGCCCGTGGCCGTGCAGCGCAGCAGGTAGCAGTTGTTCTCGAACGGCGGGGTCGCCACCTTCGTGATCCGCAGGCCGGCGGCGGTGCGGACGTCGGCCGGACCACCGACGACGACCGCTCCGGTGTAGGACTCGGGCATGGGGCTCCTGTCGTCAGGACGCCGCGCCGCGCAGGCGTGCGGCGCCCGCCGGTGCGCTCGGGAAGCAGACTGTCGGAGGGCGACGTTAGCCTTGCCGGGACCGGGCTTCCCCTCCCTCCCGGCTCGACCCCCGGCCTCTCCAGGCTGCTGCGAACCCCCCGAACAGGACCCCATGGCCGACCGCCTCGTCGTGCGCGGCGCGCGTGAGCACAACCTCAAGGACGTCTCGCTCGACCTGCCCCGTGACGCCCTCATCGTCTTCACCGGCCTGTCCGGGTCCGGGAAGTCGAGCCTCGCCTTCGACACGATCTTCGCCGAGGGGCAGCGGCGCTACGTCGAGTCGCTGTCCGCGTACGCCCGCCAGTTCCTCGGCCAGATGGACAAGCCCGACGTCGACTTCATCGAGGGCCTGTCGCCGGCGGTCTCCATCGACCAGAAGTCGACCTCGCGCAACCCGCGGTCGACGGTCGGCACGATCACCGAGGTCTACGACTACCTGCGCCTGCTCTACGCGCGCGCCGGCACCCCGCACTGCCCGAAGTGCGGCCGGGTCATCGCGCGCCAGCAGCCCAGCCAGATCGTCGACCGCGTGCTCGAGCTCGACGAGGGCACCCGCTTCCAGGTCCTGGCCCCGGTGGTGCGCGCGCGCAAGGGCGAGTACGTCGACCTGTTCGCCGACCTGCAGACCAAGGGCTACTCGCGCGCCCGCATCGACGGCACCGTCCACTCGCTGGCCGAGCCGCCGACCCTCAAGAAGCAGGAGAAGCACACGATCGAGGTGGTCGTCGACCGCCTCACGGTGAAGGAGTCGGCCAAGCGCCGGCTCACCGACTCGATCGAGACCGCGCTCGGCCTCGGCGGCGGGCTGGTCGTGCTCGACTTCGTCGACCTGCCCGAGGGCGACTCCGAGCGCGAGCGCACCTTCTCGGAGCACCTCGCCTGCCTCTACGACGACCTGTCGTTCGAGGAGCTCGAGCCCCGCAGCTTCTCGTTCAACAGCCCCTTCGGCGCGTGCCCCGAGTGCCACGGGCTGGGGGTCAAGAAGGAGGTCGACCCCGAGCTCGTCATCACCGACGAGGACGCGAGCTTCGAGCAGGGCGTCATCGCGCCGTGGAGCAGCGGCCACAACATCGAGTACTTCGGGCGCCTCGTGCAGGCCCTCGGCGACGCGCTCGGCTTCACGCTGAAGACGCCGTGGAAGAAGCTCACCTCCGGGCAGCAGAAGGCCGTCCTGCACGGCCACCCGACCGAGGTGCACGTCCGCTACCGCAACCGGTACGGCCGCGAGCGCAGCTACTACACCGCCTACGAGGGCGTCATCCCGTTCCTCGAGCGGCGGCACACCGAGGCCGAGAGCGACACCAGCCGCGAGCGCTTCGAGGGCTACATGCGCGAGGTGCCCTGCGGCGTCTGCCAGGGCGCCCGGCTCAAGCCCGAGGTGCTGGCCGTGACCCTCGGCGACCGGTCCATCGCCGAGGTCGCCGGCATGTCGATCGCCGACTGCGCCGTGTTCCTGCGCGACCTCGAGCTCGACGCCCGGCAGACGGTCATCGCCGAGCGCGTGGTCAAGGAGGTCAACGCCCGGCTCGGGTTCCTGCTCGACGTCGGCCTGGACTACCTGTCGCTCGACCGCGCCGCCGGCACGCTCGCCGGCGGCGAGGCGCAGCGCATCCGGCTGGCCACCCAGATCGGCTCCGGGCTCGTCGGCGTGCTCTACGTCCTCGACGAGCCGTCGATCGGGCTGCACCAGCGCGACAACCGCCGCCTCATCGACACGCTGCTGCGGCTCAAGGCCCTCGGCAACACGCTCATCGTCGTCGAGCACGACGAGGACACGATCCAGACCGCCGACTGGGTCGTCGACATCGGCCCCGGCGCCGGTGAGCACGGTGGGCAGGTCGTGGTGTCCGGCTCGGTCGAGGACCTGCTCGCCTCCGAGGACTCCATCACCGGGATGTACCTGTCCGGCCGGCGCGAGATCGCCCTCCCGGCGGTGCGCCGTCCCCGGACCAAGGGCCGCGAGCTCACCGTCGTCGGCGCGCGCGAGCACAACCTGCGCGACGTCACGGTCTCGTTCCCGCTCGGGCAGCTCGTGGCCGTGACCGGCGTGTCCGGCTCCGGCAAGTCGACGCTCGTGAACGACATCCTGGCCGCCGTCCTCGTCAAGCAGCTCAACGGCAACCGCGAGGTCCCCGGACGGCACACGCGCGTCACCGGCCTCGAGCACCTCGACAAGGTCGTGCGCGTCGACCAGTCGCCGATCGGTCGCACCCCGCGCTCGAACCCGGCGACCTACACGGGCGTGTTCGACCACATGCGCAAGCTGTTCGCCGAGACGACGGAGGCCAAGGTCCGCGGCTACCTGCCCGGACGCTTCTCGTTCAACGTCAAGGGCGGCCGCTGCGAGGCGTGCTCCGGCGACGGCACGATCAAGATCGAGATGAACTTCCTGCCGGACGTCTACGTCCCGTGCGAGGTCTGCCACGGTGCGCGCTACAACCGCGAGACGCTCGAGGTGCACTTCAAGGGCAAGTCGATCTCCGAGATCCTCGACATGCCGATCGAGGAGGCCGCCGAGTTCTTCGAGGCCGTCCCCGCGATCCGGCGGCACCTGCAGACGCTCGTCGAGGTCGGACTCGGCTACGTCCGGCTCGGCCAGCCGGCGCCCACCCTGTCCGGCGGCGAGGCGCAGCGCGTGAAGCTCGCGTCCGAGCTGCAGAAGCGGCAGACCGGTCGGACGATCTACGTGCTCGACGAGCCGACGACCGGCCTGCACTTCGAGGACATCAACAAGCTGCTCGGCGTCCTCGGCCGGCTCGTCGACCAGGGCAACTCGGTCGTCGTCATCGAGCACAACCTCGACGTCATCAAGACGGCCGACTGGGTGATCGACATGGGCCCCGAGGGCGGCTCCGGCGGCGGCACCGTCGTCGCCCAGGGCACCCCCGAGCACGTGGCCGGCGTCGCGGCGTCGCACACCGGGCGGTTCCTGGCCGAGATCCTGGCCGGCCGTGGCCCGACGGGCCACCGCTCGCCCGCGGGCGAGCCCCCCGCCCCGGCCGACGTGAAGTCCCGCAGCGCGGCCCGCACCCCTCCCGCCAAGGGCGCTGCGGCCAAGGGTGCCGCGGCGAAGGGCGCTGCGGCCAAGGGTGCTGCGAACGGCGGAGCGGCACAGGGCGCGGCCAACGGCAAGCCCGTCGCTGCCCGCGCCAAGTCAGCCGCCCCCGCCTGACCCGACGCCCGAGCCGCCCGCTCCCCGGACCCGGGGCCGGGCGGCTCGGGCTGCCCCGGCGTCCCCGCGTCGTCGGGTCCCCGCTTCTCCGTCTCCAGTCCCCGCTTCTCCGTCTCCAGTCCCCGCGTCCCGGGTCCCCGCGTCCCGGGTCCCCGCGTCCCGGGTCCCCGCGTCGGGTCCCCGCGTCGGGTCCCCGCGTCCCGGGTCCCCGCGCCGCGCGCCCCGCGCCGTCGCGCCCCGCGCCGTCGGGTCGTCGGGTCGTCGGGTCGTCGGGTCGTCGGGTCGTCGGGTCGTCGGG
>CAXTFU010000150.1:3025-7005 GCA_964243385.1 uncultured bacterium | reverse complement strand
GTCGTCGGGTCGTCGGGTCGTCGGGTCGTCGGGTCGTCGGGTCGTCGGGTCGTCGCCCGTTCTCGACGCTGGGCACGCGCAGCGGTCGGCTGGGGCGTCCACGATCGGCGACCGACTTCGGTGGGGGCGCTGCGACGGGCCGTCTACGTGCCTGCCGCCGCCGTGCCAGCCCTCGGCCCGTGGCTCCACCGTCCCGCACACCTCATGATCGTCCGCGGCGTCCAGCGCGACCTGCGCGGCGTGCAGCTCCCGGCCTCGCGCGGCCTGGCGATCGCGACGTGTGCGTAGCGGTCACGGTGGCGCAGTGCCCACCCGCCCAGGGGAGGTCGTGAGCCATGACCCGGCCGCGCTGACCGCGCTCCTGCTGCCGCGCTGACCGCGCTCCTGCGGGCCGCGCTGGGCGCACTCGTGCCGGCCGCGAGGACGGCGATCACGGACTCGTCTCCCGGATCGGGGCCCGCCCCGCAGGCTCAGCACCTGGACAAGAGAGTCCATGGACGGCAACGGGCAGCAGCTGCGCGTGCCTCGGCCGCTCCGCCGTGCAGTGCTCGGGCCGGATCGCCCGTCCGGCACACGTGCGCCGTCCGGCACACGTGCGGCCGTCCGGCACGTGTCCGGTCGTTCGGCACACGTCCTGATCACCTGCGACGCTCCTGGCGACTCGCGGCGCGTGCAGCGGCCACTTCCGTGATCACGACGTGTGCGTCGCGGTCGCCGTGGCGCGGCGCAGGTCACCCGAGGCTCACCGACCCCGACGTCGACCGTCCAGCGTCGTCCGGCACACGTGCGGCCGTCCGGCACACGTCCGGCCGTCCGGCACGTGTCCAGTCGTTCGGCACACGTCCTGATCGCCTGCGACGCGCCTGGCGACTCGTGGCGCGTGCAGCGGCCATCTCCGCGATCACGACGTGTGCGTCGCGGTCGCCGTGGCGCGGCGCAGGTCACCCGAGGCACACCGACGCCAACGCCGGCCGATGCCGACACCGACCTCGGCCGCGGCGACGGGTGAGCAGCCGGGCGCGGCTGCGCGACCCCCGTCCCGCAGCCTCCCGCAGCCTCCCGCAGCCTCCCGCAGCCTCCCGCAGCCTCCCGCAGCAGCCCGCGCCCCCGCTCAGGTGCCGGGGGGCTGCGCGCCGAGCAGCCGCGCGAGCAGCTCGTCGATGGCGTGCTCGCTCCGCTCGCTGCCGCTCGGGACGGCGGCCTCGGTGCGCTCGAGGAAGTCGCGGGCCGTGCTCCGGGGGACCGAGACGCACGCCGCCCGGCCGGGACGCGCGAGCTCGAGCCAGACCCGGTCGCGCTCGTCGTCGGGGCGGATGCGGACCTCGCCGTCGCCGGTCGGCTCGTCCAGCCCGTAGCGCAGGAAGTCGCGCAGCACGATCCAGCGCCCGCGCGGCAGGGCGGGGTGGTCGGGCTGGGCGGTGAGCAGGAGCTCGACCGCGAGCGGGTCGTCCGCGCGCCACAGCAGCGTCAAGACGGTCATCCGCCCGCGGCCGGTCGAGCCGCCGTCGTCGATGACCACCTCGACGGAGATCGGGGCGGACGTCACGGGCCCAATGTGGCACCGACCGGTCCGGGCAGCGACTCCGGGGGTCACGCCCGCCGGGCGCTGCAGCGGCGGTCGGGCCCTCGATCGACTGCCCCGGATCGGGTCCGTCGGGACCGCCGCGACGTAGGCTCGACCCCGTGGCAGACCCGTCGTCGTACCGTCCGGCGACCGGCAGCATCCCGACCTCGGCAGGCGTCTACAAGTTCCGCGACGCGACCGGGCGGGTCGTCTACGTCGGCAAGGCCAAGAGCCTTCGCCAGCGCCTCAACAGCTACTTCGCGGACCTCTCCGCGCTGCACCCGCGCACCCGGCAGATGGTGACCACGGCAGCGTCGGTCGAGTGGACGGTCGTGCAGACCGAGGTCGAGGCGCTGCAGCTCGAGTACTCGTGGATCAAGGAGTACGACCCCCGCTTCAACGTCAAGTACCGCGACGACAAGAGCTACCCGTCGCTGGCCGTGACGCTGCACGAGGACTTCCCGCGGCTGCAGGTCATGCGCGGCCCGAAGAAGAAGGGCGTGCGCTACTTCGGGCCGTACGCCCACGCGTGGGCGATCCGCGAGACGCTCGACCTGCTGCTGCGCGTGTTCCCGGCCCGGACCTGCTCCAACGGCGTCTTCACCCGCGCCGGCCAGGTCGGCCGTCCGTGCCTGCTCGGCTACATCGACAAGTGCTCGGCGCCGTGCGTCGGCAAGGTCGACCAGGACGAGCACCGGGCGATCGTCGACGACTTCTGCGACTTCATGGCGGGTCAGTCCGGGCGCTTCGTGAAGCGGCTCGAGCGCCAGATGGCCGACGCGGCCGCCGCGCAGGACTACGAGCGCGCGGCCCGGCTCCGCGACGACATCGGCGCGCTGACCCGGGCCACCGAGAAGCAGGCGGTCGTGCTCGCCGACGGCACCGACGCCGACGTCATCGCGGTCGCCGAGGACCAGCTCGAGGCCGCCGTCCAGGTGTTCCACGTCCGGGGCGGACGCGTGCGCGGGCAGCGCGGCTACGTCGTCGACAAGGTCGAGGAGCTCACGACCGGCGAGCTCGTCGGGCAGTTCCTCGCTCAGGCGTACGGCGACGACCCCGACGACGACGCCGAGCTCGCGGTCGACCGCCGGATGGTCCCCGGCGCGGGCGTCACCGTCCGCTCGGCCGACGACGTGCCGCGCGAGGTGCTCGTGCCCGCGCTGCCGCCGGACCTCGAGGTCCTGCAGTCGTGGCTGTGCGACCTGCGCGGCACGAACGTGCAGATCCGGGTGCCGCAGCGGGGCGACAAGCGGGCCCTGCTCGAGACCGTCGAGCGCAACGCCACCCAGGCCTTCGCCCTGCACAAGACCAAGCGCGCGAGCGACCTCACCGCCCGCTCGCTCGCGCTCTCCGAGCTGCAGGACGCGCTCGAGCTCGCCGAGGCGCCGCTGCGCATCGAGTGCTTCGACGTCTCGCACGTGCAGGGCACCAACACCGTCGCCTCGATGGTCGTCTTCGAGGACGGGCTCGCCCGCAAGAGCGAGTACCGGCGCTTCGCCGTGCGCGGGCACGACGGCAACGACGACACCGCCTCGATGCGCGAGGTGATCCGCCGCCGGTTCAGCCGCTACCTGGACGAGCGCAGCACCACCGGCCAGCTCGACGTCGAGGACGGCCACCTGGACGCCGAGGCGGCGACCGTCGACGCGGGCGGCAGCGCCCCGCGGCCGGAGGCGGACGCCTTCCGCGACCCGGAGACCGGACGTCCCCGCCGCTTCGCCTACCCGCCGCAGCTCGTCGTGGTCGACGGCGGCGCCCCGCAGGTCGCCGCGGCGCAGGCGGCCCTGGACGAGCTGGGCATCGACGACGTGGCGCTCGTCGGCCTCGCCAAGCGGCTCGAGGAGGTCTGGGTGCCCGGCCAGGACGACCCGGTCATCCTGCCGCGCACGAGCGAGGGGCTGTACCTGCTGCAGCGCGTGCGCGACGAGGCGCACCGCTTCGCCATCGCCTACCACCGCCAGAAGCGCTCCAAGAGCATGACCGCCTCGGCGCTCGACGGCGTCCCCGGCCTCGGGGAGACCCGGCGCAAGGCCCTGCTGCGGCACTTCGGCTCGCTGAAGCGGCTCAAGGCCGCGACGGTCGAGGAGGTCGTCGAGGTGCCGGGCATCGGTCGGCGCACCGCCGAGGCCGTGCTGGCCGCCGTCGGTGCCCCCGCGGTGGCCGGCGCGGTCCCGGCCGACGACGTCGTGCCGGCCTTCGACCCCGTCACCGGGGAGGTGGTCGCATGACGACCCCGCACGCGGGAGCGACCGGCCTGCAGCTGGTGGTCGTCACCGGGCTGTCCGGCGCCGGCCGCTCGACGGCCGCCAAGTGCCTCGAGGACCTCGGCTGGTTCGTCGTCGACAACCTCCCGCCCTCGCTGCTGCCGACGATGGTCGACCTCGGCAGCCGCTCGCAGGGCGCCGTCGGCAAGATC
>CAXTFU010000150.1:0-3015 GCA_964243385.1 uncultured bacterium | reverse complement strand
TCGTCGACGTGCGGTCCCGCGCGTTCTCGTCCGACCTGCGCACGGCGCTGGACGAGATCGGACGGCTCGGCGTGCGCCCGCGCGTGCTGTTCCTCGAGGCGGCCGACGACGCCCTCGTCCGCCGGTTCGAGAGCGTGCGTCGCCCGCACCCGCTGCAGGGCGACGGCCGGCTGGTCGACGGGATCCTGCGCGAGAAGGAGCTGCTGCGCGACCTGCGCGGCAGCGCCGACCTGGTCCTGGACAGCACCTCGCTGAACGTCCACGAGCTGCGCGGCAAGGTCACGGCGGCGTTCGGCGAGGGCGGCGACGCCCCGGGGCTGCACCTCACCGTGCTGTCGTTCGGGTTCAAGTACGGGCTGCCCGTCGACGCCGACCTCGTCGCCGACGTCCGCTTCCTGCCGAACCCGCACTGGGTCCCCGAGCTGCGTCCGCACACGGGCCGCGACGCGGCGGTGCGCGACTACGTCCTCGCGCAGGACGGCGCCAACGAGTTCCTCGACCGGTACGAGGGCCTGCTGCGCCTGGTGTTCGACGGCTACGCCCGCGAGGGCAAGCGGTACGCGCTCGTCGCGGTGGGCTGCACCGGCGGCAAGCACCGCAGCGTCGCGATGACCGAGCAGCTCGCCGAGCGCCTGGCCGGCGAGGGCGTCGACGTCCAGCTGGTCCACCGCGACCTGGGCCGCGAGTGAGCGCCGACGCGAGCGGCGCCGTCGTGCCGGTGGACGGGCCGCGCGTCGTCGCCCTCGGCGGCGGCCACGGGCTGGCCGCCTCGCTGCAGGCGCTGCGCCGGGTCACGCCGCACCTGACCGCCGTCGTGACCGTCGCGGACGACGGCGGCTCGAGCGGCCGGCTGCGGGCCGAGCTCGGGCAGCTGCCGCCCGGCGACCTGCGGATGGCGCTGGCAGCGCTGTCCGGCGACGACGCCTGGGGCCGCACCTGGACGACGCTGCTCCAGCACCGGTTCGGCGGTGACGGCCCGCTGGCCGGGCACGCCGTCGGCAACCTCGTGCTGGCCGGCCTCACCGAGTGCACCGGCGACCCGGTCGAGGCGCTCGACCTGACCGCGCAGCTGCTCGGGGCCGTTGGACGGGTCCTGCCGATGAGCGCCGCGCCGCTCGAGATCGCCGCCGACGTCGTCGGGCTCGACCCGGACGACCCGTCCGCCGTCCGCCAGGTCGTCGGGCAGGTGGCCGTCGCCACCACCCCGGGCCGGGTGGTCGGCGTGCACCTGCGCCCGCAGGACCCGCCGGCCTGCGTCGAGTCGGTGCGCGCCGTGCACGAGGCCGACTGGATCGTCTTCGGGCCGGGCTCGTGGTTCACGAGCGTCCTGCCGCACCTGCTCGTGCCCGACCTGCGGGCGGCGCTCGTCAGCAGCCCCGCCCGCCGGCTGGTCTGCCTCAACCTCGCCGAGCAGGTGGGGGAGACCGACGGCTTCACGCCCGAGGCCCACCTCGAGGTCCTGCTCGCGCACGCGCCCGAGCTGGCCCTGGACGTCGTGCTCGCCGACGAGGCGGCGGTCGTCGACGCGCGCGGCCTCGCGGCGGCCGTCGAGGCCGCCGGGGCGCAGCTCGTCCTGGCCCCCGTCGCCCGCGGCGACGGGACGCCCCGGCACGCGCCCGACCGGCTCGCCGCCGCCTACGCGGGCGTGCTGGCCGCCGAGCGGACCGCCAGGTGAACGACGGCCAGGTGAACGACGGCCCGGTGCACGACGGCCAGGTGGACGACGGCCCGGTGAACGACGGCCCGGTGCACGACGGCGGGACGCCACGACACCGGCGCGACACCGGCACCAGTGATACTCGCTGTAGGCACAGCAGCACGAAGCGCCACCACCGGAGCTCCTCCGGTGCGGCGCCGCAGTCCCGCACGGCTTCGAGCACGGCCCCCACGGCGTGCACCACCCGCAGGCTCCCGGAGGACGACGCATGGCGATGACAGCAGCGGTCAAGGACGAGCTCTCCCGGCTCTCGGTGACCCGACCCTGCTGCCGCAAGGCGGAGATCTCGGCGCTGCTGCGCTTCGCCGGCGGGCTGCACCTCGTCGGGCCGGCCGACGGGCGTCCCGGCCCGACGCGCATCGTGGTGGAGGCCGAGCTCGACACCGGCTCCACCGCCCGGCGCCTGCGCAAGGAGCTGGCGGAGGTCTACGGCCACGCCAGCGACGTGCACGTCGTCGCGGCGGGTGGCCTGCGCAAGGGCAACCGCTACGTCGTGCGGGTGTCCAAGGACGGCGACGGGCTGGCCCGGCAGGCCGGTCTCGTCGACACGAACGGACGGCCGGTGCGCGGCCTGCCACCGCAGGTCGTCAGCGGCGGCACCTGCGACGCCGCTGCGGCCTGGCGCGGGGCGTTCCTCGCGCACGGCTCGCTCACCGAGCCCGGGCGCTCGTGCTCGCTCGAGATCACCTGCCCCGGTCCGGAGGCGGCGCTCGCCCTGGTCGGTGCGGCCCGCCGGCTCGGCGTCGTGGCGAAGGCGCGCGAGGTGCGGGGCGTCGACCGCGTGGTCGTCCGCGACGGCGACGCCATCAGCGTGCTGCTCACCCGGCTCGGCGCCCACGAGGCCGTCCTGGCGTGGGAGGACCGCCGGATGCGCCGCGAGGTGCGCGCGACGGCGAACCGCCTGGCGAACTTCGACGACGCCAACCTGCGCCGCTCGGCCCGCGCGGCCGTCGCCGCCGGTGCGCGCGTCGAGCGCGCGCTGCTCATCCTGGGCGACGACGCCCCCGAACACCTGCTGGTCGCCGGGCGCCTGCGGCGCGAGCACGCCAACGCCTCGCTCGAGGAGCTCGGCGCGCTGGCCGACCCGCCGATGACCAAGGACGCCGTGGCCGGCCGCATCCGGCGGCTGCTCGCCATGGCCGACAAGCGCGCCGCCGACCTCGGCATCCCCGACACCGAGTCCAGCGTGACGGCCGAGATGCTCGACCCCGACCTGGCCGACGCGGCGCTCGACCGCGAGGCGGCGGCGCTGCTCGCGGGCTCCGACGCGGGCGGCCCGGCCGCGGGCGGCCCGGCCG
>CAXTFU010000149.1:0-11385 GCA_964243385.1 uncultured bacterium | reverse complement strand
GCCGTCCGCTGCGCAGCCCACCGCCTCCTCCCGCTCCGCCGTGCGCCGGCCCGCCACGACGGCCGCACCCCGCCGCATGGCACTGGTCCCGCTGGCCGGGCTGCCCGCCCGTCAGGCGCGCCCCTCCTCCGCCGTGGCTCTGCGCGCCGCGGCCGCGGCGCGCGCGCAGCGCGGGGCGACCACCTGGGACGACGTGTCGCTCGTGCGCGCCGCCTGGCGCACCGCCGACGGCCGGCGCCTGCCCACGAGCCGGCAGGCGATCGTGGCCCTCGGGCGGACGGTCGCGCTCGCCGACGCCCGGGTCGGCGACCTCGTCGTCTACAACGCACCCGCCACCCACCTCGGCGTCCACCTCGGCGGCGGCACGATGGTCGACGCCAGCGTCACGCTGGGGCGCGTCGTCGTCCGCGACGTCTACCGCACGCCGTCCGTGCGGCTGGTCCGCCTGCCGTAGCCGTCCCCGGCCGTCCGTGACCGAGGTCACGGGCGCCCGACAGGCCGCCGAGCCGTCCGCTGGAACACTGGAGGGCGCCCGGGAGGTTGCCCCGGGAGAAGCGCAGGCCACGCCCTGCCGTCCCGGTTCCGAAGACGAGGTGAGTCGCTGTGCCCGACCTGGAGACCAGCGAGCGTCCGCTGCGCGTCGCGATCGTCGGTGCAGGTCCCGCCGGCATCTACGCCGCCGACGTGCTGATGAAGTCCGACACCGACGTGTCGATCGACCTGTACGAGCGCCAGCCCGCACCGTTCGGGCTCATCCGCTACGGCGTCGCGCCGGACCACCCCCGCATCAAGGGCATCGTCAAGGCGCTGCACCAGGTGCTGTCCAAGCCGCAGGTGCGCCTGCTCGGCAACGTCGAGTACGGCGTCGACGTGAAGCTCGACGACCTGCGCCGCTACTACGACGCCGTCGTGTTCACCACCGGCGCCGAGAAGGACCGCGACCTCGACGTCCCGGGCATCGACCTGCCGGGCAGCTTCGGCGGCGCGGAGTTCGTCTCCTGGTTCGACGGCCACCCCGACGTGCCGCGCGACTGGCCGCTCGAGGCCGAGTCGATCGCCGTCGTCGGCGCCGGCAACGTCGGCCTCGACGTCGCCCGCATGCTCTCCAAGACCGCCGACGAGCTGCTCGTTACCGAGATCCCCGACAACGTCTACGCGGGTCTGGCCGCCAGCCCGGTCAAGGAGGTCCACGTCTTCGCCCGGCGCGGCCCGGCCCAGGCGAAGTTCACGCCGCTCGAGCTGCGCGAGCTCGACCACTCGCCGAACGTCGAGGTGCTCGTGAACCCCGAGGACATCGAGTACGACGACGGCAGCGTCCAGGCCATTCACAGCGACAACCAGACCAAGCTGGTCGTGCGCGAGCTCGAGAAGTACGCCATGCGCACGGCCGACAAGGGCGAGGGCGAGCGGCCCCGCAAGCTGTGGCTGCACTTCTTCGAGTCGCCCGTCGAGGTCGTCGGCGACGGCAGGGTCGAGGCGTTCCGCACCGAGCGCACCGAGCTGACCGGTGACGGCAACGTCCGGGGCACCGGCGCCGTGCGCGACTGGCCGGTGCAGGCGGTCTACCGCTGCGTCGGCTACCGCTCCACCGAGCTGCCCGGACTGCCCTGGGACAGCCGCAACCACGTCGTGCCGCACGCCGCGGGACGGGTCCTCGACCTCGACGGCGCGCCGCTGCCCGGCGTCTACGTCAACGGCTGGGTCAAGCGCGGCCCGGTCGGGCTCATCGGCCACACCAAGGGCGACGCCATCGAGACCGTCGGCTCGATGCTCGAGGACCTCCCGACCATGCCTCGGGCGGCCGAGCCCGACCCGGCGGCGGTCCTCGAGTTCCTCGGCAGCCGCGGCGTCGACTACACGACGTGGGAGGGCTGGCAGCTGCTCGACACCCACGAGCGGGAGCTGGGCACGGCCTACGGCCTGGTCGGCGAGCAGGCGCGCGAGCGCATCAAGGTCGTCGACCGGCATATCATGATCGACGTGTCCCGCGCGATCGAGGCCGTCGAGGCGCACGAGCCCGGCGCCGAGCAGCAGCTCGAGGACGCGCTCGAGCGGGCCGACGAGCAGATCGACGCCGCCCTGCAGCGCAGCAGCTCCTAGCCCTCGTCAGCGGACGGCCGCGCGTCGGCCGCCGCACGCCTCCGGCTCGTCCGGAGGCGCTGACTCGTGCGCCCGTCGCCGTCCGCCGAGATGCCGCTCGTACCGGCGTTGCGACGCTCCGTGCTGGGAGAGCCACCTCACGTGACGGATCGACCGTCCCGGAGCGCCGCCAGGTCGCGCTCCGGTAACGATCGCAGCGGATCGTCCCGACATGGGTTTCCATGTCCGCATCCGCGGGCGGCGGCCGGGTGTCCGGCCGTCGCTCCTCCATGACGAGAGGGAACCCTTGTCCCAGTCAGTCACGCGTCGGGGCCTCCGGGCCGCCGTCGCTGCCGTCGCCACGGGGAGCCTGCTGACCGCAGGCCTCGTGACGTCCGCCGGTACCGCCCTGGCAGCACCACCGGCCAAGCCCAAGGCCGAGAAGGACCTGTCCAAGTCGCACGACCTGCGCGGTCCCCAGCAGGTGAAGCAGGACGGGCTGCGTCAGCGCGCGCTCGACGAGGTGCTCGCCGGCAAGGCCAAGCCCGTCGGCAAGGACAAGGTCGTGAAGGTCGCTCCGGGCCAGTACGTGCAGCTCGCCCGTGAGAGCACCGACAAGATCTTCGTCGTGCTGGCGGAGTTCGGCGACGCGCGCCACCCCAGCTACCCGGACCTCGTGCCCGACACCCGCGCCACGCCGGCGCAGACGTTCTCCGGCCCGATGCACAACCAGATCCCCGCGCCGGACCGCGCGGTCGACAACAGCACCCTCTGGAAGAGCGACTACAGCCAGGCCCACTACGAGGACATGTACTTCAACCGGATGGCGCGGTACTACGAGGCGCAGTCGTCCGGCCGCTACTCGGTCGAGGGCGACACGACCGCGTGGGTCAAGGTCCCCTTCAACCAGGCCCGCTACGGCCGCAACTACTGCGGCGACATCGTCTGCGGCACCACCCGCCTGCTCATCCGCGACGCCCTCGCCTTCTGGGTCGACGGCCAGCTCAAGAGCGGCCGGACCATGGACCAGATCAAGGCCTACCTCGCGGACTTCGACGTCCAGGACCGCTACGACCTCGACGGTGACGGCGACTTCACGGAGCCCGACGGCTTCATCGACCACTTCCAGATCGTCCACGCGGGCGGCGACGAGGCGTCGGCCGACCCGGTCTACGGCGAGGACGCGATCTGGAGCCACCGCTCCTACGCCGCCGTGCAGGCGGGCGGTCCCTTCGGCGAGACCGGCGTGAACATCGGCAGCGGCCTGGTCGACGCCGGCCAGAGCATCCCGAACAACCCGACCGGCCTGTGGGTCGGCGACTACACCATCCAGCCCGAGAACGGCGGCCTCGGCGTCTTCGCGCACGAGTTCGGCCACGACCTCGGCCTGCCGGACCTCTACGACACCTCCGGCAACACCGGTGGAGCGGAGAACAGCACCGCGTTCTGGTCGCTGATGTCCTCCGGCGCCAACATCGGCGACGGCAGCCCCGACGGCATCGGCGACGCACCGGTCGACATGGGCACCTGGGAGAAGCTGCAGCTCGGCTGGCTCGACTACGAGACGGCCCGGGCGGGGCAGCGGTCGAACCACCGCCTGGCGCCGGCCATCTCGGCCAGCAAGCAGGCCCAGGCCCTCATCACCGTCCTGCCGGAGAAGGTCGTCCCGCTCGAGCTCGGTGCGCCCTGCGCCACCTGCGGCAGCAGGTACTTCTTCAGCGGCGCCGACGACGACCTGAACACCACCATGACGCGCAGCGTCAGCGGTGGGGGGCCGCTCACGGCGCAGGTCCGCTACGACATCGAGGAGGACTGGGACTACGCCTTCCTCGAGGCCTCCGCGAACGGCACCACCTGGACGCCCGTCCTCACCAACCTGTCCGACGGCGCCGACGACGCGAGCGGCTTCAACGCGAGCCAGACCGGCCTGACCGGCGTGCAGGCGGCCTGGACGACGCTGACGGCGACCCTGCCGGCGGGCACGACCAGCATCCGCTTCCGGTACCAGACCGACGGCGCCGTCGTGCGTCCCGGGTTCCAGGTCGACGAGATCACGGTCGGCGGGACGAAGGTCGGCACGGCTGAGCAGGGCGAGCAGGGCTGGACGCTGCAGGGCTTCCGGACCACGACCGGCAGCGAGCAGCTGCGGTACCCGAACTACTACATCGCCGAGAACCGCCAGTACATCGGGTACGACCGCTCGCTGCGCACGGCGTACAACTTCGGCTTCACGAACACCCGTCCCGACCTCGTCGAGACGCACCCGTACGAGAACGGCCTGCTCATCAACTACTGGGACACCTCGCAGAGCGACAACAACGTCGGCGAGCACCCGGGCAAGGGGCTGCTCCTGCCGGTCGACGCCCACCCGAGCTTCGACCACTCCTACGACGGCCACCTGCTGCGTCCGCGCATCCTGTCCTACGACTCCACCTTCGGGCTGGAGCCGACGACGTCGATCACGGTGCACAAGGACGGCCGGCCCACGACGATCCCGTCGCGGCCCGCCGTCCCGGTCTTCGACGACGCGCGGAGCTGGTGGTCCAACGCCGACCAGCACGCCGCCACCGGCGCGCACGTGGGCCGCTACGAGCCCGGCTGGTACGGCGTCGACGTGCCGAAGACCGGCACGGAGATCACCGTGAAGAGCGTGGCCGGCACCGGCTTCATGCAGGTGCAGGTCAGCTAGCTCGGCAGTCCCCGACCGCACGGGGCCCCTCGGACAGCGTCGTCCGGGGGGCCCCGTGCGCGTGTCCGGGGGGTGTGTCAGCGGCCGTGCCGTTCAGAGCTCGCGCGGCTCCCAGCTCGGGCCGTCGACGCGAGGGCCGTCCTCGCCCCAGACGAGCGGGTCGATGCACATCCGTCGCGCCGTCTGCCCCACGTCCCAGGCGTGGTAGACGATCACGTCGGTGCCGTCCGGTGCGGTCACGACGCTGTTGTGGCCGGGACCGACCACCTTGCCCGGCACGGTGCCCATGATGGGCTGGCCGCCCGCGGCGGCCGTCCACGGCCCGAGCGGCGAGTCGGCGACGGCCACGCCGACGCCGTACGTCGGCTCGAGCCACGAGCCGGCCGAGTAGAAGCACCAGTACCGGCCCCCGTGGCGCCGCACGAACGGGCCCTCGAGCGTGTGCCAGTCCCACCTGCGCCCGTACATCTCCCGGTCCCGCAGGAACAGCTGCCAGTCGCCGCTCGGCGTCAGGACGGTGCGCGCCGGCTCGGCCAGCCGCGTCATCCCGTCCAGGGGCGCGACGGCCAGCATCGTGCCGACCCGGTCGCCCTCCAGGACGTCGCGGGCGAAGAACAGGTACCAGCTGCCGTCGTCGTCCTGGAACGGGTGCGGGTCGATCGCGAAGCGCTCACCGGGTGTGAGGTCGACGCCGGTGTCGACGTACGGGCCGACGGGGGAGTCGGCGACGGCCACGCGCAGCGAGTGGCCGACGTCGCCCTCGCCGCACGAGTAGTACATCCACCAGCGCCCGTCCTGCTCGGCGACCTCGGGGGCCCAGTAGTCGCTGCCGCAGCCCTGCGGCCGCTCGAGGGCGCCGCCGACCGAGCGCCAGTGCACGAGGTCGTCGGACCGCAGCACCTCGAAAGCGCGGTCGCCCTGGACCGAGCCGGTGCCGATGGCGACGTAGCGGCTCCCGGACGCCGGGGCGTGCATGACGAAGGGGTCGGCGAAGTAGCCGTCGTGGACGGGGTTGCGGTAGGCGAGGCTCACGAGGGGTCCCTGCCCGGCCGGACCGTGCGGCTACCCGGCGCCCTGCGCGTGGCCCGCAGCGACCGGCGGGGGACGCGACGTCCGGGGCCTCGGACGTGCGCGCCGTCACGGGTGGACGCCGACGTCCGGGGCAGGACCGTGCCGACCATGACCGACCGCTGTGGAGGAACCGTGCACCCGTCCCGCCCGAACCCCGTGCAGACCCCGACCTGCGGAGGCCGGCGATGAAGGCCGTCGTCTACCGCGGGACCAAGCAGGTCGCCGTCGAGGAGGTCCCCGACGCCCGCGTCGTCGAGCCGACCGACGCCGTCGTCCGCATCACCACCACGAACATCTGCGGGTCCGACCTGCACATGTACGAGGGCCGCACCTCCGTCGAGGAGGGCAAGGTGCTCGGCCACGAGAACATGGGCGTGGTGCAGGAGGTCGGCCCCGGCGTGAGCCGGATCAAGGTCGGCGACCGCGTGTCCGTGCCGTTCAACATCGGCTGCGGCGCGTGCCGCAACTGCACCAGCGGCTGGAGCTCGTTCTGCACGCGCATGAACCCGACCGAGGGCATGGACGGCGCGGCCTACGGCTACGCCAACATGGGCCCGTACGACGGCGGGCAGGCCGAGTACCTGCGCGTGCCGCACGCCGACTTCAACCTGCTCGAGCTGCCCGAGGGCACCGAGCACGAGAACGACTTCACGATGCTGTCGGACATCTTCCCGACCGGCTGGCACGGTGTCGTGCTGTCGGGGATGCAGCCCGGCGACCGCGTCGCCGTGTTCGGCGCCGGCCCGGTCGGGCTCATGGCGGCGCACAGCGCGTTCCTGCAGGGTGCGTCCGAGGTCTTCGTCGTCGACCAGCAGGCCGACCGGCTCGCCCTCGCCACCTCGATCGGCGCCACCGCGGTCGACTTCTCCGAGGGCGACCCGGTCGAGCAGATCCTCGACCTCACCGGCGGGCTCGGCCCGGACCGCGGCGTCGAGGCGGTCGGCTTCCAGGCGCACGACCCGTCCGGCGAGGAGCACCCCGAGCTGACGCTCGACAACCTCGTCAACGTCGTCCGCACCACCGGCGGCATCGGCGTCGTCGGCGTCTACGTGCCGCAGGACCCGGGCGTGGACCCGCCGACCAAGGCCGACCGGGTCGGCTTCCAGTACGGCACCTTCTTCACCAAGGGCCAGTCGATGGGCACCGGCCAGGCGCCGGTGAAGCGCTACAACCGGCAGCTGCGCGACCTGATCCTGACCGGACGGGCGACGCCGAGCTTCATCGTCAGCCACGAGGTCGGGCTCGACGAGGCCGTGGACGCCTACGACAAGTTCGACCGCCGGGTCGACGGCTACACCAAGGTGCTGCTGCACCCGTAGCGGCGGAGCCGGGGGCCCGCCGTCGGCGGGCTCCCGGCACAGCGTGCGGACGGTGTCCGGGTCGTGTGCCCGGTCGACGCCCGGCGGTCGCGGGACGCTGACGCCGGGCCCCGCCGCCCCCCGTCGACTCAGCCGGTCGTCGACTCAGCCGGTCGTCGGCTCAGCCGGCCGTCGGCTCAGCCGGTCGTCGGCCCGCCGGAGCCGACGAGGCCGAGGCACTCGAGGAGCTCCTGCTGCGCGGCGGACTCCGGCACGCAGGCGCGCACGGTCCGCGCGGCACGCCGCATCTCCAGCTCGTGGGAGGCGGTCGCGTCGGCGAGCTTCTGGCTCTGGTTGCGCACATCGGGCGGAGGCATGGGCGCCACTGTCCTCGTCCCGGAGCCGATGTCCAGTCCTGCGCTCGGCGTCCGGCGCGGCGCCCCGACGCGCGGCGCAGCGTTGACGTCGTCTCGCGTTCGTGCGGTGTTGTCCGGGTACGGGTGCAGGGGTCACTGACGCCTGGTGGCCTGGTCTCTGGACGAGACCAACGGGACGACGAGCCGACGGAGGAGACGTGCGCTGCCGCGAGTGCGACCTCCTGGTGCGACGCGCGGCGCAGACCTGCCCGTCCTGCGGGGCCCGCCGGCCAGTGCTGCTCACCGCCGTCGCCCCCCGTCCGGTGCGCGAGGTCGCGGTGCCCCGCCGGGTCGGGGTGGCCGGCGCGGTCCTCGCCGCCCCGGTCCTGCTCGGCCTGGACCAGGCCCTGCGCTGGCTGCTCACCGCCTGACCGGCTGGGCACCTGACCGGCTGGCTGCTCTCCGTCGGCCCGGCCCGGGTGACCGAGGTGTTCGACGTCAGCACCGTGCCGGGGCTGCAGGCCAAGGGCTCGAGCTCTTCCGCTTCGGGGCGCAGAACGCCGCGGCGACGCTGCGCGGTCTGCAGGCCCGGTGGGCCTGAGCTGCCGGCGTCCGGGGCGGTGCGCGCACTGCCGGGACGACGACGGGCCCGGCAGCGTGCGCTGCCGGGCCCGTCGATCAGTTGCCCTGATCAGGTGCGGTGGTTCAGGTGCGGGTGGATCAGGCGCCGTTCTCGCGGTCCTCGGCCTCGAGGAGCCACGCGCGCAGCGCGCGGGCGTTGTGCAGGAGCGTGTCGCGGACGGCCAGGTCGGCGGCGTCGCCCTTGATCTGGTTCTGCGCGCGGTCCATGAACTGCTCGACGTAGCCGAGCGCCCGCGTCTCGCTGCCTGCCTCGACGAGGGCGGTGGCCCGGGCGAGGCGGTTGCCGAGGCTCGCCTCGGCGCCGCGCGAGATCTGGCCCATGCCGCCGAAGTTGGCGACCATCTGGGTCAGCTCGTCCAGCCAGGTCAGCGTGCGGACGGCGTGCAGGCCCGCGTACGAGCGAGCCGCGGCGCCAAGGGCGCCACCGGCGGCGGCGGGGGTCTCGGGGGCGTTGTCCTGCTCCCACAGCGGGTGGTGGTAGGCGCTGGCGCCGACCTTGTCGAAGAACGTCCGGAACGGGATGGTGCCGGCGCCGAACTCGCTGGGGACGTACGCGCGTCCGGTCGGGGCCGGGCTGGGCGTCGGGTTGCCGTCCTTGGTGTGGAACAGCGGGAAGCGGCCGGGGTTGCGGACGACGTAGTCGGCCGGGTCGAAGCCCCAGCCGCCGTTGGACAGCGGGACGCCGATCGTGCCGCCGGCGGTCGCGAACTTCCGGGCGCCCGCGTAGGCCCAGAGGATGTCGAGCTCCCAGAAGACGTAGCTGGGGTCGGTCGCAGCCAGGAAGACGTCGATGCGCCGGCGCGTGCTGTCGTCGTCGGTGAAGGCGAACTCGAGGTCGTGGTTGTGCGAGTACAGCTTCAGCCCCTGAGCGGCGGCGGCCGCTCCGGCCTCGTTGAAGCGCGCGGCCTCGGCCGTGATGGCGGAGACGGTGGTACCGGCGAAGCCGCTGCCGGAGCCGACGTGCTTCATCCCCAGCTGGAGGGCGCGGGCGTACTCGGTCTCGCGGGCACCGGCGTTCAGCAGGTTGTTCAGGCTGATGTGCGTGCCGACCGCGGTGAGGCCGTTGTCGTCGAGCAGGCGGCGCAGGTCGGCCGTCGTCAGGCCGGGGGAGGCGGGGGAGGTGTAGCCGGCGAACTCGACCTCCTTGTAGCCGATGCGGGCCAGCTCCTCGAACACCGCGCGGAAGCCCAGGGTGCTGATGAGGTTGCGGACGCTGAACAGCTGCAGCCCGAGGTTGTTCGAGGCCCGGCCGGGGGAGGCGACGCCGAGCGCGGCGTGCGCGGTCCCGGCGAGCGGGCCGAGCGCCGATGCGGCCGCGACGCTGACGCCGGCGCCTGCCGTTGCGCCGAGGAACCCTCGGCGGCTCAACTTGGACATGTGCAGCTCCTTGGTCGGGGTGCCGCGGGGTCCGCGGTCGTGCGGCGGACGTGCGGAGGTTGCGCGAACGTACCACCGGACTTTCGTGCCGGGAAGACACCGAAGTGCCTGCGTCGCAGGAAAGATCGGCATCCTCGACGGTCACGTACAGGTCCGTTGTCGCTGCGCTGCGTGACACCTGGCCGCCCTCCGCGAAGACGCCCCGGCCCTGCTCAGGACGGCCGGCCGGCAGCGGCGAGCGGGTCCTCGCGCCTTGACCGCGACGTCGCGTCGTCGTTACGTTCGCCTGCGCTGCGTGACCGCCATCACACCGGCCACGGACGGCGCCCATCCCGCGTGCGAGGAGCCCGCCACATGACACGACCACGGACGTCCCGGCTCGCCCTGCTGCTGTCTGCGCCGCTGCTCGCCCTGACCGGTCTGGTCGGCGCGCCGACCGCCTCGGCGGAGCACGCCGAGGTGCCGGACTACCAGCCGATCCTCGACAGCTCGGCGTCCTCGTTCGCCGACTGGGCGTACGCCGGCAACGGCGGCTTCGCCCGCAACGCCGACGGGACGGTCACCAGCCGCGTCGGCGCGGGCGGCGGCTTCGGCACGCTGTGGTACGTGCCGGAGCAGTTCGGCGACTTCGAGCTTCGCGTGCAGTTCCGCGACGACGCGCCGGGGGAGGCGCGGGCCAACAGCGGCCTGCAGGTGCGCTTCCCACCGCTGGTCGCCCCCGTCCCCGGCTGCCCGACGACCTTCAACGGCGGCGAGCAGAACAACCTGTCGTGGATCGCGGTGAACTGCGGTCACGAGATCCAGCTCAACGACTCACCGGAGGGCGGGACCAACGACCCGCGCAAGTCCGGCTCCATCTACGGCTTCGCCGACCTCGACCTGGCCGCGGCCCGTCCCACGCCCAAGGGCGTCTGGAACGAGCTGGTCGTGCGCGTCGTCGGGCAGCACTACACGGTCCTGCGCGACGACGTGGTCATCAACGAGTTCGAGAACCTGCCGGGCCTGCCGTTCCCGGGCCGCCCGAACGACCCCGACTCGAGCAGTCGCGGCCTGACCGGGCACGTCGGCCTGCAGGCCCACGGCTCAGCGCCGGACGTCATGACCTTCCGCGCGGTCGACGTCCGCGACCTCACCGGCGTCAGCCGCACCGACGCCTGGCTGAACAGCCTGGAGGAGCTGCTCGACGAGCTCGTCGAGCAGGGCCGCATCAACCCGCGGGTCGCCGCGAGCCTCGACGACCGGCTGCAGCGCGCCGGCGACCTCGCCGACACCGGCAGCCGCACCCGCACCGCCGGGCTGCTGCGGCAGTTCGTCGCCCGCGCCGAGAACCAGGTCCGCGGCGACGCCGACGACCTGCAGGTCCGCGCCGCGCTGGTCAGCCAGGCGGAGGCACTGCTCGAGGTCCTGCAGGACTAGCGCCGGTCCCCGGCGGCCCGGACGTCCGGGCCGCCGGCAGGTCAGGGCCGGCAGGTCAGCGCAGGGACGCCCAGGGCTCCTGGTCGTGCACCTCCTCCAGCCCGTAGCCGGTGTCGCCGCCCAGCGACGGCGAGATGACGACCTGCAGGTGCGCCGGCTCGGCACCGTCGTTGAACGACGCGTGGACGAGGCCCTCCGGCACGAGGGCCGAGTCACCGGGGCGCAGCACGGACGACTCCTCGCCGAGGTACTGCACGATCGTCCCCGACCTGACGATGATCATCTCCTCCTGGCCGGGGTGCCGGTGGAAGTCGTGCCCACCGCCCGGCTGCAGCTCGACGTCCATCACCACGAGGTGCCGCGCGCCGGACGAAGGGACGAGCCGCCAGCCGATGACGCCCCAGTCGAACTGCTCGCGCCGGACACCGCTCAGCGGGACGAACGGGCTCATCAGGAT
>CAXTFU010000148.1:0-11450 GCA_964243385.1 uncultured bacterium | reverse complement strand
CTACGCCACGCCCTCACCGGGCCGGCCCACGCACACCACCTTGGTGGACACCACTCCTCAGCGACCTGCTGCTCTCCATGGGATGCCAGCACCGCGACGTGACCGCTCCTGGGCGCTCCTTCCGCCTCGGTCACGGACCGTCCGTCCACCTGAACCCGAAGCAGTCCTACCTCGGGGTCGGTCTGCCGCGCAGCATGCAGGAGGACGTCGAGGCGCTGAGTGCCCGAAGTGCCTATCCGCGTCGTGAGGAGGGGCCGGCATGGGTCCGGTACGGGCCAGACGACGTGGATCGCGACACCATCGAGCTGCTGCTGTCGTCCGCTGTCGTCCTCGGAAGCGAAGCGGCAGCAACGAGCGCGCCCACTCCGACCGCGACCCCCTCAGTCGGGGTGCAGACAGCACCGGACCAGGACGAGGCCGACCTGCGGTTGATCCTCAGCGTCCTGCGGTCCTACGACGAGCACCAGAGGTCTGTCACGTCCCCGCGGCCCGTACGGATCATCCGGGAGGTGCTCTTCTTCGTGTGGGAGGCACCCAGGCTCCCCAAGGGTGGGAAGCGGTCGCGCTACCTGCCGCACTCGCCGTCGGCACGAGCGCAGCGACTGACCGGCGACGACAGTGGCCTCGTGTACGAGCACGTGATGCCGATCAGCTCCGTGATCAGGGACCTGCTGGCCGATCCTCCCGGGGACACGGCATCGTTGCGCAAGAGGCTGGACGCGACGGCGGACCGCGTGATCATCCTCAAGCGGGAGGATCGAGCCCTGGACCTCGCCGGGTGGCGCAACGCCCTCCCGGATCCGGGGGACCCGTGGAGCCGGTACCGGGCGATCGGCCTCGACCGCTCGGACTTCCAGCAGCTCTGACCGGGCAGCAGGAGGCCGGCCGCTTCCGAGCGCGCTGATCGGGACGGACGCTGCGGCAGCGGGGTGAGTCGCCCCTCACCGCACGGTGTCTCGCGGACGTCACTCGGCGGGCACCGACGTGTTGACGATCCACGCGTGCTTGCCGACCTGCCGGACCCTGGTGAACCCCAGGTCCTCGAAGAGCTCGACCGTCCCGCTGAACAGGAACCGGTCCTGTGCCTCCCGACCGAGCGTGACCTCGGAGACTGCCTCCACGAGGCCACCGCCAGCGGCTGCGATCTGCCAGAGGGCGCCCTCCAGGGCAGCCCGGGCGACGCCGTGGCGTCGGTGCCGCCTGTCGACGAACACGCAGGCGATGCGCCAGGCCGCCTCGGCCGGCGGCTCCCTGTCGTACTCGCGGCGGTGCTTGAGCAGGAGCTCGTCCTTCCGCCCGTACTGGCACCACCCCTGCACTCGGCCCGACTCGTCGACGACGAGCGCGGCGTGAGCCCGCCCCTCGTGCACCAGCTGGCGCTTCAACGTGCGCGGGTCGCTGACGCCGCGCTCGTACTCGGGATGGTGGACGATGCACCAGCAACCGCCGTAGATCCCGTTGTTGCGCTCGACCAGCTCGGCGAAGGCGTCCCACGTCGATGCGTCGAGCGGACGCGTCGTGCACCGCACCACCGTCACCGGCCTCCCGCACAAGTCCAGCAGCACGGACCTCGCGGGCGCAGGCTAGCGCTGACGCTGCGGAAGGAGCCAGCGCCCGGAGGTCGTGGTGCGGGGAACCCTCGCTCGAGCACTCCCTGCGGCATGAGGGGACGTTGGCAGAGCGAACCGGGGGTCCCCGCACCGGTGCGAGCACCGGCGCCAGTCGGATCGTCGGCGCAGTCCGCGGATGCTCCACGGTGTCCCTGCTCAGGTCGAAACCGGTGGGCATCGACGCCTCGAGAGCTGGCTCTGGTCCGCGCCGTCCTCGGGCGGCTACTGCGAGCGGCCGCGCCGCCCCAGCACTGCGTCGCCGGACGCGAGGACGAACAGCACAGCAACGGCTGCGAGGATCTTGTCCTCCGCCTGACCGGGCACGGTTCCTGGTCCAGGTCCTAGAGACGCCAGGCTCACCTGCGCGCCGAGGTAGGCCGCGACTGCAGCCTCGCTCGGGCGTACGAGGAGCCGAAGGAGTTGGCGCCCGTCGCGCATCACGACGAGCAGAGCAAGACTCGCCAGGGCAAGCAGCGCCCACCCGGACTTGTCGACGATGGCACTCTCGGCGACCGTCAGCGTCACGAACATCATCATCACGATCGCGGCGGCCGGCAGCAACATGAAGCCCAACGGCACGATCCACTGCACGTGCGGCGGGTATTGAGCGACGCGCCCGTTGAGGGCATCCCGCATGCTCGTCAGCCATCCATCGATGCGATCGGGCACGTCACGACGGTAGGGCCTCGGGCGGCTACACGGACCCTGTCGAGCAAGGTGTCAACGACGCAAGGCGTGGTCGTCCGTTGTCCTGCAGCGAAGTGCGAGCTGGCGATCTCGGCACCGGTCGAGGAACACCCGCAGGTCGGACTCGGTGTGCTCGCGCGACGTGCCGCGGTAGCGCGCCAGGTGGGCAACGGCCGCGAGGCCGAGCTCATGCGATGTTCGGGCGATAGCCGCCATACCGACACGGTGGCGCCCGACCTACGGCTCCGCCAGCGGCCAGTGCAGTGACGCCCTGCGGCATGAGTAGCCCTGTGTCAAGCCGCGGGCGCGAGGATGCGTTGGAGTGCTTGGTGCTTCGCGGGGTCGTAGGGGGCTCGGTCTTGCCAGCAGCGCCACATGACGTGCAGCCAGGCGCGGGCGAGGATGCGGACGGCGTGGGGGTGATCGTGGCCGCGGTCGCGGGCTCGTCGGTAGAGGTCGTGGGCCCAGGCGTTGGCGGTGTGGGAGTCGCCGGCGAAGTCGGTGACGGCGCCGCGCAGCTGCTTGTCGACGGCCCAGCGGAAGGAGACGACCTTGACCTTGCCGGACTGTCGTGTCGAGGGGGCGGCGCCGGCCAGGCAGACGAGCGATTCGGGGGTGGGGTAGCGGCCGCGGGCGTCACCGATTTCGGCGAGCAGGCGGGCGGCGCGCACGGTGCCGGCTCGTGGCAGCGAGGTGAAGATGTGGCCGTCGGGGTGGGCGTGGAGCTGAGCGGTGATCTGGTCCTCGAGGTTCTTGATCTGAGCGCGGAGGGCGCTCAGCGCGGCGACCAGCGCGGCCGTGACCGCAGCGCGGGCGGGGGCTTCTGGCCCGGTCGTGCCGCGGGGTGCAGCGGTCAGGTGGGCGTGCAGGACCGCGGCGTTGGTGGGGTTGGGGTAGCCGGCCGAGCGCAGCCACGCCTGCAGTCGGGTGGGACTGAGCCAGTCCGCCTTGGTCTGGGAGGGGAACCGGGTCAGGAACGCCAAGGTGATCGGGCTGTCGATGTCGCGGAACAGTCCGATGGCACCGGGCAGAGCGCTCTGCAGGTGCGCGCGCAGCTGGTTGGCCATCGCGACGCGCGCGGCGATGAGGTCCCTGCGGGCGCGCACCGTCATGCGCAGCGTGACGGTCTGCGGGGAGTCTTGTGTCAGGGCAGTGAGCCGGTGGCGGTCGGTCCGCACGGTGTCAGCCAGGACGTAGGCGTCGAAGCGGTCATCCTTGTTGCCCGCGGAGCCGTAACGAGAGCGCAGGTTCTTGATCTGGCTGGGGGCGATGACGAACACGGTGAAGCCGGCCTCGAGCAGGGCGTCGACGACCGGGCCATCGGGGCGTTCGATGCCGACCGCGTCGACGTCAGCGCGCTGCAGCGTCTTGACCAGCAAGCGAAGCCCGGCGCCGGTGTGCTCGACGGTGCAGCGCTTGATGGCGACACCGTCGGGGTCCACGACGGCGACGGCGTGGTCGTCGCTGGCCCAGTCGATGCCGGCAGTAGGTCGACGCGGCGTGACGGGTGTGCTGGCATTCATCTTGTGCTCCTTGCTGTTGGCGCAGCAGGTCAGCACCCCCCGGTGGTCCGGGACATGACAGCCGGTCGCTCACTGATCGGCGCTCGACGGCGCGCAGCCCTGTCGCCAGTCCGCATGTCCTGGGCCACCGGACCTCGCAGAACTCATGCCGGACCTCACACGGTCAAGCGGACGTGGCGATGGCCCGGTGGGGACCAGAGGTGCACCGGCGACCAGGCGGACACCGGCCTCACGACCCTGCCCGACACCGCCACCAGCAGAAAGAGCCTTGCGCAGTGAGCGGATGGTCGGAACGTCACGGCCCGGGCCGACCTTCTTGGCACGCGTTGGTCCGCGGTCTGTCGGTGCTCGACCGATCGCTTCATCATGATGAATCTCTAGGACAACACGCCGCACAAGGAGGCGCTCGAATCGCTGGCCGATACGACCGCCACCATGCTGGAGTCAGACGTGCTGGAAGCAGCTGAGTTCCTCGTCGGACTGAGTGAGGTGTTCTACAGCTCGCAAGGCGCAGGTCTGCCCGTGGCGACCTGCACAACGACAACAGGCGCGGACGAAGGTCGTAAGGCGGCTTGCTCCCTGGTGGGAGATGTGCGCAGTTCTTGCAGAACTCGAGGTTCCCGCGTACATGGTGCCGCCACGGCGAACGCATGTGCAGACACTCGTGAGGGGCAACGTTCGCCCCTTCCCTCGTAGCGTCTGCACGGGCGGACCTGAGACGGGCACGTTGCTGGGCAACCGCTCATCGGCATGAGTGGACTGCGCGCCAGCGGGCGAGCGCCCGCGACCGTCGACCGGGTGACGCTCGAGGCCGTGAGGCCTCACCCGTCACTCGACGCTCAGCCCAGGAACTGCCCGGCCGGCACCCCGCACGCCTCGGCCGTCTCCCGGGCGGAGTCCCGCGCCCGCCCGGCGGCGGTCTGCACGGCGGCCGGGTCGGCGGCGACGAGCGCCTCCTGCAGCTCGCGCAGACGGTCGCGCAGGCCGGTGGCGGCCTGCCTGACCTGCTCGTCCTGGAGGTCCTCCACCCGCTGGTCGAGCTGCTGCACGACCTGGTCGACGTCGGCGCGGGTCGGGACGCCGGACAGGCCGGCGCTGGCGACGTCGCGGGCCAGGCCGACGCAGTCGGAGGCGGTGCTGACGGCGTCGCGGGCACCGCAGCCGGTCGCCACGAGCCCGGCCAGCAGCAGGGGCAGGAGCGGTCGCATGCCCTCAGCCTAGGGTGGCCGCATGCCCCTGTTCGGACGCCGCGTGCCCGAGGCGGTGCGGGCCGTCGAGCTGCAGCCGGGCGAGCGCCGGTCGGCCTGGGGGCTCACGCCCGACGGCCTGCCGGTCGTCGCCAGCGACCTCGGGCTGCGCCTGCCCGGGCACGAGCTGCTGCTCTGGGCCGACGTCGAGCGGGCGACCTGGGCGCGCCCGGTGCTCACCGTCCTGCACGTGGCGGCGATCGCCGGCACGGGGGAGCGGTGGTCGGTGCAGCTGGAGGACGAGGGCTCGCTGCCGGACGCCGTCCGCAGCGCCGTGACCGGGAGCGTCGGCTGGTCGAGCCACTACCGGCTGCCGCCGTCCGGAGGCGTCCGGGTCGTCGGCCGGCGCCGGCCGGGGCGCGAGCTGCTCGACTGGCAGCTCGTCTACGACGCCGGCACCGACGTCGACGACCCGGTCGTGCGGGCGCAGGCCGAGCAGCTCCTGCTCGCCGCGCGCCGCACCGTCGGCTGACCGCTGCCCCTCACCTCCGGAGCCCTCGTGTGCACGCAGAACGCCCCTGCCGACGTGACCGTCTGCGACGTCGCGCTGCCGGACGTCGTCGCCGCCCTGGACGGGCTGCCGCGGCTCGTCCTCGAGCACCTCGAGGGCGAGGGGACGCGCGTCTCGACCAGCGACCCGACGGCCGTGGACGCCTTCCGCGCGCGGCTGGGCGGGGCGATCGCGCGGCACGGCGGCGCCCTGCCGACCGCGCACCCGTGAGCCGCCGCACCTGCGCCGCGGCACCCCGGCTGACCGTGCTGCTGTGCCGCGGCTGCTGCTGCGGCACCGCGCAGAAGCACCCGTCGACCGACCACGACCGGCAGGAGCAGGCGCTGCGCACCGCCGTGCAGGCGGACGACGGACTCGCCCTGCGGGTCGTCGAGTGCCTGGACGAGTGCGACCGCAGCAACGTCGTCGTCCTGCGCGGCGCGAGCGGACGGCCCGCCGAGCGCGACACCTGGCTCGGCGGCGTGCTGGGGGAGCGGGCGACGGGTGCGCTGGCCGGCTGGCTCGCGGGGGGTGCGCACGGGTCGTTGCCGCCCGCGGTCGCCGGGCTGCGCTTCCGGCACCTGCGCCCGCGCGAGCGCCGCTGACGCCGGCCGGCGATCTCCCGGAGCAGCGATCCGCACGCGACGCGCCGGCGGGTCCGGTGCGGATCGCTCGGCCGGGAGGTCGTCACCTGCGCGCTGCCGCGCTGCTCACCGCCCGACGGCCGCGAACCGGTCGGCCCAGCCGTGCAGGTGCTCGACGAGCTCGGGCGGGCTGACCTCGACGAGCGGCGCGCCGCACGCGCCCAGCGCGAGGGCGGCCCAGTCGAGCGCGTCGGTGCGCATCGTGAGCCGGCACTGCTGCTCGCCGACCTCCTCGAGCTGCGCCCAGCGGCCGATCCGGGCCCGCACCTGCCCGACCGGCGCGGCCACGACGGCGCTGACCTCCCACGAGGTCGGCACGCCCTGCAGCCGCTGCCGGACGAAGGCCGCCGCGTCCTCGGCGGGCAGGGTGCGCGGCCGGTAGCGCGTCCCGTCGCCGCGCACCCGCTCGACGCGGTCGACCCGGAAGCTGCGCCAGTCGTGCCGGCTGAGGTCGTACGCGACGAGGTACCAGCGGCTGCCGAGCCGTACGAGCCGGTGCGGCTCGATGGTCCGCTCGCTGCGCCGGCCGTCCGCAGCCGCGTACTCCAGGCGCAGGCGCTCGTCGTCCCGGCAGGCCTGCGCGACCGTCGTCAGGACGGCCGGGTCGACGTGCGGTCCGGGGCTGCCCACCGGGGCGGTGACCGTCATGGCCTGCAGCGCGTCGACCCTGCGGCGCAGCCTGGCGGGCATGACCTGGGCGACCTTGGCGAGTGCGCGCACCGACGACTCGGCCATGCCGGCGACCGCGCTGGAGGTCGCCGCGTGCAGCCCGACCGCGAGCGCCACCGCCTCCTCGTCGTCGAGCAGCAGCGGCGGCAGGACCGCGCCGGCCGCGAGCTGGTAGCCGCCGTCGGTGCCCCGCTGCGCGTCGACGGGGTAGCCGAGCTCGCGCAGCCGGTCGACGTCGCGGCGCAGCGTCCGCGTCGACACCCCGAGGCGGTCGGCGAGCGTGCTGCCCGGCCACGACCGCTGGCCCTGCAGCAGCGAGAGCAGGCGGAGCGTCCGGGCGCTGGTGTCGGCCACGTGGCCATCCTGTCGCACCTTGCGGCCAGGAACTGGCCGCAAGCCTCCGTACGGTCGCCGGACCCACCCCGACCGGAGGAGCCCGGATGACCACGCAGACCTCGATCAGCACCGAGCGCGCCGACCTGCTCGCCAGCCTCGCCCGGCACCGCGGCTTCCTGCTGCAGACCGTGCAGGGCCTGACCGACGAGCAGGCGCGGCAGCGGACGACCGTCAGCGCCCTGAGCCTGGGCGGGCTCGTCAAGCACGTCGCCGCGACGGAGGCCGGCTGGGCCGCCTTCGCGGGAGGCGACGTGCAGGCGATGGGCGGCGGGGACGAGGCCGACCGGACCTCGGGCTTCACCCTGCTGCCGGACGAGACGCTCGACGGCGTCGTCCGCGACTACGCGCAGGTCGCGGCGCGCACGGACGCGCTGGTGGTGGACGCCGACCTCGACGCCGCGCACCCGCTGCCCGAGGCGCCCTGGTTCGAGCCGGGCGCCAGCTGGACGCTGCGCCGGGTGCTGCTGCACGTCATCGCCGAGACCGCGCAGCACGCGGGGCACGCCGACATCCTGCGGGAGTCGCTGGACGGTCAGCAGACGATGGCCTGAGCCGGGGCCGTCGGTGCGTCCCCCGCCCGCCGGCTCGCGTGGCTGGCACGTCGCCGGCCCCTCGACCCGGCCGGTCGGCCGGTTGCCGCGCCTCAGGCGTGCGTCGCGGACCGCCGCCGGTCCTGCTCCTGCAGCCAGGTGCGGAGGGCGTCGAGGGGCATCGGCCGGGCGTGCAGGTAGCCCTGCGTCTCGTCACAGCCCAGCGCCGCCAGCGCCTCGAGCGTGCGGTCGTCCTCGACCCCCTCGGCGACGACGCGCAGGCCGAGGCGGTGGGCGAGCTCGACGGTGGCCGCGACGATGGCCGTGGTCCGCTCGTCGGACAGCAGCCGGACGGTGAACGACCGGTCGAGCTTGAGCTCGCGCGCGGGCAGGTCGTTGAGGTAGGCGAGCGAGGAGTAGCCGGTCCCGTAGTCGTCGATGCTGATCCCGATCCCGCGCCGGGCGAGCTGGTGGGTCATCCGCAGCGCCTGCTCCGGGTCGGCCATGAGCGTCGTCTCGGTGATCTCCAGGACGAGCGCCGCCCGGTCCAGGCCCGTCGTCGCGAGGACCTCGTCGACGAGCGGCAGCAGCCCCGGGTTCGCCAGGCAGCTCGTCGAGACGTTCACCGCGAGCCGCAGCGGACGCCCCTCGTCCTGCCATCGGGCCGCCTGGCGGGCCGCCCGCCACAGCACCCGGGAGGTGAGCTCGGCCATCAGCCCGTGCTGCTCGACCAGGCCGACGAACGCGTCCGGGGCGAGCAGCCCGCGGACGGGGTGCCGCCAGCGGACCAGCGCCTCGACCCCGACGACGGTGCGCGTCGGCACGTCGACCTGGGGCTGGTAGTGCACCTCGAACTGGTCGTCGCCGGGCTGGACGTCCGCGCGGAGCGCCTGCCGGAGCTCCCGGACGAGGGCGTCGCACGCCCGGCTCTCCGCGTCGACCTGCTCGTCGTACCGGCGGACGCCCCCGCCGCCGACCTTCGCCTGGTACATCGCTGCGTCCGCCTGGCGCAGCAGCTCGTGCGCGGTGACGCCCGGCCGGTGCACTGCCAGGCCGATGCTCGCGCCGACGCGCAGCTGGTGCCCGCGGAACGACACCGGACCGGCGATGGCCCGGGCCAGGCGCTCGGCCAGGTCGCGGGCGTCGTCGTCCGCGCCCTCGGCGGTGGCGGTCACCGGTCCCTCGAGCAGCACGGCGAACTCGTCCCCGCCGAGCCGGGCCAGCAGCCCGCGGCCGGGGACGAGGGCGTCGAGGCGGGCCGCGGTCGCGCGCAGCAGCTCGTCGCCGGCCCCGTGCCCGTAGCGGTCGTTGACCTCCTTGAAGCGGTCGAGGTCCAGGACCAGCAGGCTGAGCGGTCCGGTGCGGGTGACCGCCTGCTCGAGGTGGATCGTGAGCGCCCGGCGGTTGGCGATGCCGGTGAGGTCGTCGGTGTGCGCCTCGTGCCGCGACTGCGCGAGCTGGGCCAGGTCGCGGACGAGGTGGAGCACCCGCGTGCTCACGCCCAGGACCGCTGCCAGCGCGAACCAGGTCGCCAGGTGCGCCGCCCGGACGCCCGGTCCTGCGGTGGCCTGGCCGGTGTCGGCGAGGTCGCCCACCGCGAGGACGGTCACGCTGGCGAGCAGCACGACGAGCGCCCCGAGGGTCGGGGCCTGCGTCGTCGCGCCCCGCGGGGAGCTCGCTGACGGCTGTCGTGCCGCGCAGGCCAGCAGGGCCGCGCAGGTCGCCAGCCAGCCGAAGCCCGCCCAGGCGGTGTCGAGGCCGTGCGCGAGCCCCACGGCCTCGGTGGTCCCGAGCACGGTGAGGCCACCGCCGATGCCCCACACGCGGACGTCCCGCTGCAGACCGGCGAGCACGGCGACGGTGCAGGCCGTGCCGGCGAGCGTCACGGCCCCGGCCACCCGCAGCAGCGACGCCTGCAGCTGCCACTCCGGCAGCGCGGTGACCCCGCTGCCGGTCCAGGACAGCGCGAGGTCGCAGGCCGCGACGATCGCGAAGGCCGCGCTCACCCCGTTCAGCCAGTCGTTCGGGTCCGAGACCTGCGTGCGGTAGCGGTTCCACTGGATGAGCGCCTGGTACACCAGCGGGTAGGCGCACAGCGTGGCCAGGCCGAGCGCGCTACCGCCCGCGACCCCCAGCCCCGGTGACGGCGCCGCGGCCAGCACCGCCTCGGCGACGCCGCCGACCGCGGCGACCGCGACCGCCGCGGTCAGCCAGGACCACACCGCGCGCTCACTGCCGTCGTCGCGCCGCGCCCTCGCCCACAGCAGGACAGCGGTGAGGACGAGCACCGCGGCCGTCGCGCTCCAGCGCAGCGCCGGGCGGTGCGCAGCAGCGGCGGACACCCCGGCCAGCCCCCCGACCGAGACCCCGACGAGCGCCACGCGACCGGCGACGGCCACCGCTCGGGGAGAGCGCTCCCAGGTCTGCACCACGCCCGAGCATCGGACGCCGAGCACCCCGGACTTGAGCGTCGTGACCCAGGTCACGGACCGGTGTCAGGGGCGGACCGCGCCCGGACGTGCCGCGGCCCTGCGTGCGGTGCCGCTCAGAGGCCGGCGCGGTACTGCGCGAGCAGCCGCTCGGCCTCGTCGGCGCGGCCCTGCTCGACGAGCACCTCGTAGCGGGTGGCCGCGAGCGTCCGGGTCGAGCTGAAGTCGCGCCGTCCGCCGGTGGCCCGGTGCGCGACGAAGCCGAGGACGGCCCCGAAGACGGCGCCGAACAGCAGCCCGTAGAGGGCGAGCCCGAACGGCGCCGTGCCCGACTCGGCGAACACCCCGACGAACAGCCCGAGCAGCAGCCCGAACCACGCCATCGACGCGGCGCCCGCCGCGGCGGCGCGGCCGGTCGTCAGCCGTCCGGTGACCTGCTCGACGAGGCGGAGGTCGGCGCCGACGATCGTCACCGTCTCGACCGGGAACCCGCGGTCGGACAGGTGGTCGACGACGGCCTGGGCCTGCTCGTACTGCGCGTAGGAGCCGAGGGCGTGCCGCCCGACGGGCAACGCGCCGGGGGTGCCGGGTGCGGTCATGCCGGCCCCGTACCCGACCGGGCTCGGGTCACGACGGACGTGCTGCGACGCTCGTCACGACGGCCGCTCGTCACGACGGCCGCGCGTCACGACGGCCGGTCGTCATGACGGCCGCGCGTCACGACGATCGGGGACGCTGCGGCGAGGACGTCCGCGACGGACAGCGCCAGCAGCCCCGGGTCGACCTCCGGCGCGAAGTTGTCGCCGGTGCGCCCGGCCCACAGCACCCGGTGCTGCGGCCGGTCGGCCGGCGGCCCCCAGTGCGCCGGGTCGGTCGGGCCGAACAGCACCACGGACGGGGTGCCGTACGCCGTTGCGAGGTGGGCGACGCCGGTGTCGACGCTGACCACCAGCCGCGCGGCGGCGACGAGCGCGGCGAGCTCGAGCGGGGTGGTCCGCCCGGCCAGCACCGTCGACGGCGGCAGGCCGGCCAGCTCGGCCACCTGCAGCGCCCGCTCGCGCTCGTCCGGGCCGCCGGAGAGGACCACGCGGGCGACAGCGGCGAGGCCCGCCGCGACCTCGGCCCACCGCTCGACCGGCCACCGGCGCGACGCCTGCGCCGCGCCCGGGTGGACGAGCACCGCCCCGTCGACGGCGGGCGCGACGTCCGGACGGGCGAGCGCGAG
>CAXTFU010000147.1:1700-11454 GCA_964243385.1 uncultured bacterium | reverse complement strand
CCCCACGGACGAGCGGAGGAGTCCCGCTCAGACCGAACTGCGACGCCGTCAGAAGACCATCGGGCACCAGGGTGCGCCGCCGAGCGGACCGAAGGCGGTGCTCGCGACGTCGAGGGTGCCGGGCGTCCGCTCCTCGACCGAGCGCGAGCGCAGCGGCGTGCCGCCGAGGTAGGCGGCACCGAGGTCCTCGGGCGTGACGACGAGGTCGGCGTCGGCCTTGGTGCGGACGCACGCGGCGCCGTGGCGGTCGCCGGTCACCCGCCAGCGTCCGGAGTTCCAGGGCGCGCGGACGTCGTCGACCTGGAGCACGACGTCGACCTCGCCGGCGTAGCGCCGGGAGCGCAGCGCCTCGCGCAGGTCGACGAGGCGCACCCACAGGCTCTCGCGCAGCTGCGCGCGGGCCCGGCGGGGCTCCAGCAGGTGGTCCAGCACGAGGGGGTCGTCCGGGGCGACGACGCGGGCCCGGACCTCGCTCGTGAGGTCGAGGTCCAGCAGGTGCCGCCACAGGCGCAGCCGGGCGGTCCGGTCCAGGGCGACGAGCTCGCGGACGTGGACGGTGCTGGCCGACAGGCCGTCCGCCCAGCGCTCCTCGACGGCGTAGAGCGCGTAGCCGCCGTCGGTCACGACGCACTGCAGCTCAGCGGTGCCCGAGCGAGCGCTGGGGGAGTCGTGCAGCCGGTAGGCCCACCAGGCGGCGTCGCGCTGTGGGCAGCCGGGCGTCCGCGCGGCCAGGAGCTCGTAGGTGGGGGACAGGACCGCGGCATCCGGGTCGACGAGCTCGACGCCGCCGGCAGGCACAGACGTCCGGAACGGCGCCCCGTGCGGGACCACCAGGGACAGGTTCCAGGTGGCCGGACCGTAGCCGTAGCGGCCGTAGATGCCGCCCTCGCTCGCCCACAGCGCCGCGACGGCCGTCCCGTCCTCGTGCAGGTCGGCGAGCTGGCGGTCCATCAGCGCGGACAGCAGACCGCGGCGCCGGTAGGTCGGCAGGACGCCCACCCAGGTGACCCCGGCGACCGGGACCACCTGGCCCGGCACGGCCATGGCGAAGGCGAACGAGCCGGCGGTCGCCACCAACCGGTCCTCCACCCGCGCCCCGTACCAGCGTGCCGGGTCGACCGTCGCCAGCTCGACCTCGGTGTCCTGCGCCGACACGGACGAGCCGAAGGCGCGGTTCAGCAGCGCCCAGGCCTCGGGCAGCTCAGCCGGGGCGAGCCTCCGGACGTCAGCGGGCATGTGCTCATCGTGGCCTGAAGTGACGCACGGTGCACCTGAGTTGCTCACCGGTACTCTCCCCGATCATGGCACCGTCCGCGGCCCCGCTCCGGAGCCGTCTGCGGCGTGCCGGTGCCCGGGTGCTGTACGCGGTGCCCCGCGGCGTGACGGCGCTGCGTCGCTCACCGCCGCCGGAGCAGCCGGCCCTGGTCGTGCTCGTGCTGCTGTCGCTGCTCACGGTCGTCGGGACGCAGGAGCTGGGCCCCGAGCTGGTGCCGCCCGGCGTCCAGGTCCTGCCGCTGCTGGCCGGCGGGCTGCTCCTGCGCCGACGCGGCATGCGCGTGCTCGGCGCCGTCGTCCTGGCCTGCCTCGCGTACGGCGTGCGGACGCTCGGCCTCGAGGTCGTCCGTCTCGGTGCGCTCGTCGTCGTGCTGCTCACTGCGGTCGTCAGCTACGAGTTCGCCCGCTCGCGCGAGGAGACCGGCCTGTCCGGCTCGTCGGGCGAGACCTTCGTCGTCGAGCTGCGCGACCGGCTGCAGCGCCAGGGCGAGCTGCCGCCGCTGCCGCGCGGCTGGCAGGGCGAGGCGGTGCTGAGCCCGGCGGGCGGCGGGCCGTTCGCCGGCGACTTCGTCGTCAGCGCGCTCGCCGACGACGGACGGCGGCTCGAGCTGGCGCTCGTCGACGTGTCGGGCAAGGGCGTCGAGGCCGGCACCCGCGCGCTGCTGCTGTCCGGCGCGCTCGGCGGGCTGCTCGGCTCGCTCGACCCCGCTGCGTTCCTGTCCGCCGCCAACCGCTACCTCGACCGGCAGCGCTGGGACGAGGGCTTCGCGACGGCCGTGCACCTGGTCGTCGACCTCGTCGACGGGCGCTTCACCGTCCAGTCCGCGGGGCACCCGCCGGCGGCGATCTTCGACGCGAGCTCGGGGCGCTGGAAGCTGGTGGCGGCCGAGGGCGTGGCGCTGGGCCTGCTGCCGGAGGCGTCGTACGAGCCGGTGACCGGCTGCCTGGACCGCGGTGACGCGCTGCTGCTCTACACCGACGGCCTCGTCGAGGTCCCCGGTCGCGACCTGTCCGTCGGCATCGACAAGCTGCTCGGCGAGGCCGAGCGGCTCGTCCCGAGCGGCTTCACCGGCGGCGGCGCGCGCCTGGTGTCGCGCGTCGCGAACACCGGGTCGGACGACCGCGGGCTGGTCCTGCTCTGGCGCGCGGGGTAGCGCGCTACGCCCAGCGCCCGGCCAGCCGCGCCACGGGCAGGCGCGCCGTGGTGAGGACCACGTGCTGCTCGCGCAGCGAGCGCAGCACGCCGACGTAGTCCGACCGCGCGACCAGCACCTGCCCGAGCGAGGCGAGGTGCGGCGTCTCCTCCTGCACGTCGACGAGCCGGCCCCCGGCGTCGAGCAGGCGCGTGCACAGCTCGACGAGGGCGACCTTCGAGGCGTCGGTCGCCCGGTGGAACATCGACTCGCCGCAGAACACGCTGCCGACGAGCACGCCGTAGAGCCCGCCGACGAGCCGGCCGTCCGCGTCCCACACCTCGACGCTGTGCGCCCCCGCGGTCGGCGAGGTCGGCGCCCGGTGCAGCTGCCCGTAGGCCGAGCGCATGCGCGCGGTGATCCAGGTGCTGTCGCGGTCCGCGCAGCCGGCGACCACCTCGTCGAAGGCGACGTCGACGGTCGAGGTCCAGCCGCAGGTCCGCATCCGCGCGCGCAGGCTTCGCCGTACGACGACCTGGTCGGCGAGCAGGACGGCCCGCGGGTCGGGCGAGCACCACGGCACCAGGCGGTCGGGTCCGGGCAGCACCGGCACGAGCCCGCGCCGGACGAGCCGACGGGTCGAGCGCTCGAGCTCCGGCTCGTCGTGCTCGGCGGAGGGCCACGGGAAGCAGCCCGCCCGGTAGGCCGACACCAGCGTGGCGGCGTCCAGCGTGCCACCGAGCGCGATGAGGCTGCGGGGCGCTCCGGCGACGTCCAGCCGCGCGAACGGGTCCTCGGACGGCACGGGGCCACCGTACGACCGGCCGGGGCGACGGGTCAGCGAGCGGGCACCTGGGTGCCGGTCAGCGGCCACCACACCGGGGCCGAGCCCTCGGCCGTGGCCAGCAGGAGCAGGGCGGTGAGCGCGAGCGATCCCAGGACGGCCACGCTGCTGGCCGTGCCGGGCGTGAGCGTGAGCAGCGCCGAGCGCAGCATGCGGCGGGACGGGCGGTGCACCCGGCGGCCGAGGCCGGTGAGCAGCGCAGCCACCACCCCGGTGGCCGCGGCGAGCTCTGGCCGCTCGACCCCGGTGACGTCCGGCGAGGTCAGCCAGACGAGCCCGGCCGGGACGGCGGCGACCGCGACGAGCAGCGGCAGGCTGACGAGCGTGTCGAACGCGGCCAGCACGCCGTGCCACGGTGCGCCGAGCGCGGCGACGACCGGGTCGCGGCGTCGGTCGCCTCGGCGCTCGCGGCGGTCGCGCAGCCGGTCGCTGCCCCGGCACGCCGCGCGCAGCACGACGAGCAGGGCGACCGCGGCTGCGGCACCGACGACGGGCGCCACGAGCGTCGCGGCGCCGACGACGGCCACCGCGGCCGTGCCGGTGAGGACGGTCTGCAGCTCGCGCGCCGGGTGCTGCCCGGCCGGCCCGGCGCCGAACGGGTCGACCGCGGGCGAGTCCCGGCTGTAGGTGTCGCGGGGGTCGCGCTCGAAGCCGACCGGCTCGCCGGTGCCGATCGCGCGCTCGTCGTGCCCGCGCTCGTCATACCCGCGCTCGTCGTGCCCGCGCTCGTCGTACCCGCGCTCGTCGTGCGCGCCGGCGTCCCAGCCGCCAGGGCCCTCGCCGGCGCCCTCGGCCGGCGCCCACGGGGCGTAAGGGGGCGGAGCGAGGGTCGCCTGCGGCCCTGTGGCCGCCCCCGCCAGCTCGCGCACCGGAGCGGTCAGCACCCGTGTGGACGACGCGACGGGCAGTGCCTCGGTCGGGTCGTCGTCGGGGACGGCAGGCGCGTCGCCGAGGACGGGCGGCTGCAGCGCCGGTGCGTGCAGGACGGTCGTCGCGTCGACGTCGCGCGGCAGGTGCAGCGACACCGGCTGGGCGTGGCTGCTGCCGCCGAGCTCGTGCAGGAGCTCGCGGGCGTCCGGCCGCTGGAGCGGGTCGGGGTCCATGGCGGCTGCGACGAGCCCGGCGAGCGGCTCGGCGATGCCCTCGACGTCGGGCTGGCCGTGCACGATCCGGTACAGCACCGCCTCGGGACGGCCGGTGCCGTAGGGCGGCCGTCCGGTCGCGGCGAGCGCCACCGTGGCGCCCCAGGCGTGCACGTCGACGGCCGGCGTGACGGCCGAGCCGGTGACCTGCTCGGGCGCGAGGTAGCCCGGCGTCCCGATGACCAGGCCGCTGCGGGTGAAGGTCGTGACGTCGGCCGCGGTCGCCAGGCCGAGGTCGATGACGTGCGGCTGGCCGTCCAGGACGAGGACGTTGCCCGGCGTGAGGTCGCGGTGCACGACGCCCGCGCCGTGCAGGGCGGTCAGGGCGTCGGCGAGGCCGCGGGCGACCGAGTGCAGGTCGTCGTCGTCGAGCGGGCCGGACCGGGCGACGAGGTCGTCCAGGCGGGTCCCGGGGACGAAGCGGGTGACCAGGTAGGGCGTGTCCGCGTCGACGTCGGCGTCGAGCACCTCGACCAGGTGCGGCCCGCGCACGCGGCGCAGCGCGTCCAGCTCGTGCCGGAACCGCCGCCGCGCGTCCGGGTCGGGGAAGCCGTCGCGCAGCACCTTGACGGCCACGGCGCGCTCGTCCGGCGAGACGCCCAGGTAGACGGTGCCCATGCCGCCCTGGCCCAGGCGGCCGAGCAGGCGGTGCGGCCCGACCCGCGCCGGGTCGGAAGGCCGCAGGGGGGTGACCGGCACCGCGCCTCCCGGAGCTCGACAGCTGTCTGCTCCCGCGAGGCTAACCCGCGCCGGCCGTGCGACGGCCGACGAGGTGAGCGCCGACACGGCCGGTCAGGACGGCTCGCACGGCCCGCGCGGGCCGTGCGGTCGTCGACGGGGTGAGCGCCGACACGGCCGGTCAGGACGGCTCGCCAGCCGGGCACCGGTCCGGAGGAGCGGCGCCTCGGGAGCAGCGGCACGCCGTCCGACGCCGCGCCGTCCGCCCCGGCCCGCCCCGGCCCGGCCGGTGGAGCACCTCTGCCGTCCGGGGGACGCGGACGACGGCGCCGGCACCGGCGGCTCTCCCCTGCGGGGGAGGGCGGGCTCGCACTGCAGGCCGATGTGCCCGGGGCAGGAGCCGCGGAGCATGTCCGTCATGGACAGCGATGACGTGGTGACGGTGCGCGGACTGCGCAAGGCGTACGGCGGGCGGGTCGTCGTCGACGACCTCGACCTCGACGTGGGAGCGGGAGAGGTGGTGGGCCTGATCGGCGCGAACGGCGCCGGCAAGACGACGACGGTCGAGTGCCTGCAGGGGCTGCGGCAGCCGGACGCCGGCACCGTGCGGGTGCTCGGCCTCGACCCGCGCACGGACGCGGCGCGGCTGCGTCCGCAGGTCGGTGCGCAGCTGCAGGACTCCGCGCTGCCGGACCGGATGCGGGTCGGGGAGGCGGTGGAGCTGTTCGCACGGCGGAGGGGGCCGCGCGGCCAGGAGCTGCTGGACCGCTTCGGCCTGGGCGACCGGCGCCGCGCCGCGTTCGCGGGGCTGTCGGGCGGTGAGCGGCAGCGGCTGTTCCTCGTGCTGGCCCTGCTCGGGGAGCCGCGGCTCGTGATCCTGGACGAGCTGACGCAGGGGCTCGACCCGGCCGCCCGGCGCGAGGTCTGGTCGGCGGTCGCGCAGCTGCGCGACGTGGGCACGACCGTCCTGCTCGTCACGCACGAGCTGGCCGAGGCCGAGGCGCTGTGCGGACGGGTGGTCGCGATGCGGGCCGGCCGGGTGCTCGACAGCGGCTCGCCGGCCGAGCTGGTCGCCCGGCACGCCGCCTCGGCGACCGTCCGGTTCAGCGCGGGCTGGCCCGTCGTGGTCGGCGAGCTCGAGCGGCTGCCCGGGGTGCGCGACGTCGTGCTGCGCGACGGCGGCGTCACCGTGCACGGCGAGCGGTGCGCCATCGCGTACGTCGGCGCGTGGCTGGTGCGGCGCGGGACGGTGCCCGACGACCTGCGGGTGGACGTGCCCGACCTGGAGCAGGCGCTGCTCGCGCTGCTCGACGGCGTCCACGCGCCCCGACTGGCCGAGGTCGCGTGATGACGACGACGACGGTGACGACGACGGCCGGGCCGCCCGTCCGCACGGCGCCGAGTGCGGACGTGCGTCCGCGCTCGGCGACCTGGCGGCTGCTGCGCACCGAGCTCGTGCTGATGCTGCGCGACCCGCTCGTGCTCACCTTCGTGTTCGGCTTCCCGGTGGTGACCATGCTCATCATCGGCGGGTCGTTCGGCACGGTGCCGGACGAGGCGTTCGAGCAGCAGAACCCGGCGCACTGGTACGTCGCCTCGTACGTGATGGTCGTCATCGGCGCGACCGGGCTCATCACGCTGCCCGTGCACCTCGCGTCCTACCGCGAACGCGGCGTGCTGCGGCGCTTCGCGATCGCCGGCTTCCCGAGGTACTCCTTCGCCGCGGCGCAGCTCGTCGTCGGCCTCACGACCGTCGCGCTCGCCACGGCGGTCCTGCTCGCGGTCGCCGCGCCCGTGTACGGCATCCCGCCGGTCGAGGACCCGCTGCGCGTCGGCGTGGGGCTCCTCGCCGGCGCGGTCGCCTTCGTCAGCCTCGGCGTCGTGCTCGGGACGGTCCTGCCGTCCGCCCGGGCGGCCCAGGCGGTCGGCCTCATGCTGTTCTTCCCCTCGTTCCTGCTGGGCGTCGGCGGGCCGCCGCCGGACGTCATGGGCGAGGCCGTCCGCTCGCTCGCCCAGGTCCTGCCGCTGGCGGTCGTCACCGACGCGGTGCGCCAGCCGTGGCTCGGCCTCGGCCCGGGGACGGGCCCGCTGCTGGTGACGGTGTCCCTGGCCGTCGGCGGGCTCCTGCTGGCTGCGCGCCGGACGCGGCTGTAGGAACGAGCGGTGACAGTGATCGGACGGCCCGGCGCCCAGGCGGTGCTCGCGCTCCTGCTCGTCGTCGGGGCGGTGCTCAGCGACGCTGCACCGGGCGTCGCGGCCGCCTGGCTCGTGCTCGGGCTGGTCGCCACCGCGCTGGTCCCGGACGACGGCTGGCCCGTGCTCGCCGGGACGCTCGCCGCCGGGGCCGCGGTCGTCGGGCTGTGCTCGGGCTCGTCGGACAACGTCGGCTGGTTCGCCCTGTGCGTGCTGACCGGCTGGTGCGCGCTGCGCGGGGGCACCGGTCCGGCAGCGGTGTTCACCGCGCTCGCGATCGGGCTGTTCCTGGTGCAGGCCCTCGTGCTGGAGCGCGAGCAGGGCTGGACCGCCTGGATCGGCGGCACCGTGTTCACCGCGAGCGTCTGCCTGCTGGCACGCCGTCAGGGCGAGCTGCTCGAGCAGCTGCGCGCGGCGCAGGCGGGGCTCGCCGACCGGGTGCGCTCGGAGGAGCGCACCCGCGTCGCCCGCGAGCTGCACGACGTGATCGGCCACTCCCTGACGGTCTCCCTGCTGCACGTGAGCAGCGCGCGCTTGGCGCTGGCGGACGACCCGGCGGAGGCCGCGCGGGCCCTCGAGCAGGCCGAGGAGCTCGGCCGGCAGAGCCTGGCCGAGGTGCGGCACGCCGTCGGGCTGCTGCGCGAGGGGCCGGCCGGCACTCGTCCGCTGCCCGGCGCCGAGCAGCTGCCCGCCCTCGTCGACGGCTTCCGGCAGGCAGGGGCCGAGGTCCGCTACGACGTCGTCGGCGACCCGAGGGCCCTGCCCGCCACGACCGGGCTGACCGTCTACCGCATCCTGCAGGAGTCGCTCACCAACGCCGTGCGGCACGGCGCCGGCACCGCCACCGAGGTGCGGCTGCAGGTGGGTGCCCGCTCGACCGAGCTGACGGTCGACAGCGGGGGAGCGGGCAGGACGCCGCGGGGCGACGGTGCGGGCCTGGTCGGCATGCGCGAGCGCGCCGAGGCGCTGGGCGGCCGGCTGAGCGCCGGGCCCGCCGGTGCCGGCTGGCGGGTGCACGCGGTGCTGCCGTCGTGACCGCCCCGGACCCGGTGCGCGTCCTGCTCGTCGACGATCAGGAGCTCCTGCGCGCCGGCCTGCGCGGGATCCTGCGCGCCCGCTTCGGGTTCGACGTCGTCGGCGAGCTCGGCAGCGGCGCGGGCATCGTCGAGGCGGTCGAGCGGACACGGCCGGACGTCGTGGTGATGGACGTCCGCATGCCGGAGGTCGACGGGGTCACCGCGACCCGGCGACTGCGGGCCGCGGGCGACCAGCCGCCCGTGCTCGTGCTGACCACGTTCGAGGACGACGAGGTGCTCGCCGGTGCGCTGCGGGCCGGCGCGGCCGGGTTCCTGCTCAAGGGCGTGCCGGCCGACGACCTGCAGCGCGCCGTCCGCACGGTGGCCGGCGGCGGCTCGTGGCTCGACCCGGCCGTCACCGGCCGGGTGCTCGCGACCTACCGCGACGGACCCGTCCGGCGCGCACCCGACCGCGTCCTCGACGTGCTGACCGCCCGCGAGCGGGAGGTGCTGGCGCTCGTCGGCGCCGGGCGCAGCAACGCCGAGATCGCCGCCGACCTGTTCCTCGGCGAGGGCACGGTGAAGACCCACCTCGGGCACGTCTTCGCCAAGCTGCAGCTGCGCGACCGGGCGTCCGCCGTCGTCCTCGCCTTCGACTCCGGGCTGGTGACGCCGTCGGCCGAGCGCTGAGCCACGCCGGCGGGCCGTCCGGTCCCCGACGCACGCGCCGGTGCGCCCAGCCGTCGGTCAGGCGCTCTCCGGCAGCGGCACGGCGGCGCCGAGGTGGCCGACCGGGGCCAGCGGACGCCGCGGCTCGCGCACGCCCGCGGTCCCCGAGCCGCCCTCGAGCAGGTCGAGCAGGCCGCCGAGGTCGAAGTCGGCGGTCAGGGGCAGCGCGCCCTGCTCCTGCGCCACGGCGATCGCGGGCGAGTGCAGGCGGCCCGCCATGACCCACACGAGCGCGCCGGGGTGCCGGGCCCGCAGCGCGGTGAGCTGCTGCGCGGTCTCGGGGGCGAGCAGCCCGGCGTCGACCAGCACGCCGTCGACCTCGGCCGGGTCCCACGGCGCGGGCTCCGGGCTCGCGCTGTCGGCGGTGCGGACGTCGATCCCGGGGCGCCGCAGCAGCCGCGCCATCCCCGCGCGCAGGTCGGCGTCACGGGCCAGGACCAGGACACGAGCGGACACGACGGACAGCGTGGACCTCCTGCCGAGGCCCTGGCAAGCAGGCGCGGTCTAGGGCTGACCGAGCTCGGCGAGCAGCTGCCCCGCGGTGCGGCCGCCCGCGGTGACGAGCTCGAGGTTCGCGAGCGAGGCGACGTGCACCGCCTCGTCCGTCGTCGCCACGCAGTCGGTCACCACGTGCACGGTGAAGCCCAGGTCGGCGCCGTTGACCTCCAGGTCCTTGTTCAGGGCGCGGACCAGGTCGCGGCGGTAGGCCTCGGCGCCTGCGGGCAGGAAGTGCGCGTCGTTCTT
>CAXTFU010000147.1:0-1690 GCA_964243385.1 uncultured bacterium | reverse complement strand
TCACCACGTGCACGGTGAAGCCCACGTCGGCGCCGTGCCGGGCCGTCTGCTCCACCGTGAGGTTCGTCGCGACGCCGGTCAGCAGCAGCGTGTCGACGCCCCGCTCGCGCAGCAGCTCGGGCAGGCCGCTCTCGGCGAGCCCCGACAGCCGCTGGCCGTCGACGACGACGTCGCCGTCCTGCGCGCGCACCCGGTCGACGAGGGCCGTGCCCGGGGCGTCCGGCCGGAAGCGCTCCTGCGCCTCGGCCACCGCCTGCATGAAGCCGGTGTTGCGGATCAGCCGCCCCTCGCCCTCGGGCACGGTGAAGCGCGTGAGCACGACGAGCACCCCGGCCCGGCGGGCCGCGTCGTGGAAGGCGCCGGCCCGCTCGAGCACGCCCGAGCGGGCCACCGGCTCGGCCAGCATGCCGCCGAAGAAGCCGGCCGGCTCCACGACGTTCACCTGCCAGTGCAGGCCGAGCACAGCGGTCCGTCCGGCGTCGAGGGTCATGCCCGGCACGATGTCAGGTCGCGGCCCGGCGCACCTCGTCCGAGCCGCTGTCAGGGCGAGGCGCGGTGCACCTTCTCCTGCCCGCGGGGCGCCGGCTGGGGGAAGTGGTGGCGCACGACCTGGACGGTCGACCTGGTGAAGGTCGACCGGTCCTCGGAGTGGTCGGTGCGGACGTGGTCCGCGAGCTCGCCGTTCGAGGCGAAGCGGAGCTGGCAGCAGACACAGGCGTGGACCATGGCGTCTCCCTCGACAGCACCTACTGTGCGCCTGTCCGGCCGGCGTGTGAAGCCCCTTGCCGGGAGCGGCGCACCGTCTCGGCGACGCGAGTCCCTCGCGTGGTGGGATGCGCGGGTGCCCTGCCCGCGGAGGTCCTGCCCGTGCGCGCGGTAGTGCAGCGGGTCTCCCGGGCGTCCGTGACGGTCGGCGACGAGGTCGTCGGACGCGTCGACGGCGAGGGACTGCTCGTCCTGGTCGGCGTCACGCACGACGACGGGCCGGAGCAGGTCGAGCGGCTGGCCCGCAAGGTCGCCGAGCTGCGGCTGCTGCGGGACGAGCGCTCGGTGCTGGACGCGGACGCGCCGGTGCTGGTCGTCAGCCAGTTCACGCTCTACGGCGACGCCCGCAAGGGCCGGCGCCCCAGCTGGAGCGCCGCCGCGCCAGGGCCGGTCGCAGCGCCGCTCGTGGACGCCTTCTGCACGGCGCTGCGCGAGCGCGGGGTCGCCGTGCAGACCGGCGTGTTCGGTGCCGACATGGCCGTCGAGCTCGTCAACGACGGCCCGGTGACGCTCGTCCTGGAGCTCTGAGCGCACCGCCTCGGCCGTGCCGTGCGCCGGGCTGGCCGTCCAGCGTGAGAGGGCTGGACGGTGTGGTCCCGCAGGTTCGGCGTCCTCGGCGAGCCCGTCCGGCAGGTGCGCTGTCAGTCGAGGCAGTACGTCGTCACGTCGACGACGCCGGCCTCGCGCGGGGCGTGCAGGGCGGCGAAGTCCTGCGCCGCGGCACGGGAGGTGAAGTACAGGACGGTCAGGGAGTACTCGCGCGACGGGTCGAGCCCGAGCCCCTGGAGCGCCCCGGCGTCGCAGGCCAGCCCGCCGCCGCGGATCGCGCGGTAGCCGAGCGCGCGGGCGGACGCGACCGTCCGGTCGAGGGCCGGGTCGTCGCTGCGGGTCGAGACGGCCAGGTACACCGCGGTGTACCTCCCGC
>CAXTFU010000146.1:0-11591 GCA_964243385.1 uncultured bacterium | reverse complement strand
ACATGCCCTCGGTCGCGGTGCGCCGGACGAGCGCCCACACGCGTCGCCGGCGGGTGAGGACCGCGACCTGGAACGCCGACTCCGCGGCGTCGGCGCGGTCGCCCTCGGCCACGAACGAGCGGTCGACGAGCGCGTCGAACAGCTCCCGCCCCTGCGCGTCGTGGCAGCGGCCGGCGAGCGCGGGCAGCAGGGACAGGACCGCCTTGACGCGGTGCCCCTGCGGTCCGAGGTCGGGCTCGCCCACCGACGGCATCGGGTAGACGGCCAGCCAGGGACGCAGCAGCGCGGCGTACTCGCCGCGCGAGAGCACCGGGCGGGCGTAGACGGCGGCGAGCGCGTCGCGGACGGTCTTGAGGGCGAGCGTCGTGACGCTCGGCGGCACGGTGACGTACGGGGCCTCGCCGACGAGGTCGTCGGCGAACAGCGCCGTCACGGCGTCGAACGCCGCGAGCACCTCGACGACCAGCGGGCTGTCGGGTGCGAGCGCCTTGTCGCGGGCGGCGGCGATCGACGGGCTGTTCGTCCAGCCGGCGGCCAGCCGCGGCAGGTCCTCGTCGCTGATGTGCGCCAGCTGCGCGAGGACGCCGAGCACGGCGGCGAGGTTCGGGTGCTCCTCCAGCCGGTGCACGACGGTCGCCCGTCCGGTCAGCTGCCGGCCCAGTGCTCTGCCCACGGTGCGCTCCGCTCGTCCGACTGCTCACGACTCCTGGCAGAGTCTGCGGCACGAAGCGGTCCGGACTTGAGCGTCGGGTCGAGTTGCGGCGAGACAACCGTCCGAAGTGACCAGCCGGCGCAGGCGCCACCGGCTGGTCCGGGCGGGGTGCGGGCTAGAAGCGGTGGCCCTCGACGTGGCCGCCGGACAGCGTCGCCCAGACCTCCTGCAGGTTGGCGAACTGCTGGCCGAGCGGGAGGGTGTGCAGGCGGGCGACGACCGCGTCGGGCGCCTCGTTGTCCGTGGCGACGCGGACGAGCTCCTCGCGCGTGGCCGGCCACAGCCGCCCGAGGTAGGTCGCGAGCTCGCTGCGCGCCTGGACGTCGTCCTCGGTCATGCCCTCGGGGACGCCGCCGGCCAGCGTGCCGTCCGGCACCCGGTCGACGTCGGGCTGGTCCTCACCGGACGGCTCCGGGGAGTTCCAGTCGGCGCGGTTGTCGTGCCCGGAGCGGATGAGCCCGTCGACCTCGGCCTGCAGGGCGTCGTCCATCCGGGCGCTGTGCTTGTCGCTGCCTCGTTCCATGACGGGCGAGTACCCGCCCCCTGCAGGCCTACTCGCTCCCCCCGTCGGTCGTGTCCTTGTCGGCCGGGACGTCCTCGGACAGCAGGGCGTACTGCTCGACGGCCTTGCGCGCGAGGCCCGCGTCGACCTCGCCGCGCCTGCCCAGCTGGGTCAGCACGGCCACCGCGATCGACTCCGGATCGACGCGGAAGTGCCGGCGCAGGCTCGCCCGGGTGTCGGAGCGGCCGAAGCCGTCGGTGCCGAGCGAGGTCCAGTCACCGGGCACCCAGCGGCTGATCAGGTCGGGCACGGCCCGCATGAAGTCGCTCACCGCGACGACCGGCCCGACCACGTCCTGCAGCGCCTGGGTGACGTACGGCGTGCGCGTCCGCGCGCCACCGGACAGCAGCGCCTCCTGCTCGCACTCGACCGCGTCGCGGCGCAGCTCGTTCCAGCTCGTGACGCTCCAGACGTCGGCGGCGACGCCCCAGTCGTCGCGCAGCAGCCGCTGGGCGTCCAGGGCCAGCCGGACGGTGACGCCGCTCGCCAGCACCTGCGCGCGCGGTCCGTCGCCGGGCGCCTCGCTGACGCGGTGCAGGCCGCGCAGGACGCCCTGCGCGAGGTCCGGCAGGTCGGGCGCGGCCGGCTGCGGGTACGGCTCGTTGTAGACGGTCAGGTAGTAGAAGACGTCCTCCGGCGACTCGCCGTACATGCGGCGCAGGGCGTCCTCGACGATGATCGCGACCTCGTAGCCGTAGGCCGGGTCGTACGCCACGACCGCCGGGTTGGTGGCCGCCAGCAGCAGGCTGTGCCCGTCCTGGTGCTGCAGCCCCTCGCCGTTCAGGGTGGTCCGCCCGGCGGTGGCGCCGAGCAGGAAGCCCCGGCCGAGCTGGTCGGCGAACGCCCACATCTGGTCGCCGGTGCGCTGGAAGCCGAACATCGAGTAGAAGACGTAGACGGGGATCATCGGCTCGCCGTGCGTGGCGTACGAGGTGCCCGCGGCGATCACCGACGACATCGAGCCCGCCTCGGTGATGCCCTCGTGCAGGATCTGGCCCTGCGCGCTCTCCTTGTACGACAGCAGCAGCTCGCGGTCGACCGACTCGTAGCGCTGGCCGGACGGCGCGTAGATCTTGGCCGTCGGGAACATCGCGTCGATGCCGAACGTGCGGGCCTCGTCCGGGATGACCGGCACGATGCGCGCGCCGATGCCCTCGTCCTTCATGAGGTCCTTGAGCAGGCGGACGAACGCCATCGTCGTGGCGACCGCCTGCTTGCCCGAGCCCTGCTTGAGCTCGTCGTACACCTGCGGCGCGGGCAGCGGCAGGGAGGCCCTGCGGACGACCCGCTGCGGGATCGACCCGCCGAGCGCGGCGCGCCGCTCCTGCATGTAGCGGATCTCGTCGGAGTCCTCGCCCGGGTGGAAGTACGGCGGCAGGTCGCCCTCGAGGGCCTCGTCCGTGATCGGCAGGTCCAGCCGGTCGCGCAGCTCCTTGAGCTCGGGCTTGGTGAGCTTCTTCATCTGGTGCGTGGCGTTGCGGCCCTCGAAGTCCTTGCCGAGCGTCCAGCCCTTGATCGTGTGGGCGAGGATCACCGTCGGCTGGCCGACGTGCTCGCTGGCGGCCTTGAAGGCGGCGTAGACCTTGCGGTAGTCGTGCCCGCCGCGCGGCAGGGTGCGGAGCTGCTCGTCCGACAGGTGCTCGACCATCTTGAGCAGCCGCGGGTCGGACCCGAAGAACTTCTCGCGGGTGTAGCCGCCGCTCTCGACCGAGTAGGTCTGGAACTGGCCGTCCGGCGTGGAGTTCATCGCGTTGAGCAGCAGGCCGTCGACGTCCTGCGCGAGCAGGTCGTCCCACTCGCGGCCCCAGACGACCTTGACGACGTTCCAGCCGGCGCCGCGGAAGCTCGCCTCGAGCTCCTGGATGATCTTGCCATTGCCGCGGACGGGGCCGTCGAGGCGCTGCAGGTTGCAGTTCACGACGAACACCAGGTTGTCGAGCTCCTCGCGCGCTGCGAGGCCGATCGCGCCGAGCGACTCGGGCTCGTCCATCTCGCCGTCGCCGAGGAAGCACCACACCCGAGAGCCGCTGGTGTCCTTGATGCCCCGGTGCTGCAGGTAGCGGTTGAAGCGGGCCTGGTAGATCGCGCCGATCGGGCCGAGCCCCATCGACACGGTCGGGAACTCCCAGAACTCGGGCATCAGGCGCGGGTGCGGGTAGCTGGGCAGGCTGGCCGCCCGCGACTCCTGCCGGAAGCCGTCCAGGTGGTCGGTGGTCAGCCGGCCCTCGAGGTAGGCGCGCGCGTAGACGCCGGGGGAGGCGTGGCCCTGGAAGAAGACCTGGTCGCCCGACCCGCCGGGCGCGTCCTTGCCGCGGAAGAAGTGGTTGAAGCCGACCTCGTACAGGCTGGCGGCGCTCGCGTAGGTGGCGATGTGGCCGCCGACGCCGATCTCCGGGCGGTTCGCGCGGCTCACCATGATCGCCGCGTTCCAGCGGACGTAGGCCCGGATGCGGCGCTCGACGTGCTCGTCGCCCGGGAACTCGGGCTCGCGCTCCGGCGGGATCGTGTTCAGGTAGTCGGTGCTGCGCAGGGCCGGGACGCCGACCGACCGCTCGCGGGCGCGCTCGAGCAGCTTCAGCAGCAGGAAGCGGGCCCGCCCCCGGCCGGCCTGGCCGACGACCGCGTCGAGCGACTCGAGCCACTCGGCCGTCTCGTCGGGGTCGAGATCGGGCACCTGGCTGGGCAGCCCGTCGTGGAGGATGCTGTAGCGCTCGCTGCTCGTGGTCACGCTCGGGCTCCCGGGAGTCGTCGGCCGCACGGTGTGCCGGCCTGCCGCAGATCTTCCACCCCGACCGGCCGATCGCCACTCCGCAGGCCCGTGACGCGGTGCAGGACCCCCCGCAGGCGGTGTAGCCCGGCGGCCCGGCGGGGCAGGACGCCCCGCATGGAGACGACGCTGCTGACGGTGCGGACCGGTGACCGCGAGGTGGTGCACGACCTGACGGGCGACTGCCGGGCGTTCGTCGCGGGCCGCGGGGACGGGCTGCTGCACGTGTTCGTGCCGCACGCGACGGCCGGCGTCGCCGTGCTCGAGCTGGGCGCGGGCTCCGACGACGACCTGCTGGCGGCGCTTCGCGACCTGCTGCCGGCCGACGACCGGTGGCGGCACCGGCACGGCTCCCCGGGCCACGGCCGCTCGCACGTCCTGCCGGCTCTCGTGCCGCCGTACGCCTCGCTGCCGGTGCTGGACGGGCAGCTCGCCCTCGGGACGTGGCAGTCCGTCGCCCTCGTCGACCTCAACGTCGACAACGCGGTCCGCTCCGTGCGGCTGTCGTTCCTGGCCGGCTGACGGCCCGCGTGCGCTGCACGCCGCGACCGCAGCGTCACGCAGCGGCACCCCGTCGCGACATCGGCACTTGCGCACGGACGGGCTCTCCGGTGGACTACCCCCGTCGCGCCCCGCCCGGGGCCGCCGGGGAGAGGGGCACCTGTTGAGCACGTCCGCGGACCGCGCCGCATCGCGCGGCCTTGCCGAGAAGCTCGGGATCGAGCCAGGCATGGTCGTGCAGGTGGTGGGATCGGACAGCCCGGGTGCTGCCGTCGACCAGGCCCTGCTCGACGACGTCGCCGGTCGCGCCGGCACCGAGCTGGTCATGACCGACGACTCCGACGAGGTCGTGGACGTCGTCCTGCTGTGGTGGCGCGAGGACGACGGCGACCTCGTCGACGCCCTCGTCGACTCGCTCACGAACCTCGCCGACCACGGCGTCGTCTGGCTGCTGACGCCCAAGGCCGGGCGCGACGGGCACGTCGAGCCGAGCGACATCGACGAGGCGGCGCCCACCGCGGGCCTGTCGAGCACCCGCAGCACGAGCGCGGCCCCGGAGTGGTCGGGCACGCGCCTGGTCTCGCCCCGCGCGAGCAAGGGCAAGCAGCCCCGCCGCTGAGGCGGTGACGCCCGACCAGGTCCGCCTGCTGCTGTCGCCGGCGGGCCGGGCCGCCGTGACGCACGCCGCCGGGCTCGACCTCGGCAGCGCCGGCCGGCTGCGGGCGGCCGAGCAGGTGCGGGCGGCGTCCGGCCCCGAGCTCGGGCCGCTCGCTCTCGAGCAGGCCCTGCTCAAGCAGCGCGCCCGCGCCAAGCACCCCCGCGGCGACGCGCTGTGGTGGACCGGCCCGGCGCTCGAGCAGGCGTCGTCCGCGCCGGTGGCCGCGTGGCGCGCGGCCCGCTTCCCCGGGCCGGTCCTGGACCTGTGCTGCTCGGTCGGCGGTGACCTGCTCGCCCTGCCCGAGGGCTCGACCGGCGTCGACCTCGACGAGGCCAGGCTGCTGCTCGCGCAGGCCAACGCCGAGGTGCTGGGCCGCGCCGTCTCGCTCGTGCGTGCGGACGTCACCCGCCTGCCGCTGCCTGCCGGCGCGGACGTCTTCGTCGACCCGGCCCGCCGCTCGGGCGGCCGCCGGACGTTCGACCCGCGGGCCTACGCGCCGCCCCTGCCGGACGTGCTGGCCTGGCGCTCGGGCGTGCGCGGCCTCGCGGCGAAGGTCGCGCCGGGCGTCGACCACGACGCGCTGCCGGGCGACGTCGAGGTCGAGCTGGTGTCGCTGGGCGGCGAGGTCAAGGAGGCGGTCCTGTGGACGGGCGGGCTGCGCTCGGGGGTCCGCCGGTCGGCCGTCCTGCTGCCAGCCGGTGACGTGCTGCGCGACGACCCGGTGCCGGCGCCGCAGGTCCGCCCGCCCGGCGGATGGCTGCTCGAGCCCGACGGCGCCGTGGTGCGCGCCCACCTCGTCGCGCAGGTGGCCGACGCGGTGGGCGGGTGGCTCGTCGACGCGACGATCGCCTACGTCAGCGCCGACGCGCCGGCGCCCACGCCGTTCGGCCGCTGGTACGAGGTGCTGGAGGTGCTGCCGTTCGGGCTCAAGCCGCTGCGCGAGCGGCTGCGGGCGCACGACGCCGGACCGCTCGTGGTGAAGAAGCGCGGCACGGCCGTCGAGCCCGAGGTCCTGCGCAAGCAGCTCAAGCTCACCGGCAGCCGGGAGGTCACCGTCGTGCTCACCCGGGCGGCCGGCCGGCAGGTCGCGATGGTGGTGCGGCCGGCCTGACGCGCCGGGTCAGGGCCGCAGGCGGCCGAGCAGCCTGCCGACGCCGCCCGCCACCCCGCCGGCGACCGCCTGCACGCCGCCGACCGCGCCGCGCAGGGCCGCGCCGCCGGGCAGGCCCGGCAGGTCGTCGAGCAGCGGCGCGAGGCGCATCCACTGCTGCAGCTGGTGCACGACGAGCCGGCGGGTGACCAGCAGCTGCGCGAGGTTCGTCCGCCCGGCGGCGGCGTCGAGCAGGTCGGCGGCGGTCCCGTCGACGCCGACGCCGGACAGCGCGCCCGGCCCGAGGCGGGTGGTGGTCCAGCCGTCCGGGCCGCTGTCGAACGCCCAGCCGCCGTGCGGTGTCTGCGCGCCGAGCACCAGGTCGACGCCGGCCCGGCTGGCCAGCGCGCCGGTGATGTCGAGCAGGGCCGACAGGCCGCTGTCGAGCAGCAGCGGCGACGGGGCGGGGGCGCCGCACGGCGCGAGGTCGAGGGCGTGGACGGCGAGCTCGAAGGTGCCGGCGTTCAGCAGGCACAGCACCGGCAGCGGCCCGGCGGTCGACCGGGACAGGGCCCGGCCCCAGGTGACGGCGTCGTCGGAGGCGAAGAAGGCGGCGAGGGCGGCGCGGGCCTCGACGAGCGACTGCACGACCTGCCCGACGCTCGCGTCGCGGTGCGCGGCCAGCAGGGCCGCGTTCGTCTCGTCCGGGTGCGAGGCGGTGCCCGTCCCGCCCTCGCGCGCCGAGGCCAGCAGCGAGTCGATGATCCGGGCGTCCGGCCACGCCCCGAGGTGGATGCAGACGTCCTTGCCCGACCAGCCCTTCAGCCGGGACGGTCGGTCGAGGTCGGTCGTCGGGGCGGTGACCACGTCGAGGAAGGCGTCCCAGGCGGCGAGCACGGACCGGCCGAGCGCCTCGGGAGGGGTGTCGGCCAGGCCGGCCCGGCCGGCGGGGAGGATGGGGGTGGGCACCCGTCCATCTTGACCTGACCCGTACGAGTGGAGCGAGCCGTGAGCGTGGACGTCGGAGACGAAGCCCCGGACTTCGAGCTGGAGGACCAGAGCCGGACGAAGGTGCGCCTGTCGTCCTTCCGGGGGCGCAAGAACGTCGTGGTGGTCTTCTACCCGATGTCGTTCACCCCGACCTGCCAGGGCGAGCTGTGCGCGGTGCGCGACTCGATCGCCGACTTCGACTCCGACGACGTGCAGACCCTCGCCATCAGCTGCGACAGCGGCCCGACGCACGCGAAGTGGGCGGCCGAGCAGGGCTACTCCTTCCCGCTGCTGGCCGACTTCTGGCCGCACGGCGAGGTCGCGCGCACCTACGGCGTCCTCGACGAGGCGAGCGGCCTGGCGCTGCGCGGCACGTTCATCGTCGACAAGCAGGGCACCGTCGCCTACAAGGTCGTGCACGGCATCCCCGATGCCCGCGACCTCGACGAGTACCGGGCTGTCCTGGCCCGCCTGTAGCCGGGTCGGCCGGACGGCGAGGGGCCGGCGGGCGCTCCCGCCGGCCGCTCGCTCGTGCTGCGGCTACGTGCGGAGGGCGTTGCCCTGATGTGCGCCGTGCGCACCGCCGGAGCGGGCAGTGCCGTTCGGCGACGACGTGCTCATCGCGAAGGTCAGGACCGCGTGGGCGACGGCGTCGCTCATCTGGTCGATCGCGACGGGGCTGACGTTGCTCCGGTCGTCGCACGCCTCGTGGTAGCACGGGTCGTAGGCCACACCGGCGGTGCCGCCGTACAGCGAGACCTGCTCGGGGGTCTTGATGCCCTCTGCGCCGGTGAACAGGCCACCGGCGGGGATCCCCGCTGCGATGAAGGCGTCGTAGTCCGAGCGGCCGTCGAACTCGGTCGGCTCGGTGGCGAGGCCCTGGCTGGCGAAGTACTGCTCGAAGACCTGCTCGATGCGGGCCGAGCCGCTGGGCCCGGTGCTGCCGAACGCGCCGCCGTCGCCGTCGTAGACGAACCGCGCGAAGTTCGGCGACCCCAGCATGTCGAAGTTCAGGTTCAGCATGATGTCCTTCGTCTGCGCCTTGGTGAGCGAGTCGACGTAGGTCTGGGAGCCGACCAGGCCGGACTCCTCGGCGCCCCAGAACGCGAAGCGGACGGCGTTGACCGGCTGGACGCCGAGCCGCGCCATCTGCAGTGCGACTTCCAGCGTCGTGGCCGTGCCCGAGCCGTTGTCGTTGATGCCGGGGCCTTCCAGGACCGAGTCGAGGTGCGCGCCGACGACCACGACCCGGTCGGTCCGGCCGGTCGGGGTCTGCGCGAGGACGTTCTCGGTCTGGACTGCCTCGACCTCGGTCGCGGTGGTGATCCGGACCGTGGCACCGGCCAGGGCGGCGAGCTCGGCGCCGACCGCGAAGCTGGTCCCGCGCACCGGGATGGCGACGTCGGCGGTGTTCCCGAGTGTGCCGGTGAGGACCTCGGTGCGGCCCTCCTGTCCCTCGTTGAAGATCAGCACGGCGGACGCACCGGCGTTCTCGGCGTTCTCCGCCTTGACCACGAAGTCGCACGTCCCGCGCTGCAGCAGCGCGACCCGGCCTGCGACGAAGCCCGTGAAGTCGGACGCCTCGCACCCGCTCGTGCTGGTGCTGGCGGTCGCCCCGGGCGGCAGGACGAGGTCGACGGCCTGGACCGGGGCGGTCACGCTGCCGCTGCCGGAGTACTCCATGGTCGCGAAGTCGTCCGCTGCGTACGTCCGCGCGGTCGGGGCGGTCCGCTCGAACATCGCGGGCGCGGTCTCGCGGAACACGTCGAAGGTGAACGGCTGCCGCGTCACGGTGTAGCCGGCGGCGGTCAGCGTGCGCGCGACGTAGTCCGCGGACGCGGTGTAGCCGGAGGTGCCGGAGGCGCGGGTCCCGCCGTTGGCGTCGGCGATCGACTGCAACGCGTCGAGGTGCGTCCCGATGCCCTCGGCGGTGACGGCGGTCCGCAGCGGCTGGGTGTCCGCCGCGACGGCGGCGCCGGCCGGGCCGGTGGCGAGGATCGAGGCGAGGACCGCGGTCGCGGCCGTGCCGGACGCCAGAGCGAGGTGCGCAGGTCTGCGCATGTGCGACTCCCGGGTACGCGGGGGCGGCGCGGCCCGGTCGGGCCCGCTGCTGGTCACTCGCCGCCCCCTGATGACCAACGGGCGCACCGTAGACCGGCTCGGCGAGCCTGGACAGTGGCTCGCGGGAAGCTCACCGCTCCAACGGGCGAAGTGGGCGGCGACCCTCGCACGCCGCTGTCGGGTGCCTACGCGGCGTGCCGATCCTGGAGCGGACCGGCGGCGTCGAGCACGTCGCCGCACGCCCCCCAGAGCAGGCTCGACGCCTCGCCGGCGTCCTCGTCGCACCAGCCCCGACGCGCGGGACGAGGCGTACCGCTCGGGCTCGACGCCTTCAGGACCGGGCGGCCCAGACGACCCGGCCGTCCTCGACGAGGACGTCGACCCGCTGCGGGCGGAGGTCGTCGGTGCGGCCCAGGCAGTCGCCGTCTCGGCCGACGAGGCGGAGGTCGGCGCCGTCCCCGAGCGCGGGCTGGAGGTCGTCCTCGGGCAGGCCGAGGAGCTCCGGGGCGGGATCCGTCTGCTGGTCGGCGACGCACCGTGCGATGAACGCGGCGGTCCGGTCCGGGAGGGCCTCGTCGTAGGCGTGCTTGACCTCCTGCCGGGAGGCCGGGTCGAGCCGGTAGGGCGCGTCCCCGATCCTGGTCACGGGCGCGCACGTGAGCGGCACGGTCGTCGGGAGCGCCCGCACGGCGGGGTGCGAGAACTGGACGGTGTACATGCGGTCGTCCGGGCCGCAGTCGGTCGTGCCGCCGGTGGTGTCCAGGACGGCACGGTCGAGGACCGTCTGCAGCGCCCGGGCCTCGGCGGCACCCAGGTCGCGGCACGGGCCCGCGTCGCCGCCGAGCAGGCAGACGGTCGCGCCGGTCCACGCGACGCGCCGCGCCGCGCCGTCGCCGACGTCCACCGAGTGGACGAACTGCTGCCCGTCGAGGCACCGCAGGACCTCGTCGGTCTGCTCCGGCGTCGCCCGGATGCTCGCCGTCCAGGTGATCGGGTCGCTGAGCTTCGCGCCGACCGTGCCGAGGCCGCCGACGCAGTCCCGCACCGCCGCCCCGTCCGTGTCCTGGAACGGCGGCTGCCGGTGGTCCCGGAACCTCACGTGCAGCTGCACGTCGGTGGCGCCCGCAGCGTCCGTCGCGGCGGACGGCGGGAGCCGGTCCTGCCCGTCCTCGCTGCCGCGTGACGGCGCGAGGACTGCGGCGACGGCGACGGCGACGGCGACGGCGACGGCGACGGCGACGGCGACGGCGAGGGCGACGGCGGAGAGCGTCGCGCCTCCGGCCACGAGGCGGCGGCGGTCGCGGGAGCGCTTGCGGGCGAGCAGCGCCGCGAAGGGCGGAGACCGGTCCGGGCGGTGCGCGCCGACGGCGCGCGGCGCACCTGCTGGTGCCGCCCTCCTCCGTCTGCGGCGGGGCGTCAGGCGCATCCGCCGCCTCCGGCGACCCACCGCTCGACGTCGTCCGGGTCCTCGGAGTGGACGAGGGAGACGTACTCCCTGCGGTCGCTCGGCGCGGTCCAGAGCTCGACGGGACCCTGCGACCAGCCGGTGAACACGGCGTCCTCGGGCAGCTCGGCGTCGGCTCGGAAGCCGGCCCGCGTCCGCTCGCTGATGACGCCGTCGGGGTCGCGGCTCCAGACGGACCGCGTGGGGTCGTCGCCGTACCCGAGGGCGGTGCCGCCGAGGAAGGCCGAGTCCTGCCAGCCGCAGTGCTCGGCTCCCTCGGCGAGCTGCAGCACCGACTCGGCGACCCGCGTCCCGTCCTTGCTCCACGGCTCTCCCGGGTGCTCCGGCGCGTCCTCGAACCGGGAGGCCAGGCTGCCCGAGCCGCCGCAGGCGGCGACGGAGGCCACGGCGAGCAGGCCCGCGGCGACCGCTGCTGTCCTCACGCTCATGGGACGCAGCACGCCTGTCGCCGGTTCCGCACCCCGCCTCCGGACGCCGGGGCGGGCCTTGCCCACGGCGGCGCGGCGGCTCTCCGGCGCTGGCCGGCGCTGGCCGGCTCACGTCGAGCCCGACCTGGCAGCCCCGCGGCGGTCCGGGTCAGGGGAGGCGGAAGGCGCGAGACCGGTCCGGGCGGGGGCGGGTCAGCAGCCACTGCCGGACGTCCGGGTCGGCCCGCGACCCGGCATACTGGTGGCATCTCGGGACCCGCGAGCCGCGACCGGACCTCCACCCCAGCTGCTCGAGCGTCCTCGGACCCATGGCTCAGTTGGTAGAGCAGCGCCCTTACAAGGCGAAGGTCGGCAGTT
>CAXTFU010000145.1:0-11643 GCA_964243385.1 uncultured bacterium | reverse complement strand
GAACAGCAGCCGGGTGCCGCGGCTCGGGACGGGCCCGCCGCCGGTCCGGTAGCCGCGTCCCCAGCCGGCCGCCAGCAGGCGCCGCAGCAGGTGCGAGGCCCACCCGCGCAGGCCGCCGTCGCGCCGGACGACCAGCTGCGCCCACGAGCGGGCGGCGTCGGCCCGCGGGTCGCCCCCGCGCGCGTTCGTCCAGTCGACGAGCCCGCTCGGGAGGTCGCCGTCGAGCAGCACGTTGTCGGGGTGCAGGTCGAGGTGCAGCAGCGCCGGCGGGACCGGCGGCGCGCCGAGCAGGGCCCTGCGCAGGGCCTGGTCGACCGGCCCGAAGGCGTCCACCCAGCCGGCCGCGTCCCCGGGCGGCGGGGGGACGCGGTGCAGCTGGGCCTCCAGCCGTCCGCAGGCGCGGCCCACGCGGTGGGCGGTCCAGCGCCGGTCGTGCACGGCCCGCAGCGCCGTCCGCCCGGCGCACCAGGCCAGGACGAGGACCGGCCGCCGACGCCAGCTGCCGGTCGTCAGGACCTCGGGGACGGGCAGGCCGGCCGCCCGGGCCAGCGCCATCATCCGCTGCTCGTGCGCTGCCGTCTCGTCCTCGTCGGCCCGCAGGACGCGCACGGCGACCCGCCGGCCGGGCAGGTCGACCCGCCACACGCCCTTGTCGCGGACGCTGCCCAGGTCCTCGGTCGCGAGCACCGGGCCGAGGTCCAGCGCACCGGCCACGGCCGCCGGGTCGATGCCCGTCACGGGATGACCACGGCGATGCCGGGCTGCTCGCCCACCCGGCGCAGCGCCTCCGCGGCGTCGTCCAGCCCGAGCGTCCGCGTCACCAGCAGGTCGGGCCGCAGCCGGTCGGACGTGACGAGGCCCAGCAGCTCGGGGTAGGCGTGCGCGGCCATGCCGTGGCTGCCCAGCAGCTCGAGCTCGAGGGCCACCACCCGCTCCATCGGCACGAGCGGGCGGCCCTGCGACGGCGGCAGCAGCCCGACCTGCACGTGCCGCCCGCGGGGGCGCAGGCTCAGCACCGAGTCGACGCAGGTCCCGGGGCTGCCCAGTGCGTCGAGCGACAGGTGGGCGCCGCCGCCGGTGGCGTCGCGGACCGCCTCGACCACGTCGGCGCTGCGGGCGTCGACGACGGCCGCCGCGCCGAACGACCGGGCGAGCTCGAGCGCGCCGGGCGAGACGTCGACCGCGACGACCTGGGCGCCCGAGGCCACGGCGACCTGCACGGCCGACAGCCCGACGCCACCGCAGCCGTGCACCGCGACCTGCTCACCGGCGCGCACCCGCCCCTGCTGCACGACGGCGCGGAAGGCGGTCGTGAAGCGGCAGCCGAGCGACGCGGCGACCTCGGCGGGCAGGTCGTCCGGCAGGCGCACGAGGTTCACGTCGGCGGCGTCGAGGGCCACGAGATCGGCGAACGAGCCCCAGTGCGTGAAGCCCGGCTGGGTCTGCCGGTCGCAGACCTGCCCGTCGCCGGCGGCGCAGCGCGGGCAGCGCCCGCAGGCGCACACGAACGGCACGGTCACCCGGTCGCCCACCCGCCAGTGCCGCACCTCGGCGCCGACCGCGGCGACGGTGCCGGCGAGCTCGTGGCCGGGCACGTGCGGCAGGCGGACGTCGGGGTCGTGCCCCTGCCAGCCGTGCCAGTCGCTGCGGCAGACGCCGGTGGCGCCGACCTGCACCACGACCCCGGCCGGCGCCGGCACGGGGTCGGCGACGTCCCGGAGCTCCAGCGGCCCGGCGAAGCGCTCGAAGACGAGCGCCCTCACGCGTCGTGGAGCATGAGCTGCCGCGCCGCCTCGGTCACCGAGCCCGACAGCGACGGGTAGATCGCGAAGGTGTGCGCGATCTGGTCGGCCGTCAGCCCGTGCTGCACGGCCAGCGAGATCGGCATGATGAGCTCGCTGGCGTTCGGGGCGACGACGACGCCGCCGAGCACCGTGCCCGAGCCGGGCCGGCAGAAGAACTTCACGAAGCCGTCGGTGATGCCCTGCATCTTGGCGCGGGCGTTCGTGGCCAGCGGCAGGGTGACGCTCTGCGCCGCGACGGTGCCGTCCTCGACGAGCTTCTGCGTGACGCCGACCGAGGCGACCTGCGGGTCGGTGAAGACGTTCGCCGACACCGTGCCGAGCCGCAGCGGCGAGACGGCCTCGCCGAGCGCGTGCCACATGGCGATGCGCCCCTGCATCGCCGCGACCGACGCCAGCATGAGCACGCCGGTGCAGTCGCCCGCGGCGTAGACGCCCGGGACGCTCGTGCGCGACACCCGGTCGACGGCGATGAAGCCGCGCTCGTCCAGCGCGACACCGGACTCCTCCAGACCCAGGCCGCGGGTGTTCGGCACCGAGCCGACGGTCATGAGCGCGTGCGAGGCCTCGACGGTCGTGCCGTCGGTGAGGTGCACCCGGACGCCGCCCGGCAGGCGCTCGACCCGGTCGGCGCGGCCGCGGCGCACGGCCATGCCGGCCCGCTCGAAGACGTCCTGCAGCAGCTCGGCGGCGTCGCTGTCCTCGCCGGGCAGGACGCGCTCGCGGCTCGACACCAGCGTCACGCGGGAGCCGACGGCCAGGTAGGCGTTCGCGAACTCGGCGCCGGTGACGCCGGACCCGATGACCACCAGGTGCTCGGGCAGCGCCGGCAGGTCGTAGAGCTGGCGCCAGTCCAGGATGCGCTCGCCGTCGGGCTCGGCGCCCGGCACCACCCGCGGGTGCGCGCCCGTGGCGAGCAGCACGACGTCGGCCTGCACCGTCGTGCGGTGCCCGTCGTCGGCGGTGACCTCGAGCTCGTGCGCGCCGGTGAGGCAGGCGGCGCCGTGCACGACGTGCACCCCCTCGCGGACGAGCCGGCGGGTGATGTCGGCCGACTGGGCGAGCGCCAGCGCCTTGACCCGGGCGTTGACCTCGTCGACGGCCGTGGTGACCTCGCCGGTCGCGTGCACCCCGACGCGGTCGGCCTGCGAGAGGCGCACCATCGTCTCGCTCGTGGCGATGAAGGTCTTGGACGGGACGCAGTCCGACAGCACGCACTGGCCGCCGACGCCGTCCCGGTCGACCAGCGTGACGTCGGCCCCGAGCTCGACCGCGACCAGTGCCGCCTCGTAGCCGGCCGGGCCCCCTCCGACGATGGCGATGCGCGTCATGTCCTCCATTGTCAGGCATCTCGCGCCGTTGCGCGGGGTGCGCGGGCGCCTCCCCACTAGGCTCGACGGACATGGCGCTCTACGCCGCGTACGGGAGCAATCTGGACCCCGCCCAGATGCACCAGCGCTGCCCCCACTCCCCCGTGTCCGGCACCGGTTGGCTCGAGGGGTGGCGGTTGACCTTCGGCGGTGAGGACTTCGGCTGGGAGGGCTCGCTCGCGACCCTCGTCGAGGCGCCGGGCGAGCACGTCTTCGTCGGGCTGTACGACATGACCGACGCCGACGCCGCGCAGCTCGACGCGTGGGAGGGCGCGGACACCGGGCTCTACCGCAAGATCCGCGTGCGGGTGCACACGCTCGACGGCGACAAGCTGTGCTGGGTGTACGTGCTGGACGGCTACGAGGGCGGCCTGCCGTCGGCGCGCTACCTGGGCGTGCTCGCCGACGCGGCGGAGGCGGCCGGCGCCCCCGCCGACTACGTCACCGAGCTGCGCACCCGCCCCTGCCGCTCGGTCGGTCCCGGCAGCTCGTAGGTCCGGCTCGCAGCTCGCGTCAGGCCGCCGACAGCGCGGCCAGCGCCGTCGCGACGAGCACCCGCACGGCCACCGGCAGCGCCGACTCGTCGACGTCGAACGAGCCCTGGTGCAGGTCGTGCGGCCGCTCCTGGCCGGGTGGCTTGACGCCGAGGCGGGCGAGCGACCCCGGCACGTGGTCGAGGTACCAGGCGAAGTCCTCGCCGCCGAGCGACTGCACCGTCGGCACCGCCGCGCCCTGCCCCAGCGCCGCGCGGACGGCCGCCGACATGAGCGTCGTGGCGGACGCGTCGTTCACGACCGGCGGGACGCCGCGCGAGTAGACGACGTCGGCGTGCGCGCCGTACGGGGCGACGAGCCCGTCGACGAGCCGCTGCACCATCGCCGGGGCGCCGTGCCAGGCGCCCTTGTCGAGCACCCGCAGCGTCCCCTTCAGCACCCCGGAGCGCGGGATCGCGTTGGACGCCACCCCGGCCGACACGTGGCCCCACACCAGGCACAGGCCGGCCCGCGGGTCGACGAGCCGCGACAGCGCGTCGGGCAGGCCGGTGGCCACCGTCGCGAGCACGTGCACGAGGTCGACGGTGTTGTGCGGGCGGCTCGTGTGGCCGCCCGGGCCCTTCAGGACGACCTCGAGCGAGTCGGCGGCGGCGGTGATCGCGCCGGCCTTGAGCCCGACCCGGCCGACCTCGAGCGCCGGGTCGCAGTGCAGGCCGAACACGGCGAGGGCGTCGTCGAGCCAGCCCTCGGCGAGCACGTCGAGGGCGCCGCCGGGCATCTGCTCCTCGGCCGGCTGGAACACCAGGCGCACCCGGCCGCCGAGCTGCCCGGCGACCTCGGCGAGCGCCAGCCCGGCGCCGAGCACCGCGGCGGTGTGGACGTCGTGGCCGCAGGCGTGGCAGACCCCCGCCGTCGTCGAGCGGTACGGGACGAGCTTCTCGTCGTCGAGCGGCAGCGCGTCGATGTCGGCGCGCAGCACGACGAACGGGCCGTCCGCCGGCCCGACGTCGCAGACCAGGCCGGTGCCGCACTTCAGCGGGACGGGCGACAGACCGGCCGCGCGCAGCCGGTCGACGAGCAGGCCGGTGGTGCGGTGCTCCTGCCGGCCGAGCTCGGGGTGGGCGTGCAGGTCGCGGCGGACGGCGACCAGCTCGTCGGCGTGGCGCCGCAGCCACGCCTCGGCGGGCGACACCCCCGCGGCGCCGTCCAGCGGCGTCACGACGCGCTGGCGGCCGCCCCGGCCGCCCCCGGCTCCCCGACCGCGGCGGCCGGCGGGCGCGCCGGCAGCCAGATCGGGTGCCCGGCGTCGAACTCGGCGAGCAGGCTGTCGACGACCGCGAGCAGGTCGCCGCCGCTGGCCGCCGCCACGGCGCGCTGACGCGCGTCGGACGCGCCGCCGTCGAGCCCCTGCTGCACCAGGTCGAGCTCGGCCGAGCAGCCGAGCCGCTCGGCGGTCGGCCGCATGTCCTGCACCAGCTCCTGCAGCGCCTCGCGGACCGGCTGCACGCTGTCCACGCCGACGATGATCTGGGCGTCCAGGCCGTAGCGGGCGGCGCGCCACTTGTTCTCCTGCACCACCCAGCGCCGCGGGCGGGGCAGCGTGTAGCCCTTGTCGATCTCGCGGTCGAAGGTGTCGACGAGGCAGTGCGACAGCGCGGCCACCATCGCGACCTCGGCGATCGACGGCAGGCCGTCGGCGATGCGCAGCTCGACCGTCCCGTAGGTCGGGTGCGGACGGACGTCCCACCACACCTCCTTGATGGAGGAGATGGTCTGGGTCTTGATGAGCGTCTCCATGTAGTCCTCGAACTGCGCCCAGCCGTCGAGCTGGTGCGGCAGCCCGGCCGTCGGCAGGCACTCGAAGACCTTGGAGCGGGCCGACGCGAGGCCGGTGTCGGCGCCGACCCAGTACGGCGAGGAGGCCGACAGCGCCAGGAAGTGCGGGAGGTAGGCCGCCAGCGCGTTCACCATGGCGATGGCCTTGTCGGCGGAGCGCACGCCGACGTGGACGTGGACGCCGAAGATCTGCATGCGCCGGGCGAGCCACTGCATGTCGTCGATGAGCTTGCGGTAGCGCGGGTCGTCGCTGATCTGCTGGGTCTGCCAGTCGGTGATCGGGTGCGTCCCGCTGCACATCAGCCCCAGGCCGCGCTCGGCCGCCAGCGGGACGACCTGGTCGAGGGTCCGGGTGAGGTCGGCCATGGCCTCCGGGACGGACGCGCAGACGCCGGTGATGACCTCGACGGTCGACTGCAGCAGCTCCTTCTTGGCCGTCGGGTGCTCGCCGCCGTGGCCGAGGACGTCCAGGATCTCGGCCGCACCGCTCGTGAGCTGCCGGGTCTCGCGGTCGACGAGCTGCAGCTCCCACTCGACGCCGAGGCTCGAGGTGGGCGAGGCGGAGAAGGGGATCTGCACGGCCGCCTCCTACCCCGCCGGGACGGCGGCGACCTGCGTGAAGTGCTCGACGTCGGGGGCGCCGTCGAACATCGGCCCGAGCAGCCGACGCCACTCGACGAAGGCCGGCGACTCGCGGAAGCCGACCGTGTGGTCCTCGAGCGTCGCCCACTCGACGAGCAGCAGGTACAGGCTCGGGCTCTCGACCCCCCGCGACAGCGTCGCGCTGCGGAAGCCGCCGGAACCGGCGATCACCGTGCGGGCCTCGGCGAAGGCCGCCTCGAACTCCTGCTCGCGGCCGGGGACGACACGGATCTGGGCGCGCTCGAGGACCATGGGCAGACCCTAGTGGTCCGCTGCGACGGATCCCGGTGGCGATGTCGCCGGTGCTGGCGAGGGCGCTGGCGCTGGCCCGCCGCAGCGCGCTGCTCGTCCGTCGACGTCTGTGCGGCTGCGTCATCGGCACCACCGGAGAGCCGGCTCGCAGGGCGACGATCCACGCGCGAGGCCGCCCGTCGCCGAGGTGATCGGCCGCGTGTCCGTCTGCACCGTCGACATCGACCCGTGCGAAGGCCCTTGCGCTTCGAACACGTGTTCGATACGATGGGGCATGTCCACGAGGCCGACCGTCGCCCCTGACGACGAGCCGTGCGCGCCGAACGACCTCGATGCGGCGTACTGCGCGCTGCTCGACGAGGTCGCGGAGGAGCTGCGGGAGCAGGCCCGGTCGTGGGCCCGGCGCCTGCGACTCGTGGCGCGGGTGGAGGAGCTGTCGCGGCGGGCGCCGAGCGGGTCGGTGCAGTTCCTGCAGCTGGAGGCGGCGGGGTCCTGGCAGGTCGGCCAGCTGACCGCGACGCGCTGGCTGTGGGAGTCCGAGCGGATGCACGATGCGCTGCCCCGCACGTTGGCGATGCTGGACGACGGTGACCTGCTGGTGCACCAGGCCACAGTGCTCCTGCACCGGACCCGCCACTGCACGCCGCAGGTCGCACGGGCGGTCGAGGACCGGTTGCTGCCGGCCGGCGCCGCGCTGGTCCCGTCGGACCTGACCCGCCGGGTCGACAGGGCGGTGCTGCAGGTCGAGTCCGAGCAGGCTGACGCCACGGCGGCCGAGCAGCGCCACGCCGACGCCGCCGCCGAGCGGCACACCTTCGCCAAGCCGTTGCCGGACGCCATGGGACTGGCCGGCGCGGTGCTGACCGCCGAGCAGCTCACTGCCTGGCAGGCGGGCCTGGACACCCTCGAGCGCCGCGAGCGGATGGCCGACCTCGCGCACGGCGTCGACCGCACCGCGCAGCAACGCCGCGCGGACCTGTTCGCCGCGCTGCCCGCGATGGTGCTGGCCGGCACCGCCCAGGACCGCGCCGCGCTCGAGCGGGCTGGTCTCGAGCAGGCCGGGCACACCGCTCCGGACCGGGCCGGGGACCAGGCGGGTCCTAGGTGCACAGATGCCGCTGGCCTGCGGCCGTGGACGCTGGGGCCGGAGCAGCTCGCCGCGCAGGTCGTGCTGAACGTGCACGTGCCCGTCTCCACCGTGCTGGACCTCAGCTCCGCCCCTGGCAGCCTGGACCGCTACGGACCGGTCAGCGCCGAGCACGTCCGGCTCCTGCGACCGCACAGCTGGCGCCGGGTCATGGTCGACGCCCGCTCCGGCCGACCTCTCGCCGTCGACGACCGCACCAGCCCCGTCCCCGACGACCCCCACGAGGCCCGCCGGCAGCTGCTGGACGGGCTCGTCCCCGACGTCGTCACCGAGCGCGACGAACCCCAGCACGATCCGTCAGCCCGCTTGGCCCGGCTGGTCGACGTGCGCGACGTGCACTGCTGCGGCCCCGGCTGCGCGGCCACCCGCACGCACCGCTACCACCTCGACCCGTATCCGCACGGCCCGACCTCCGCTGCCAACCTCGGGCGGCTCAGCGCACGGTGCCACCGCGCCAAGCACGCCGGCTGGACCCTGGTCCGGCACCTCGACGGCAGCACCACCTGGACCAGCCCCGTCGGCCGCACCTACGACCGGCCCTCACCCCACGCTGCCCCACCACACGTCGATCTGACCGCCGACCTCCCACCGCTGCGACCACGCCCGCGACCGGTCGCCACGACACACCTCGACACGCCAGACCTCGACACGCCAGGCCTCGACACGACCGCCCCCCGACCTGGCGTCGACGACGAGGGCGAGAGCGAGGTCGACCGCCAGCACCTCCCGCCGGGCGACGACACCGACCTCCACGACCCCGACATCCACGACACCGACATCCACGACACCGACATCCACGACACCGACATCCACGACGCCGAGGACGACGACCCGCCGCCGTTCTGAGTCAGCACCGCGTCACCGGCCACCCGCACGCCCCGGACGGCACCGTCGATGTCGCGCCCGGTCGTCCCACGTCGGGACCACTCGCCGGTGCTCGCTCCATCGAGGCAGACACCCAGGCGCGCCAGTGGGCATCCAGCGGCCGGCCCCCAGCCGCTCCGGAGGAGGCACGTCCAGCGGCACACACGACGTCGTCGCGACCGCCGTCGCCCGTGAGCTGTCGGGCCCCTGTGGGCTGAGAAGACGTCATGACCATGACCATGCCCGTCGTCTCGTGCCTGGTGCCGTCGGCGGCGCCAGTCCGACCCACGGACGGGCGCGTCAGGGCACCAGCGTGGCAGCGCCGATGCCCATGGGTTCCGTACTGCCACCAGGCAGCGCACCTCGTCAGGGCACCCACGTGCCGGCGGTTCGACCCCGCCAACAGCAGCGTGACGGCACGCGACCCACCATGCCGCCCCGACGCGTCACCCGAGCCCGTCAGGCCACGAGGACCGGGACCTGCGGGCCGGCCGAGCCGGCGTCAGGACCGTTCGTCCTCGGGCTCCGCCCTCCGGGCGCTGCGTCTCGACCCGTCCGAGCCTGCCCGTCACAGACCAGCCGTCGAGCGTGGGCTCCGCCCCGACACTCCGATCGAGGGTCAGCTCGACAGGCCGTTCTGCATCAGAAGAACTCCTGGGGCTTGTAGACGCCCCACACCTCGCGCAGCGCCCCGCAGACCTCGCCGACGGTCGCCAGCTCGCGCAGCGCCGTGCGCATCGGGGGCAGGACGTTGCCGTCCCCGGCGGCGGTCTGCCGGAGCGCGGCGAGCGCCTGCTCGACCGCGGCAGCGTCGCGGCCCGCGCGCAGGACGCGCAGCCGCTCGCGCTGGTCGGCCTCGATCGCCGGGTCGACGCGCAGCGGCTCGTAGCGCTCCTCGGACGCGCTGCGGTAGCGGTTCAGCCCGACGACGACCCGCTCGCCGCTGTCGACGCCGAGGGCGAAGGCGTAGGCCGAGCGCTCGATCTCGCTCTTCTGGAACCCCTGCTCGATGCCGGCGACGGCGCCGCCGAGCTCCTCGACCTTCGCCATGAGCGCGAGCGCGCCCTGCTCCACCTCGTCGGTCATCGCCTCGACGACGTACGAGCCGGCGAACGGGTCGACCGTGGCCGTCACGTCGGTCTCGTAGGCGAGCACCTGCTGGGTGCGCAGCGCGAGGGTCGCCGCCTTGACCGTCGGCAGCGCGATCGCCTCGTCGTAGGAGTTCGTGTGCAGCGACTGGGTCCCGCCGAGCACGGCGGCCAGGCCCTGCACCGTGACGCGGACGAGGTTCACCTCGGGCTGCTGCGCGGTCAGCTGCACGCCCGCGGTCTGGGTGTGGAAGCGCAGCATGAGCGACTTCGGGTCCTTCGCGCCGAACTCCTCGGCCATCGTGCGGGCCCAGATGCGGCGCGCGGCGCGGAACTTCGCGACCTCCTCGAGCAGCGTGGTGCGCGAGACGAAGAAGAAGGCGAGCCGGGGGGCGAAGTCGTCGACGGCGAGGCCCGCGGCGACCGCCGCACGGACGTACTCGATGCCGTTGGCGAGGGTGAAGGCGATCTCCTCCACGGGCGTCGCCCCGGCCTCGGCCATGTGGTAGCCGGAGATCGAGATGGTGTTCCAGCGCGGCAGCTCGGTCCGGCAGTACGAGAAGATGTTCGTGATGAGCCGCAGCGAGTGCGCCGGCGGGTAGATGTAGGTGCCGCGGGCGATGTACTCCTTGAGCACGTCGTTCTGGATCGTGCCGGTGAGCTGGTCGCCGGCGATCCCCTGCTCCTCCGCGACGAGCGCGTACAGCAGCAGCAGGACGGCTGCCGGCGCGTTGATCGTCATCGACGTCGACACGCTGTCGAGCGGGATCTGGTCGAACAGGATCCGCATGTCCTCGAGCGAGTCGATCGCGACGCCGACCTTGCCGACCTCGCCCGACGCGATCGGGTCGTCGGAGTCGTAGCCCATCTGGGTCGGCAGGTCGAACGCGACCGACAGCCCGCCCGTGCCCTGCGCCACCAGGTGCCGGTAGCGCTCGTTGGACTCCGTCGCGGTGCCGAAGCCGGCGTACTGCCGCATCGTCCAGGGCCGCCCGGTGTACATCGAGGCGTAGACCCCCCGCGTGTAGGGGGGCTCGCCCGGCGCGCCGAGCTGCTCCCCGAGGTCCGGCCGCAGGTCCTCGGGCCCGTAGACGGGCTTGATCGGGAAACCGGACTCGGACGCACGCGCCATGACGGACCTCTTCCTCGAGGGGGCTCGTCCGGAGCCTAGGGGCGCGCGGGCAGGCTTGACTCCGACCGGGCAGCGGGTAGGCACGTGCCGTGGACTCCCCCGCGCCCCGGCTCGTCGCCGGCCGGTACCGGCTGCTCTCACCGCTGGGCGCGGGCGGCATGGGGACCGTCTGGCGCGGTCGCGACGAGCTGCTCGGCCGCGAGGTGGCCGTCAAGGAGGTCACCTTCCCGCACGGGCTGTCCGACGCCGACCGCGAGGTGCTGCGCGAGCGCACCCGGCGCGAGGCCCGCGCCGCCGCCCGGCTCGACCACCCGAGCGCCGTCACCGTCTACGACGTCGTCGAGGAGGACCGCTCGCCGTACCTGGTCATGGAGCTCGTCGAGGCGCGGACGCTGTCCGAGGTGGTGCGCACCGACGGCCCCCTGCCGGTGCAGCGCACGGCGCAGGTGGGCCTCGCCCTGCTCGGCGCGCTCGAGACCGCGCACGCGCAGGGCATCGTCCACCGCGACGTGAAGCCGGGCAACGTGCTGCTGTGCGCCGAGGACGGCCCGTCGGCGGGGCGGGTCGTGCTCACCGACTTCGGCATCGCCTCGTCGGTCGGCGACGCGAGCATCACGAGCACGGGGCTGCTGCTCGGGTCGCCGTCCTACATCGCGCCGGAGCGCGCCCGCGGCCTGGCGCCGCGTCCGCCGTCCGACCTGTGGTCGCTCGGCGCGACGCTGTTCACGGCGGTCGAGGGACGGCCGCCGTACGACGGCGGTGAGCCGCTGCTCACGGTCACGGCCGTCGTCACCGGCGAGCACGCCCCGTACGTCGCGGCCGGCCCGCTCGAGCAGGTGCTCGAGGGGCTGCTCGAGCGCGACCCCGACGCCCGCTGGACCGCGCCGGAGGCCCGCGCGGCCCTGCTGCCGCTGGCCGACGCGGCGAGCACCGTCGGGCTGCGCCGGCCGCAGCCCTCGCCGGAGGCCGAGGAGCGCTCCGAGCACACGGCGGCCATGCCCCTGCAGGACGTGCAC
>CAXTFU010000144.1:0-11649 GCA_964243385.1 uncultured bacterium | reverse complement strand
GCTCGCGTCGCTGCACAGGAAGGCGACGAACGGCGCGACGTTGTCGGGGTGCCAGAAGTCGAACGCCTCGTCCGCCGGCCCGTCGTCGAGACGGTCGCCGTAGGCGCCCTGCGTCATCCGGGTCCGGGCGGCCGGGCAGATGGCGTTCACCGTGATGCCGTGCCTCCAGCCCTCCTGGGCCACGATCTGCGCGAACGCCGCGATGCCGGCCTTGGCCGCGCCGTAGTTGCTCTGGCCGAAGTTGCCGAGGATGCCGCTCGTGCTGGCGGTGCAGACGACGTGGCCCGGCTGCCCGAGGCTGCGCCAGTGGTTCACGGCGGCGTGCGTCGGGACGTAGTGCCCGCGCAGGTGCACCTTCAGGACGGTGTCCCACTCCTCCGGCGTCATCCTCGCGAGGGTCCGGTCGCGCAGGACGCCCGCGTTGTTGACGAGCGCGTCGAGCCGGCCGAGCTGCTCCACGGCGGTGCGGACGATGGCCTGCCCGTGCTCGACGTCCGAGCAGTCCCCGACGTGCAGCACGGCCGTGCCGCCGGCTGCGGCGATCTCGTCGACGACCGCCGCGCCGGCCGCCTCGTCGACCTCGCCCACCACGACGGCCGCGCCCTCGCGCGCCAGCTCGATCGCCTCGCCACGACCGAGGCCGCGTCCCGCGCCTGTGACGATCGCCACCTTGCCGTCCAGAACACCCATGGCCGGACCGTAGCCCCCAGTTGCGAGCAGGTTGCAGTCGGGCGGACGGTGGTACGGGACCCACCCGCCCTGAACCGCGAAGGACCTCTGCCATGACCCCGTCAGACGCCCGCTCCTCCGTCCTGGACCGCCCGGCCGCCGCGCCCCGTCCGGCTGCCCCGACGCCCGCCGCTCCGCTCTGCGACGCCCTGCTGGCCGCCCTGCGCGACGGCGGCGTCCACCTCGACGCGCTCGCCACCGCCGCCCCGGCCGACCGCCGCGACCGCTTCCTGACCCTGCTGGCCGTCTACGACCTGCACACGGCGCCGCTCGAGACCCTCGGCGACACCGCCCGGTTCCAGCACGCCCCCGCCGTTGCTGCGCTCAAGGGCCGCCTCGAGGAGCAGTGGCTCACCGAGCTGGAGGCGTTCTGGCAGGCCGACGGCCCGGTGCACGACTGCGCCGGCCCCGAGCAGGTCGTCGCCGCGCTGCGCGGCGTCGCCGCCCGCGACCGCCTGCCCGACGCCTACCGCTGGGTCGCCAAGACGGCGACCTGGGAGCAGCTCGTGCGCTTCCTCGCGCTCGAGGGCGGGCCGGACGGCGGCTTCGACGACCTCGTCGCGGTCTGCCAGGTCGGGCTGTCGGGCAGCGCGAAGCTCGAGCTCGGCAAGAACTACTGGGACGAGATGGGCCAGGGCGACCCGGCCGGCGTGCACACCGAGCTGCACGCGCGCCTGGTGCGCGCCGTCGAGGTGCCCGCCGTGCCGCGGGCCGAGCTGCCCGTCGAGGCGCTCGAGCGCGCCGCCCTCGGCGGGCTGCTCGCGACCAACCGGTGGTTGCAGCCCGAGATGATCGGCGCCCTCGGCCTGCTCGAGCTGCAGGCCGGGCCGCGCTGCCGCCTCGTCCTGCAGGGCTTCGACCGCCTGGGCGCTCCCGAGGACGCCTACCCCTTCTACGTCGAGCACGCCGAGGTCGACCCGATCCACGGCCGGGACTGGATGGACAAGGCGATCGAGCCGCTCGCCGGCGAGCGCCCCGAGTGGGGCCCGCGCATGGTGAAGGGCGCGTGGTGGCGCGCCACGCTCAACCTGCAGTTCTTCTCCGCCGCGATGGCCGTGCTCGTCGACGACGCCGCCGCAGCCTGAGCGTCCGGCGTCCGGCGTCCGGCGTCCGGCGTCCGGCGTCCGGCGTCCGGCGTCCGGCGTCCGGGAGCGGGCGGTGACCTGCTCCCGGACGTGCTCTAGCGTCCGCGCATGACGACGACGCACCGGGTCACGAGCGAGGTCGGACGGCTGCGCACCGTCCTGCTGCACCGGCCGGGGCCCGAGCTGTCGCGCCTCACACCGCGCAACAGCGCCGACCTGCTGTTCGACGGCCTGCCGTGGGTCGGCCGGGCGCAGGAGGAGCACGACGGCTTCGCGGCCGCGCTGCGCGAGCGCGGGGTCGAGGTGCTGTACCTCATCGACCTGCTCGTCGAGACCCTCGAGGTGCCCGAGGCGCGCGCCGCCGTCATCGACTCGGCGGTCGCGCCGACCGTGGTCGGGCCGATGCTCGCCGACGTGCTGCGGTCGTGGCTGCACGACCTGCCGAGCGCCGAGCTCGCGGCGGTCCTGTCGGCCGGACTCACGCACGAGGAGCTGCCCGCCCACGGCGCGGACGGCGTCGTCGCGCGGCTCGCCACGCGCGGCGAGTTCGTCGTGCGTCCCCTGCCGAACCTGCTGTTCACCCGCGACTCGTCGGTGTGGGTCGACGACCACGTGGCCGTCACCAGCCCGTCGATGCACGCCCGCGCCCGCGAGCGCACGCTCACCGGCGCGATCTACCGGCACTCGCCGCGGTTCGCCGGCACGCCGCTGCTCTACGGCGGCGACCGCGAGGAGGCCTGGTTCGAGGGCGGCGACGTGCTGGCGATGGCGCCCGGCGTGCTCGCCGTCGGCACCGGCCAGCGGACCACGCCGGCCGGCGTCGAGGCGTTCGCGCTGCGTGCCTTCGCCGAGGGCATCGCGCACACGGTGCTCGCCGTCCCGATCGCGCAGGAGCGCGCGACGATGCACCTGGACACGATCTGCACGATGGTCGACCGCGACGCCGTGGTCATGTTCCCCGCGGTGGCCGACACGCTGGCGGCGTGCACGGTCACCCCGGACGGCGACGGCGGGCTGCGCGTCAGCGAGCCGGCGCCGTTCCTCTCGGCGGCCGCGGCGGCGATGGGCATCGACCACCTGCGCACGATCGACACCGGCCTGGACCCGGTGACCGCCGAGCGCGAGCAGTGGGACGACGGCAACAACACCCTGGCGCTCGCGCCGGGGCTGGTCGTCGCCTACGAGCGCAACGTCGTCACGAACCTGGCGCTCGAGCGCGCCGGCATCGACGTCGTGCGGATCGCCGGCTCCGAGCTCGGCAGCGGTCGCGGCGGGCCGCGGTGCATGAGCTGCCCCGTGCTGCGGGACGACCTGCCGGCCTGAGGGCGTCCGCGCAGCCCGCCTCAGCGCAGGGTGAGCTGCCGGCTCATCAGCCCGGCGCGGGCGCGGCGCTCCTCGCCGGTGAGCGGGCGCGTGGCGGCGAGCTCCTCGTCCAGGCGCGCGCGCAGCGCTGCGGCGGGCTCCTCGAGGGCGCCGGGCTCGCGGTCCAGCGGCAGGTCCCACACCGGCACGAGCAGGCCGTGGGCGCGGAACGACCCGACGTAGCGGCTGTCCGGCCCCAGGACGAGCCCGCGGGCCACGGCGAGCCGCGCCATCGCGTCGAGCAGGTCGTCCTCCGCCTCGGGCAGCACCCAGCGCAGGTGCGTCCGCTCGTGCATGCGGCACCAGTACGCCGACGCGACCTGCTCGAGCTTCGCGGTCGGGATGACCGAGGCGTTCGCGCGCTCCATCGACGCGGCGACCTCGCCGTCGGGGTCGGGCGCGCCCTCGACCCAGTAGTCGAACCCCTCGTGCAGCGTGATCTCGATCGGCTCGTCGCGCAGCAGCTCCTGCAGCCGCGGGCCGGGTCCTGGCAGGCCCGTCGGGACGACCGGGTGGCCGGGCGGCGCCTCGAGCGCCTGCTCGAGCACCGCGGCCAGGTCGCGGCTGACGTCGCCCGAGCGCGACTGCACCTGCAGGCCGAGCAGCACGGTGCCGTCGGCCCGGACCAGCGCCGGCCAGGCCAGCGGCAGCACGGTCGACAGCACGACGGTGCGGTCGGCCGGGGCGTCGCGCAGCTGCAGCGGCGCGGTGGCCGCCGGGACGATCTCGCGCAGCGCCACCCAGTCGGTCTCGTCGACGCGGCCCTCGAACGGACGGCTCACCATCCGCCGGTCGTCGCCGGTCCCCCGGCCGTGGCAGGCCTTGTAGCGCTTGCCGCTGCCGCAGGGGCACGGCTCGCGCGCGCCGACGACCGGCACGGGGCCGGCGCCGGCACCCGGGGCGGGCGCACCGGTGGGTCGGGCGGGTGGACGGCGGCGGGTGCTGATCGCAGGCTCCTGAGGACGGCGGGTCCGGCCGAGCGTACGACCCGGGTCGTGCGAACGGCCCTGCTGCGCCATGCTCGCCGGGACGGCTCGACCAGGTGCAGGGCTCGACGGGACGAGGTGCGCAGACCGGTGACGGTGGCAGTCGTGGGTGCCGGGATCGCCGGCGCGGCGTGCGCGCGGGCACTGGTGCGCGGCGGGCACGAGGTGCAGGTCCTGGACCGCGGACGGGCCGTCGGCGGTCGCATGGCCTCGCGCACGGTGGACGACCGCAGGGTCGACACGGGCGCGTCCTACTTCACCGCCCGCGACCCGCGCTTCACCGCCCAGGTCGACGACTGGCTCGAGCGCGGGCTGGCGCGGCCGTGGACCGACGTCTTCTCCGTGGCCGGACCGGACGGCCTGCGCAGCCGCAAGCCAGGTCCGCTGCGCTACGGCTCCCCCACCGGCCTGCGGACCCTGGTCGCCGACCTGCTCACCGGCCTGCCGGTGCAGTCCGAGGTCGACGTCGCGGGCGTCGGGCCGGGCGCGCGCGTCGACGGCGCGCCGTACGACGCGGTCGTGCTCGCGATGCCCGACCCGCAGGCCGAGCGGCTGCTCGACCCGTCGCTGACGGCGGCCCGCGCGGCCGTCGCTGGCCGCGCGTGGGAGCCCGTGCTCGCCCTGTCGGCCGGCTTCGCCGAGCGCAGCTGGGACGACGACTTCGACGGCTGCTTCGTCGAGGACAGCGACCGGCTGGGGTGGATCGCCGACGACGGCCGCCGCCGCGGCGACGGCGCCCCGGTGCTCGTCGCGCACTCGACGGCCCCCTTCGCAACGGCGCACCTGAGACGCCCCGACGGCGCGACGGACGACCTCGTGCGCGCCGTGCAGGGCGTGCTCGACCTGACCGCCGCACCGCGGTGGACGCACGTGCAGCGCTGGTCGCTGGCCCGTCCGGCCGAGCCGCGCGACGAGCCCTTCCACCTCGACGACGAGGGGATCGGGCTGTGCGGCGACGGCTGGGGCTCGCCCAAGGTCGAGACCGCCTGGCTGTCCGGCCACCTGCTCGGGGAGCGGCTCGCCGCGGCGCTGTGAGCGCCGGCGTCCGCCGTCGTCAAGAAGTCCTTGACACCGACTTGGCGTCAAGACATCCTTGACGCATGACCTCCTCCCGCTCCCGCACCCTCGGTGCCGCCCTGCTCGTCGTCGCCGTCCTCTGCTTCGTCCTGTCGAGCGTCGTCGGGTCCGACGCCGTCGACACGGCGCTCGGCGTGGTCGCCGGCATGTCCGTCAGCACCAGCCTCGTCGTGCTGGTCCTCGCCCTGCTCGAGCGCCGCGGTCGCCGCGCCGCCGGCGACCAGGACGCGCTGGACCGCCTCGAGCCGCTGCGTGCCGCCCGCCGCGACGACCGGTGAGCCCCCGCTCCCGGCCGGCCCCCGAGCCGGCCCTCGACACGCTGCTCGACGACGCCGACCGCGGTGCGCTGCGGGACGCCGTCGCGGAGGCGGTGCTCGCCACGCCCCCGCGCCTGCGCGAGTCGCTCGACGACGACCCGACGGCGTCGCTCGTGCTCGTGCTCGCCAGCCGCATCGCGGCCGAGGAGACGAGCCGCCTGCTGTCGGACGCCGTCACGAGCGCCCGCGGCGCCGGCCACAGCTGGGACGTCATCGGCCGCCTCATCGGCGTGAGCCGACAGGCCGCGCAGCAGCGGTTCGGCGGCGGCGCAGCGGGTCTCGTCGACACCGCCACCTCCCCGGACGCCCCTGCGCGCAAGGTGCTGACGCCCCTCACGGCGTTCACCGAGATGCCCGTGCTCGAGCAGGAGGGCCGGCGCGGCTGGCACCTGGTCGACTACGGGACGCTGTACCACGTCGTCGAGGCCTCCGACGAGCAGTGGGAGCACCGCCGTGCCGTGTGGTCGCCGGCCACGAGCCGCCGCCTGGTGGCCGAGGGCTGGACGCTCGTCAAGCCCGCCACCTTCCCGTGGGGCTACTACAAGCGCCGCCTGGGCCGGCCGAGCGCGTGAGGCGCGTCAGGACCGCTCGGCCAGCATCCGCTGGACCAGCCCGGGCAGGTCGCTGATGACGACGTCGACGCCGAGCGACAGCACCAGGTCGATGTCCTCGGGCTCGTCGACGGTGAAGACGGCCAGCCGTCCGCCCTGCGCGTGCACCCGCCGCACGTGGTCCGGGTGCTTCTGCACCACCTTCAGGTCGACGCCCGCGGCGCTCACGTGCAGCGGCAGGCGCCCGTCGCGGTACCGGACGGGCACCCGGTCCATGAGCAGCACGGTCGGCACGACCGGGGCGAGCGCGTGCACCCGGCGCAGCGACGTCGCCGCGTAGCTCATCACCGTCACCTGCGACACCGAGCGGCTCAGCGGCTGCGCCAGCCCGTAGCGCTCGAGCAGCGTGATGAGCGCCCGCTCGACGAGCCCGCCGTACCGGGTCGGGTGCTTGGTCTCGATGTGCAGCTGCACCGGACGGCCCGCCGGCGTGGTGCTGTCGAGCGCGAGCTGCAGCAGCCGCTCGAGGGTGAGGACCTTGCGCCGCTCGGGGTCGAGGTCGACCTCCGACAGCGCCGAGCGGAGCACCGGATCGGCCGGACGTGCCTTCCACGAGGCGAAGTCGAGATCGGTGAGGTCGGCCAGCTCGAGCGTCGAGAGCACGCCGCGTCCGTCGCTCGTGCGGTCGATGCGGCGGTCGTGCACGCAGACCAGCACGCCGTCGCGGGTCAGGCGGACGTCGCACTCGAGCGAGTCGGCGCCCTCGGCGAGGGCCAGCTCGTACGCGGCGAGCGTGTGCTCGGCGTGCGCCGCCGACGAGCCACGGTGCGCGACGACCAGCGGTCGGTACTGCACGCGCGGCGTCAGCCCCGCGCCGGCCGGCGGACGACCAGGGGGTCTCGGCCGTTCACGACGTCCTGGACGGGCTCGCCGTCCAGGACGCGGCGCAGGTTGGCGTTCGCCTGGCCCAGGATGCGCGTGACGGCCTGCACCGTCGACCCGGCGGCGTGCGGGCTGAGCAGCACGCGCGGCGCCGTCCGCAGCGGCGAGTCGTCCGGCAGCGGCTCGACCCGGAACACGTCGAGCGCCGCCGCGCCGACCTGCCCGCTCGCCAGGGCGTCGGCGAGCGCGTGCTCGTCGAGGACCTCGCCCCGGGCGGCGTTCACGAGCAGGGCACCGGGCTTGAGCTGGGCCAGCCGCGGCGCGTCGAGCAGGTCGCGCGTGGTCGGGCCCATCGCGATGACGAGCACCACGACGTCGCTCGTGGCGAGCAGGTCGTCGAGGTCGCGCCACGTCGCGGGCGCATCGTCGTGCCGGGACCGCGACCAGTACGACACGTCGCAGCCGAACGCGCCGAACAGCCCGGCGACCTGCCGCCCGATCGGTCCCATGCCGATGACGCCGACGCGGCTGCCGGCCAGCTCGCGGCCGCCGAGCGAGGTCTGCGGCCACGACCCGGCTCGCACGGCGGCGTCCGCCTCGCCCGTGCGGCGCAGCAGCGCGAGGGTGGCGCTGAGGCACCACTCCGCGACGCTCGTCGTGTTCGCGCCAGCGCAGTTCGCGACGGGAACGCCTGCGGCGGTGCAGGCCTCGACGTCGATGCCGTCGGTGCCGACGCTCGGCTGCTGCACGAAGCACACGCGTGGACCGGGGTCGAGCAGGCGCAGCGAGGGCGACCAGTCGCCGAGGACGACGTCGACGTCCGGCAGCAGGCGCTGCACCTGCTCGGCGGTGCGCTCCGGCGGCGTCACGATCTCGAGGTCGGGCCGGCGCTGCGGGTCGAACAGGTCGACGAGCACCGCGTGCGGCAGGGGCGGCAGCGCGAGCACCCGCCAGGGCGCGCTCACGCCCGTCCCGCCCGGTCCGGCTCGGCGCCGCGGCCGAACAGCTGCGCCGCCGCGACGCGCGTCGACAGCGACCACGTCGGATAGGCGTGCACCGTCTGCGCGAGCCGGCCGACGACCGTGCCCGCGCGCATCGACAGCGCGCCCTCCGCGATGAGCTCACCGGCCATCGGCCCGACGACCGTCATGCCGACCAGCTTGCCGAGGGCCATGCCGCCGACGCGGCCGGGCACGGCGACCAGCTTCACCATGCCGTCGGTCTGCCCGGCGGCGCGGGCGCGGTCGCTGGTGCTGTTCTCGACGACCGACACGCGCACGCGGTCGCCGTGCGCCGCGACGGCCTGCGCCTCGGTGAGCCCGACGTGCCCGATCTCGGGCTCGGTGAAGGTCACCCACGGGATGCCGCTGTCGTCCCAGCTGGCCCGGCCTCCCGGACCGCCGCGGGCGAAGGCGTTCCCGGCGGCCATCCGTCCCTGCTCGTCACCGACGTGGGTGAACTGCAGCCGGCTGGTGCAGTCGCCGGCCGCCCACACCGTGTCGGCGGCCTGCAGGTGCTCGTCGGTGACGACGCGACCCCGCTCGAGCCGGACGCCGGCGGCTTCGAGCCCGACGCCGTCGGTCGACGGCGTCCGGCCGGCCGCCACGAGCAGGTGCGAGCCCGCGACCGTGCTCCCGTCGGCCAGGTGCAGCACCGGACCGGGCACGGCCCGGTCGACCTGCACGCCCGTGCGGAAGCGCACGCCCTCGCGCTCGAGCACGGCGACGACGGCCGCGGCGGCCTCGGGCTCCTCGCGCGCGAGCACCGCCGGTGCCTGCTCGACCACGGTGACCTGCGAGCCGAGGCGCCGGAACGCCTGCGCCAGCTCGATCCCGATCGGCCCGCCGCCCAGCACGACCAGGTGCTCGGGCTGCTCGCGCAGCGCGAAGACGGTCCGGTTGTCCAGGTGCGGCAGGTCGGCCAGGCCCTCGACCGGCGGCACCGCCGCACGCGAGCCGGTCGCGACCACGAGCCGCTCGAACGTCGTCCGCCGGCCGTCGACCTCGAGCGAGGTCGGGCCGGTCACGACGCCCCAACCGCGCAGCAGGTCGATGCCCTGCGCGGCGAGCAGCTCGGGCGACTCGTCCTGCTCGATCTCCGCGACGATGCGGGCCACCCGCTGCATCACGGCGGGGAAGTCGACGACCACCTCGGCCGAGAAGCCGTAGTCGGGTCCGGAACGGGCCGCCTGCACGCGGCGGGCGCTCTCGAGCAGCGACTTGCTCGGCACGCAGCCGTAGTGGGTGCAGTCGCCGCCCGGCCGGTCGGCCTCGACGAGCGCCACCCGGCGTCCCGCACGGCGCGCGGCCCGGGCTGCCCCCAGCCCGGTGGCGCCTGCCCCGAGCACGACCAGGTCGTAGTCCGCCATGCGGGGCAGTCTGCCCGAGCAGCGCCCGCCGGGCAGTCGGAGCTACTTGAGCAGCCGGGACAGCCGCCGGTCGGCGAGCGGCTTGCCGTCGGTCTGGCAGGTCGGGCAGTACTGCAGCGCCTTGTCGGCGAACGACACCTCGCGCACCGTGTCGCCGCAGCGGGGGCACGGCAGCCCGGCCCGGCCGTGCACCGACAGCCCGCTCTTCTTCTCCGCCTTGAGCTTGCCCGCGGCGAGCCCCTCGGCGCGGCCGACCGCCGCGCGCAGCGTGTCGACGATCGCGGCGTGCAGGCGGTGCACGTCGTCCGGCGTCAGGTTCTTGGCCGGCTTGAACGGCGACAGCCCGACCTCCCACAGCACCTCGTCGCTGTAGGCGTTGCCGACGCCGGCGATGACGGACTGGTCGGTGAGCAGCCCCTTGACCTGCGCCCGCTGCCCGGCCAGCAGGCCGGCCAGCAGCCCGTCGGTGAACTCCGGCGACAGCGGGTCGACGCCGAGGCGGGCGATGCCGGGGACGGTGTGCACGTCGGTCGTGACGTAGACGGCCAGCCCCTTCTTCGTGCCGGCCTCGGTGAGGTCGAAGCCCGAGCCGTCGTCGAGGTGGACGCGCAGGCCGATCGGGCCCTTGCCCATGCGGGGCGGGGCGGAGGGCAGCTGCTCGCGCCACTGCAGCCAGCCGGCCCGGGCCAGGTGCACGACGAGGTGCAGCCCGGAGACGTCGAGGTCGAGGAACTTGCCGTGCCGGGTGGCGCCGGTGACCTCGAGGCCCGCCAGCGCCGTGGCAGGCGGGTCGTAGGTCTTCAGGACCGAGATCGCGACGGGGTCGACCCGGGCCACGACGCGGCCCACCGCCCGTCCGCGCAGGAAGGAGGCGAGCGCTTCGACCTCGGGGAGCTCCGGCATGGCGACGAGAGTGCTAGAAGGCGTACCGCACGCGCAACCACGGTGTTCGTGCGGCGATGAGGTCCGTGAGCTCGCGCACCCGCTCGCCCTTGAACCCGTTGCGGTAGCGGACGTTGCGCCCGCCGCTCTGCGACTGCTTGGGCTGCTGGGTCTCCGGCGTCCACAGCAGCTGCTCGGCCTGCGGGTGCCAGCCGAGGTTCACCTCGTGCAGCTGCTCGTTGTGGGTGAGCAGGATCACCTCGGCGGCGGCCTGCGCCTTGAACGCCGCGCCGGTGCCTGCCGCGAGGTCGTCGAGCAGCGCGGCCCAGTCGGCGAGCCAGCCGTCGCGCACCACCACCGGTGAGAGGTTGACGTGCACCTCGTAGCCCGCGGCGACGAAGTCGTCGATCGCCGCGATTCGGTCCGCGACGCGGTCGGTGCGGACGTCGAGCACCCGCGCGTCGGCGTCGGGCATGAGCGAGAAGCGGACCCGGGTGCGCCCCTGCGGGTCGTGGTCGAGCAGGTCGCGGTTGACGTGCTTGGTGGCGAACGACGCCTTGGCCGTCGGCAGCCCCCGGAACAGCGCGACGAGGTCGAAGACGTTGTCCGACAGGCGCGCGTCGACCGAGCAGTCGCTGTTCTCGCCGATGTCGTACACCCAGGCGACCGGGTCGACCTGGTCGGGCACCGCCTTGACGCCCTGGCGGGCCACGTGCCGGGCGGTGTACCGGGTGATCTGCTCGATGTTGGCGAACACGGTCACCGGGTTCGAGAAGCCCTTGCGGCGCGGCACGTAGCAGTACGCGCAGGCCATGGCGCACCCGTTGGCGGTCGACGGGGCGATGAAGTGCGAGGAGCGGTCGTTCGGCCGCGCGGTCAGCGACTTCTTGACCCCGAGGACGAGCGCCTCGGTCTTGATCCGCACCCAGCGGCGGACGTTGGTCTCGTCGCCCGCGAGCTCGGGGATCTGCCAGTGCGACGCGACCTCGACCCGCTCGGCGTCGGGCCACCGCGCCAGCACCTGCTGCCCGCGCGGCAGCTCGGCCGCTGCGAGCTCGAGGTAGATCTTGCGGACGTCGAGCAGCGGACGGGCAGGGCGGGACGTCGTCGCCATCCCCGGCTGCAACACACGGGGGCGGACCCGGCTTCCACCCGGGGGCGTGCGGGCGGGGACGGGTGGGAAGGTTGGTGTCGCGCTGACGAGAAGGAGCCCGATGACAACCGCCCTGCTTACCGACCGCTACGAGCTGACCATGCTCGAGGCGGCCCTGGCCGGGGGGCTGGCCGAGCGGCGCGCGGTCTTCGAGGTCTTCGCCCGCCGCCTGCCGCCCGGCCGCCGCTTCGGCGTCGTCGCCGGGCAGGGGCGGCTCGCCGCGCTGCTGCCCGAGGTCCGCTACGACGACGCCGCGC
>CAXTFU010000143.1:0-11684 GCA_964243385.1 uncultured bacterium | reverse complement strand
GAGCCCTCGCCGCCCGCGACCAAGGATGCGCCGCCCGGCACTGCACCCGACCCGCCGCCGTCTGCGACGCCCACCACCTCGTCCACCGACAACACGGCGGACCGACCACCCTCGACAACCTCGTCCTGCTGTGCCGACGCCATCACGTGCTGTGGCACCTCGGCCGGCTCAGCCTCCGACAGCTCGTCGTCCCCTGGCTCGACCTACCAAGCCACGACTGGATCGACGACCTCCCGGACGCGTCATGAGCGGTGCAGCCGTGCCCCGAGGCCCGGTACTCGTCGCAGCAGGGCGACCTTCGCTGGCTCAGCCGTCCGCCCGCTCGACGCCGTGCACCCGCAGCAGCGCGCCGAGCGCTCCAGGCGACGTGCTGGCCAGGCGGCCGCCGGTGAAGCGCTCGTCATCGGTCACCTCGGCCAGCCAGGGGACCGGCGGGCCCTCGGCCGGCAGCACCGCCGACTCGCCGAGGTCGACCTCCGCCAGGACCAGCCCGTCGAGCCTGCCGCCGAAGACGTCGACCGCCACCGCGAGACCGTCGCGCCACGGGTGCAGCGTCCGGGTCTTGACGAGCAGGTCGGCCGGGAGCGCCAGCAGTGCGGCGTGCTCGGCCGCGTCGAGGTACAGGGTCGTGTGCTCGACGGTCGACGGCTGGCGCTCGTCCGGGCGGACCTTCTGGCCGAGCTTGTGGACGGTGGGGCGACCCGCCTCGTGCACGGTCCGGAGCCGCAGCCGGGTGCCGCGCAGGTAGCGGTCCTCGATCCCGAGCACCCGCACCTCGGGAGCGGGAGGGGCAGCGGGTGCGGCGGCCAGCACGAAGCGGCGCTCGCGCTCGAGACGGGCGTACCGGGACCGACTGCTCACCCCGCCATGCTGCCCGAACGGCGGGCCCGGACGTCACCGCCCGGGTCCCCGCCTGCGCCTGCGCCTGCGCCGTCACAAGCGGCGCCGCCGATCGCCGCTGCCAGGAGGGAGGACCAGCAGGAGGGGGGACCAGCAGGAGGGGGACCAGCAGGAGGGGGGACCAGCAGGAGGGGGGACCACGTGGCCGGCAGGAGGCCCACGGCCGGACGCCGCGCGACGTGCCGTCGAACGGCGGATGGCCCGGGACCAGGGCCGCGGACCGGCGCGCCCCGCGGCGCAGCCGATGCACCACTGCCGCGCCCTTGCCGCGCCTCGCCGCCGCAGTGACGCGCAACGACACCGCGACACCCGCCGCGACACCCTCCCCGACGGCGGAGTTGCGGGCCCGCCGACTAGGTTCTTCGCATGCGGCTGGCGGAGCGTCTCGCAGGCCGTCACGTCCTCGTGACCGGCGCCACCGGGTTCGTCGGGGAGGCGCTGCTCGAGCGCATCCTCATGGACCTGCCCGACACCCGGGTCACCCTGCTGGTGCGCGGCCGGCCCTCGGAGCCCGCGACCGACCGCGTCCGGGCCCTGCTGACCAAGCCCGCCTTCGCGGCGCTGCGCGAGCGCGACGGGGCCGAGGCGGTCGACGCGCTGGTCGGCACCCGCGTGCTGACCGTCGAGGGCGAGCTCGGTGGACACCTGGCGCCGCTGCCCGGCGACGTCGACGTGCTCGTGCACTGCGCGGGCGAGGTGAGCTTCGACCCGCCGATCGACGAGGGCTTCCGCAGCAACCTGCTCGGGACGATCGGCCTGCTCGAGGCCCTGCGCGAGAGCGGCTCTCGGCCGCACGTCGTGCACGTCTCGACCGCGTACGTGGCCGGGCTGCGCTCGGGGTGGATCCCCGAGGCCCGTCGCGAGACGACGATCGACTGGCGGGCCGAGGCTGCCGCGGCCGAGGCGCTCGCAGCGCGGGCCGACCTCGACAGCCGGGTGCCGGACGTCCTGTCCGACCTGCTGGCCCAGGCGCGCAAGGCGCGCTCGGCCGCCGGGCCGCAGGAGGTCGCTCACGAGGCCGAGCGGCTCCGCCGTCGGTGGGTGCGCACGCACCTCGTCGAGGCGGGCCGGCAGCGCGCCCGCACGCTCGGCTGGGCCGACTGCTACACGCTGACCAAGGCGCTCACGGAGCAGGCGGTCGAGCAGGCGTGCGCCGACTGGGGCGTTCCGCTGTCGATCGTGCGGCCCAGCATCATCGAGAGCGCCCTGGTCCGGCCGGCGCCGGGCTGGATCGAGGGCTTCAAGATGGCCGAGCCGGTGATCCTCGCCTACGGCCAGGGCCTGCTGCCCGACTTCCCGGCGGCGCCCGAAGCGGCGATCGACGTCGTCCCGGTCGACATCGTCGTCGGGGCCCTGGTCGCCGCGGCCGCCACGCCGCCGCCGGTCGGCGAGCCGGTCTGGTACCAGGTCGGCAGCAGCGCCCGCAACCCGCTGCGGTTCTCCGACCTGTTCGACCACGTCCGCACGTACTTCACGCGCCACCCGCTGCCCAAGCGCGGCCGCGGCTCGCACGCCGTCCCGGTGTGGGACTTCGCCGGCGAGACCCGGCTCGACCGGCGCCTGCACTTCGCCGAGCGGACGCAGCAGCTCGCCGTCCGGGCCGTCGACGCGCTGCCGCCGCTGCCGGGTGTCAAGGCGGCGACGAAGACGCTCGACCGCAACCAGCGCCGGCTGCGCAGCGTCCGGCGGCTGTCCGACCTGTACCAGGCGTACACGGCCGCCGAGCTCGTCTACGCCGACGACAACACCCAGGCGCTGCACGACGCGATGGACCCCGCCGACCGCGAGGTCTTCGGCTGCGACGTCACCGTCGTCGACTGGGAGCACTACCTCGTCGACCTGCACTGCCCGGCGGTCACGGGCCTGCTGCGCTGGTCGGCGGAGCTGCCGCCGCGGGCGCGTCCGGCCCGCGCGCTGCCGACCTCGTCGGCGCGTCCGGTCGTCGCCGCCTTCGACATGGACGGCACGCTGCTGCCGTCGACCGTCGTCGAGGCGCTGCTGTGGGTGCGCCTGGCCGACGCGCCGCGCGGACGCTGGCCGCGCGAGCTGGCGCGGCTCGCCGCCGACCTGCCGAGGCTGCTCGCGGCCGAGCGGTCGTCGCGCGCGACGGTCGTCCGCACCACCACCGAGCGGTACGCCGGCGCCGACGTCGAGGCGCTCCAGGCGCTCGTCGACGAGCGGGTCGGCAGCGAGGTGCTCAGCAGGCTGTCGCCAGCTGCCGTGCGGGCCGTGCGCGAGCACCGGGCCGCCGGGCACCGCACCGTGCTCGTGACCGGTGCGCTGTCGGTCTTCACCCGGCCGCTGCGACCCCTGTTCGACGAGATCGTCGCCGCCGAGCTCGCCACGGCGCCGGACGGCCGGGCGACCGGGCGGCTCGTCGCGCCGCCCGTCACCGGCGAGGCCCGGGCGGCCTTCCTCGTCCGCCGGTCGATGAGCGAGGGCTGGGACCTCGCCGGCTCGTCGGCGTACGCGGACAGCCTGTCCGACCTGCCGATGCTGCGCGCGGTCGGCGCACCGGTCGCGGTCAACCCCGACCGGGCGCTGGCGACGATCGCCCGGCGCGAGTCGTGGCCGGTGCTCGAGTGGACGTCCACCCCCGGGCGCGCCCGGTTCGCCCTCGCCGGAGCAGGACGATGACGCGCCCTCCGACCCCGCGGCCGACCGTGCGGACCGCCCGGTGAAGTCGCTGGAGCTGTACCGCAGCCTCCCGCGCTACCTCGCCACGCGCGCAGCGTCCGGCCGGCTGCCGGCGGTCGCGACCGCCGGGCTCGTGCCGCTGCGCCTGGCCGAGCGGCCGGTGCCGACGCTGCCCGGACAGGGCTGGGTGCGCGTGCGCCCGCGGCTGTCCGGCATCTGCGGCAGTGACCTCGCCACGGTCGGCGGCAGCTCGTCGCTGTACTTCTCGCCGCTCGTGTCGTGGCCGTTCGTCCCCGGGCACGAGGTCGTCGGCGAGGTGCTCGACCCTTCGCCCGGCCTGCCCGCCGGCACCCGCGTCGTGCTCGACCCGGTCCTGTCCTGCCGCGCCCGCGGGCTGCCCGACTGCGCCGCGTGCACCCAGGGCTCCACGAACCGCTGCGCCCGCGTGACCCTCGGCCACCTCTCGCCCGGCCTGCAGACCGGCTACTGCCGCGACACCGGCGGCGGCTGGTCCGGCGGGCTCGTCGCGCACGTCTCGCAGCTGCACGCGGTGCCGGACGCGCTGCCCGACGACCGCGCCGTGCTCGCCGAGCCGCTGGCCTGCGCGGTGCACGTCGCGCGGCGCGCCGAGGTGCAGCCCGGAGCGTCGGTGCTCGTGGTCGGGGCGGGCACCGTCGGGCTGCTCGTCCTGCACGCGCTGCGCGCCCTCACCCCCGCCGGCCGGGTCATCGTCGTCGCGAAGCACCCGCGCCAGGCTGCGCTCGCCCGCGACCTCGGCGCCGACGAGGTCGTCGCGCCGCGGGCCGCGCTGTCGGCGGTGCGGCGCACGAGCTCGGCCGTGCGGCTCAAGCCCGAGCGCGGCGGCGACCTGCTGCTCGGCGGCGTGGACGTCGCGATCGAGTCGGCCGGCTCCAGCGCCGCCCTCGAGCAGGCGCTGCGCGCCACCCGCGCCGGTGGGCGCGTCGTCCTGGCCGGCATGCCGGCCTCCGGAGACCTCGCCCCCGCGTGGTTCCGCGAGCTCGACGTCGTCGGCTCGTACGCCAGCGGCGGGGACGACATGACGACGGCGCTCGAGCTGCTCGGCGACCCGCGGCTGGCGGCCCTGCGCACGTCGTGGCACCCGCTGTCGCGCTACCGGGAAGCGCTCGACGAGGCCGGCGACGCCGGCCGGCTGGGACTTGCCAAGGTCGGCTTCGACCTCACGGAGGAGAGCACATGAGACCCGGGTTCGTGCTGGACGTCGACGAGCGGACACCACCGCTGCTCGTCCACAAGGGGGAGGGGTTCGGGCTCGAGCGCTTCCCGCTCGGGACGCGGGTGGTCTACCCGCCGGAGCCGCTGCCCGGCCTGCCCGACGTCCGCTCGGCGATCGCCGACGCGCTCGAGCACCCGATCGACAGCGAGCCGCTGCGCGTGCTGCTGCGCCGCGGCATGCGCCTGACGATCGCCTTCGACGACATCTCGCTGCCGCTGCCGCCCATGCGCACGCCCGACGTGCGGCAGCAGGTCATCGAGCAGGTGCTCGAGCTCGCGGCTGCTGCGGGCGTCGACGACGTCGAGCTCGTGGTCGCGAACGCCCTGCACCGGCGGATGACCGGCCCGGAGATCCGCCGCATCGTCGGCGACCGCGTGTACCGCAGCTTCTGGCCGCACGCGCTCACCAACCACGACGCCGAGGACCGCGACAACCTCGTCCACCTCGGTCTCACCGACCAGGGCGAGGACGTCGAGATCAACAAGCGGGCCGGCACGTCCGACCTGCTCGTGTACGTGAACGTCAACCTCGTGTCGATGGACGGCGGCTGGAAGAGCACCGCCATCGGCCTCGCGTCGTACGCCTCGCTGCGCCACCACCACAACCCGCGCACCATGCGGCACTCGCGCTCGTTCATGGACCACAAGGCGAGCGCCCTGCACTCGAGCGCCTGGCGGATGGGCCAGCTGCTGCAGGAGCACGTGCAGGTCTTCCAGATCGAGACCACGCTGAACAACCAGGCGTTCCCGAAGTCCTACGGCTTCCTCACCAAGCGCGAGTGGGAGTGGTCCGCGCGCGACCAGGCGACCTACTGGGCGCTGAAGAACGGCCTGGACCGCGCGCCGTCTGCGCTGCGGCGCAAGGCGTTCAGCGACATCGTCGCCGACTACGAGGTGACGTCGGTGCAGGCCGGCGCCGTCGAGCCGGTGCACGAGCGGACGATCGCGAACGTGCACCGCCAGCAGCTCGTCGAGGTGCAGGGGCAGACCGACGTGCTGGTCTTCGGGCTGCCGTACCTGTGCCCGTACAACGTCAACAGCTCGGTGATGAACCCGATCCTCGCGATGTGCCTGGGGCTCGGCTACTTCTTCAACATGTACCGGGGCCGGCCGCTCGTCCGCAAGGGCGGCGCGCTGATCCTGTACCACCCGGTGACGAACGCCTTCGACCAGCTGCACCACCCCTCGTACGTCGACTTCTTCGAGGAGGTGCTCGCCGAGTCGACCGACCCGGCGGTCATCGAGGAGCGCTTCGAGAAGCAGTACGCGACCGACCCCTGGTACGCCCACCTCTACCGCACCTCGCACGCCTACCACGGCGTCCACCCCTTCTACATGTGGTACTGGGGATCGCACGCGCTCGAGCACGTCGGCGACGTCGTGTACATCGGCGGCGACCCCAGGGCGGTGGCGCGCATGGGGTTCCGCAGCGCCTCGACGCTGCAGGACGCGCTGCAGATGGTGAGCGGGTCGGTCGGCACGTCGCCGACGATCACCTACCAGCACAACCCGCCGCACTCGATCGCGGACGTGCGGTGAGCTCGCTGGCGCGGCTGTCCCGCGACTTCCGGTGGGGGCACCCCCAGGCGGTGCCGGCCACCGCGCCGCGGCGCGAGCCGGCCCTCGCCAAGGAGTCGTCGACCGACTGGGCGCGCACGCCGCTCGCCCGGTCGGTGCGCGCCCTCGCGCAGGGCGCGGGCCTCGCGCCGCTCGTGCGCGCCGAGGTGAAGCTGCGCGTCGAGGGCGTCGAGCGGCTCACCTCGCTCGGCGCCGAACCGGCGGTGCTGGTGCTGAACCACAGCTCGCACCTCGACACCGCCGCGCTGCTCACCGCGCTGCCGCCGGACGTCCGGTCGCGCACGGTCGTGGCCGCGGCGGCCGACTACTTCTTCACCTCGTGGTGGAAGGCCGCCGGCACGGCGCTGGTGTTCGGGACCGTGCCGATCGAGCGGCGCGGCGGCGCACCGACGACGACGCCCGCGCGGCTGCTCGCCGAGGGGTGGAACGTCGTCGTCTACCCCGAGGGCACCCGCTCCCCGGACGGCTGGCCCGGGCGCTTCCGCCCCGGCGCCGCGACGCTGGCCCTGTCCTGCGGCGCGCCGGTCGTGCCGATCGCCGTGCGCGGCGCCTACGGCGCGATGCCGCGAGGCCGCTCGTGGCCCGCGCCCGGACGCCCGCGCGTCGCGCTGCGCTTCGGCGACCCGCTGCGCCCGCGTCCCGGTGAGGACGCGCTGGCGCTCACCGCCCGGGTCTCGGCCGAGGTCGCCCGCCTGCTCGACGAGGACGAGACCGACTGGTGGTCGTCCCTGCGGCGGGCGGCCGAGGGGGTCGAGCCGGTCGCCGCCGCCGCGCCCGCGGGCTCGTGGCGGCGCACCTGGGAGTCGTCCCGCCCCGTCGAGCAGCCGGGACACGGCGGCCCGCAGGTCTGGCGGTAGCCGTGTCGCTGCCACCGGACGGGCCGCCCGCGTACCCGCCGGTGCGCTGGACCGCCGACGCGGGGGAGGTCAGCGCCGTGCTGCGGCGCGCGGACGCCGGGCCCGACCTCGTCACCCCGGTCACCCGCGTCGACCACCTCGCCACCGGCGCGAGCACGGCCGGCGAGTTCGGTCTGTACCGGTGGGCGATGCCCGGTCCGCCGACCGGCCCCGAGCCGCACTTCCACCGCACGATGACCGAGTCGTTCTTCGTCCTGTCCGGCGCGGTGCGCCTCTACGACGGCCGCTCCTGGGTCGACGCCGGCCCGGGGGACTTCCTGCACGTCCCGGTCGGCGGCGTGCACGCGTTCCGCAACGACTCCGGAGCGCCCGCCGAGCTGCTCATCCTGTTCACGCCGGGTGCGCCGCGCGAGGTCTACTTCGCCGCGCTGGCGGAGCTGGCGGCGTCCGGCCGCACGCTCAGCGACGAGGAGCGGACGGCGTTCCTCGCCGCGCACGACCAGTACCTCGCCTGAGCATCAGGCGGTCGCCGCCCGCTGCCGGGCGACGAGCTGCGAGGCGAGCAGCAGGCTGAGCGGCGGGAGCGCCGCACCGAGGCCGAAGCCGAGCCCGGCGATCGCCGGCAGGGAGACGGCGACGCCGGCGCCGAGCACCCAGGCCAGCTGCAGCGCCGTCTCGGACCGCGCGAAGGCGGTGCCGAGCGAGCGCGCCCCGACGTGCTCCTGCAGCGCCGCGTCGAGCGCGAACTTCGACAGCGACACCGACACCCCGGTGGCGCCCGCGGTCGCGACGACCCACGCGTCGGACCCGGTCAGGGCGGCCGCCGCGCAGGTCACGAACGGCCCGGCCAGGGCCGCCCAGGCGAGCGCCCGCGAGTGCCCCTCCGGCAGGCGCGCCGCGAGCGTCGTGCCGGCCAGCTGCCCGAGCGCGGCCGCGCCGACGACCGCGGCGATGAGCAGCCCGGACGCCGAGTCGGCGCGGAGCAAGAAGGCGAGGAACAGGGTGAGCAGCCCGGCCAGGGCCCGCAGGCCGATGGCGGCAGCCAGCGGCGTGAGCACCTCGACGGGGGCGCGGGTGAGGCGGAACGGCGCGGGCGCCGGGCCGGAGCGGTCGGGCGCCTCGTCGACGTGCGCGGGCAGCCGCAGCGACAGCACCCCGCCGACGAGCAGGACGACGCTCGCGAGGCGCAGCACCCAGCCGCCGTCGAGCACGGCGGCGACCGCCGAGCCCACGCCGGCTGCGGCGGCGCCGGCGGTCACCGCCGCGATGTTCAGCCGGGCGTTGCTCGAGACGAGCCCGAGGCCGTCGGGGCGCACCCGCGGGACGGCGGCGGCGCGGGCCACGCCGTAGGCGCGGGACAGCACGAGCACGGCCAGCGCGAGCGGGTACAGCCCGAGGCTCGCCGTCATCCCGGCCATGACCCAGGTGAGCAGCCCGCGTCCGCCGGTCGTGAGGGCGAGGACGTTGCGGCGGCCGTGCGGGAACCGGTCGAGCAGCGGCCCGGCCACCGGCACGAGGAGGGCGAACGGCAGCATCGTCAGCACGAGGTACAGCGCGACGCTGCTGCGCGCCTCGCCGATCGGCACGGAGAAGAACAGCGTCCCGGCCAGCGCCACGGTGATGAGCGCGTCGCCGGCGGCGTGCAGGGCGTGCACCGAGAGCAGCGCCGACAGCCCGCTGGTGTCGGCGCCGTCGGCCCGCGCAGCGGTGCGCACCCGGCGCACGGCCCGGGTGCTCAGCTCGCGCGGACGTCCCACGCGCCCAGCCTGCCAGCCCCGGTCGGCCACCGGCGGCAGATCAGGCACGACGCGTCGTCAGCCGCGTCGCAGTCCAGGCACGTCGCAGGTCAGGCGCCTCGCAGGTCAGGCGCCTCGCAGGTCAGGCGCCTCGCAGGTCAGGCACGTCGCAGGTCAGCCGCGTCGCAGGTCAGCCGCGTCTCAGGTCAGCCCGTCGCTGGTCAGGCACGTCGCAGGTCAGGCGCCTCGCAGGTCAGGCGCCTCGCAGGTCAGGCACGACGCGTCGTCAGCCGGGTCCGCACGGTGCGGACGGCCCGCCGCAGCGGCTCGACGGTGCGGGACAGCCGCGCGGACAGCCGGCCCGCGGCCCGCTCGACCTGCTCGACGGCGCGGGCGAGCGCGGCCAGCATCGGGGCCAGCCGGTCGACCTGCCGGCGTCCCCAGGCGACCACCCGCTCGGCCGTGGGGCGGACGAGCGCGACGACCCGCCGGGCGAGCCGGCCGAGCGGGCGGAACATCCGCAGCAGCAGCCGGACGCTCACCTGGTCCCAGACCCAGCGGACCGCGCGCAGGAACGGGTCGGCGAGCCGGCGCAGCGCCCGGCCGAGCGGGCCGAGGGCCCGCAGCACCGCGCGTCCGGCTCGCAGGCACGCCCGGCCGGCGGCCGCGGCGCCGCGCTCGTACGCCTCCAGCCCGCGCCCCGTCGCCGCGCCGGTCCGCTCGACCACGAGCCACAGGACCGCCAGGACCCAGACCACCGGCCGGACCACCTGCGACAGGGCTGCGCGCACGCGCCCACGCTCGGACGGCGCCGCCGGAGGTGTCAAGGACAACCCGATGACGGTCCTGCGACAGCAGACCGCCGCAGGACGGGACCTGCCGCGCGGGGCGGCACGAGCCGGTCGGTGCGGCTGGGCGTGCGAGCCGGTCGGCGCCGCCGAGGGGCGCCAGCCGGTTCGTGCAGCTGGGCGTGCGGACCGGTCGGCGCTGCGGCGTGCGGGCCGGTCGGCCCTGCCGGGCGTGCGAGTCGGTGCTGCGGAGGATGCGAGATTCGAACTCGCGAGGGGTTGCCCCCAACACGCTTTCCAAGCGTGCGCCATAGGCCAACTAGGCGAATCCTCCAGGGCGTACGACCCCGATGCTAGCGGAGCGGACGGTGCCCGGCACCAGCGCGGCGCTGCGGGGTGCACGACCGGCGGCGGCCCTGCCGGGGCACCGGCCGGACGGGTAGGGTCGGAGCAGACCCCTCGTGCGGCGCCCATCCCGCTGAACTCCCCCAGGGCCGGAAGGCAGCAAGGGCAGGCAGGCTCTGGGCGGGTGTGCGAGGGGTCCTCTACGTGCGGGCGACCGCAGGCCTCGTGCCGCGACACGCGTGCACGGACCCACCGTCCAGGAGGGAGCGCCGTGAGCCTGGCGCTGTACCGCAAGTACCGGCCCGCGACGTTCGCCGAGGTCGTCGGCCAGGCGCACGTCACCGGCCCGCTGCGCCAGGCGCTCGCCAACGGGCGCATCTCGCACGCCTACCTGTTCAGCGGGCCGCGCGGCTGCGGCAAGACCTCGAGCGCCCGCATCATGGCGCGCTCGCTGAACTGCGAGCAGGGGCCGACGCCCGACCCGTGCGGCGTGTGCGCCTCGTGCGTGGCGCTGGCCCCGAACGGGCCCGGCTCGCTGGACGTCATCGAGATCGACGCGGCGTCGCACAACGGCGTCGACGACGCCCGTGACCTGCGGGAGCGGGCGTTCTTCGCGCCCGTCTCGAGCCGCTACAAGGTCTACATCATCGACGAGGCGCACATGGTCACGACGGCGGCGTTCAACGCGCTGCTGAAGCTCGTCGAGGAGCCGCCGGAGTTCGTGAAGTTCGTCTTCGCGACGACCGAGCCCGAGGGCGTCCTGCAGACGATCCGCTCGCGCACCCACCACTACCCGTTCCGGCTCATGTCGCCCAAGGCGCTGACCGACCTGCTGTCGTCGGTCGTGGCGTCCGAGGGCATCGCGGTCGACCCGAGCGTGCTGCCGCTGGTCGTGCGCGCCGCGGCCGGCTCGGCCCGCGACGGCCTGTCGATCCTGGACCAGGTGCTGGCCTCCGCCGGCCCGGACGGCGTGACCCGCGAGGGCGCGGCCGGGCTGCTCGGCGTCACGCCCGACACGCTGCTCGACGGGATCGTCGACGCCTTCGCCGCCCACGACGCGGCCGCCGTCTACGCGCTGCTCGACCAGGTCATGGAGGGCGGGCACGAGCCGCAGCGGTTCGTCAGCGACGTCCTCGAGCGGCTGCGCGACCTCATCGTGCTCGACGCGGTGCCGGACGCCGGTTCGACCGGGCTGCTCGACTGCCCGGCCGACCAGCTCGACCGGATGGGCCGCCAGGCCGTCGCGATGGGCTCGGCCGGGCTGTCCCGCGCCGCCGACCTGTTCCACGCCGGTCTGGTCGAGATGCGCGGCAAGACCGCGCCCCGGCTGCTGCTCGAGCTCGTCTGCGCCCGGGTGCTGCTGCCGTCGGCGTCGTCGGACGAGGGCGCGCTGCTCGCGCGCCTCGAACGGCTCGAGCGGCGGCTCGAGATCGGCGGCGTCCCGACGGGGCCGTCCGGGCCGCCGGCGCCGCCGACGTCGCGCCCGACCGCGCCCGCCCGGTCGGAGGCCCACGGCGGACCGGCCCGCACCGGCGCCGACGCCGTGCACGGCGATGCCCCGCTGCCGTCGGCCCAGCCCCCGGCACGGC
>CAXTFU010000142.1:0-11704 GCA_964243385.1 uncultured bacterium | reverse complement strand
GCTGACCGGTGTCCGCCTGCGGACGTCCGCACCGCCTGCGCCCCCGCCCGACCGTCGGACCAGAGGACCTCGCGTGATCCAAGGCATGCAGGACGCGCTCACGACGCTGTTCACCGGCAGCAACTTCCTGCTGCCCCTGCTGGGCACGGTCCTCGGGCTGCTGATCGGCGCGATGCCGGGCCTCGGCCCGGCCGCCGGCATCGCACTCATCATCCCCATCACCTACGGGTGGGAGCCGGAGGAGGCCTTCCTGCTCATGGCCTCGATGATCGGCGGGACGAGCTTCGCCGGGTCGATCACCGCGATCCTGGTGAACACGCCCGGTGAGAGCTCGAACGCGGCGACCCTGCTCGACGGCTACCCGATGGCCAAGAAGGGCCAGGCCTCCACCGCTCTGGCGATCTCGGCGTTCGCGTCCGCCACCGGTGCCATCTTCGGGCTGCTGGTCTTCCTGTCGGTGCTGCCGCTGAGCCGGGCCCTGATCCTGAACATCTCCTACCCGGAGACCTTCATGATCGGCGTGGTGGGCCTGTTCATCATCGCCCTCATCTCGCGCGGCTCGCTCGTGAAGGGGCTCATCGCGGGTGGCATCGGCTTCATGCTGTCCTTCGTCGGCCGAGACCTCATCTCCGGGCAGAACCGGTACACCTTCGGGAGCCTGTTCCTCGAGGACGGCATCGACTACATCGCCATCCTCATCGGGCTGTTCGCGCTGAGCGAGGCCATCGCCCTGCTCGTCGAGCCGGAGACGCCGGCCGAGCTGCGCAAGCTGGGCCTGCGCGCGCACTGGCGCCAGATCGGCGACGGGGTGCGGATCTGCCTGCGGTACAAGCGGATCCTGCTGCAGAGCAGCGCCATCGGGACGATCTGCGGCGTCATCCCCGGCGTCGGTGGCTCGGTGTCCAGCTTCATGGCCTACGCCGCAGCCAAGCAGTCCGCCAAGGACCCGGAGAAGTTCGGCACGGGCGACCCGCGGGGCGTGCTGGCCTCCGAGGCGGCCAACGACGCCAAGGACGGCGGCGCACTGATCCCGACCGTGGCGCTGGGACTGCCCGGCAGCCCGGTGTGGGCGGTCGTCCTGGGCGCGTTCCTCGTCCACGGCATCGCGCCCGGGCAGGAGATGCTGACCCAGCACCTCGACGTGATCTTCCTGATCATCCTGGGACTGCTGATCTCGAACGTGCTCACCTCGGTCGTCGGGCTGGCGCTGTCGCCGCTGCTCGCGCCGATCGCCAAGATGCCCGGCGTCTACGTGTCGCCCGTCATCTTCGTGGTCTCCCTGCTGGGGGCCTACACGATCGGGCTGCGGCCGGCCGACATCCTGGTCGCCATGCTGGCCGGCGTCCTCGGCTTCGTGCTCAAGCGGCAGGGCTTCAGCCTGGTGCCCATCGTCATCGGCCTGATCCTCGGCCAGATCGTCGAGCGCTCGCTGGGCCAGACGATGCTGACGATGGGCCCGGGTGCCTTCCTCAGCCGGCCGATCAGCCTGGTCATCCTGCTGCTCGGCCTGCTCGCCTTCAGCGTCCCGCTGCTGCGCAAGGCCCTGTCGGCGCGCAAGCCCCGCGCGCACAGCGACGACAAGGTGGAGGTGCGGCGGTGACCCGGCCCGCGCAGGCGGCCGACGCGCCGTCCGGGTCCTGGCGCAGCGGAGTCCGGCGACGGGGCGCACTCGCCGTCGACCTGGTCGTCCTGGTCGTCCTGGTCGTCCTGCTGCCGCAGACGCTGGACCTGGCCTCGTCCGCGCGCCGGTTCCCCCTGATCATGAACCTGCTCCTCATCGCCCTGGTGCTGCTCGACGCGGCCATCGAGACGTTCCCCGCGGTGCGCCGGCGGACGGGCTTCCTCGAGTCCGACCTCGTCGACGTCGGCAGCGGCCTGGAGGTCCCGGACGACGAGGGCGAGCCCCTGGACGTGCCGGAGGTCGGCACGCCGCGCTTCCGGGTGCTGACGGTCCCGCAGGCGCTCGGGTGGCTGACCGGGCTCGGAGCGGCGATGTACTTCGTGGGCTACGTGTACGCCACCCCCGTGTTCCTCGCGCTGTTCTTCCTGTGGGCGCGCGTGCCGGTCAAGGTCGCCGTCAGCATCACGGTCGTCATGACCTGCCTGAACTACTACGTCTTCTACGAGTACCTGGGGCTGCGGTGACGACCCTCGCGCCGGGATCCGCGCCGGCACCCGCAGGAGCCTCTCTGCGCGTCTTCGAGGCCGTCCCCGAGCTCGTCCGCCGCAGCGGGATCCGCGTCGTGTTCGGCCTGCTCGGCAGCGCCAACGTGGCGTGGGTCGCCTCCGGTGCCGGCGCGGGCACCTTCGAGTGGGTGCGCACCCGGCACGAGGAGACGTCCGTCGCCGCCGCCGCCGGGTACAGCAAGGTCACCGGCGAGGTGGGGCTGGCGAGCGTGACGATGGGTCCCGGCTTCGCGAACACCGTGAACGCCCTCGCCGCCGCTGCCCACGACCACGTCCCCCTCCTGCTCATCACCGGGCAGTCGCCCAGCAGCAAGCGGCACGGCGACTTCCAGCGGCTCCACCAGCGCGAGATCGCCGAGGCACTCGGCATCGGCTTCCACGCCGCCGCACGACCCGACGAGCTCGAGCCGGCGTTCTGGGCTGCCTTCCGGGACGCGCAGTGGAACGGCACGCCGCAGGTGCTGAGCATCGACGAGGCGATGCTCATGCAGGACGTGGCGCTGTCGCAGGACGTGCCCACCGACCTGCGCCCGGCCGACGTCCCGGACGACGCGTCGGTCGCCGCGGTCGTCGACGCGCTCGAGGCGTCCCGGACGCCGCTGGTCCTGGCCGGCCGCGGTGCGGTCCTGTCCGACTGCCGCGACGAGCTCGTGATGCTCGCCGACCTGGTCGGCGCGCGGCTCGCCACGACGCTGGGGGCGCCGCGCTGCTTCGCGGGTGAGCCGACCGACCTGGGGGTCTGCGGCACGTCGTCCTCACCTGCCGTGGCCGAGGCCCTGCAGGGCACCGACGTCGTGCTCGCCGTCGGGGCGTCGCTGAACAGCTACACCACGGCCGAGGGCGGCATGTTCCCGGGCGCCAGGATCGTGCAGTGCGAGCTCGACGTCGAGCAGACGTTCCGCGCGTCCGCACCGGAGCTCGGCCTCATCGGTGACGCCCGCGCGTCGGTGCGCGCGCTCATCGACGAGTGGCGACGCCGGGGCCTCGAGCGGCGCACCGTCCAGGCACCGGTGCCGGGACGGGCCGAGGTCGAGCAGTCGATCCTGCGGGCCGACCTCGGCCACGACCCTGCGCGCGGCCTGGACCTGCGGGACGTCCACGTCCGGCTGAACCGGCTGCTGCCGGCCGACCGCATCGTCGTCACCGACGGTGGCCGGGCCGGCATCACGCTGCCGGCCCTGCTCGAGGCCCGGGACGTGCGCAGCTGGATCACCTCGCGCGGCTACGGCTCCATCGGACTGGGCATCGGGGCGGCCATCGGCGCCGCCGTGGCTGCTCCCGACCGGCCGGTGGTGCTGTTCTGCGGCGACGGCGGCTTCATGATGGCGGCGCAGGAGCTGGACACGATCCGCCTGCAGCAGCTCGACGTCACCATCGTCATCATGAACGACGCGCAGTACGGGTCGGAGATCAAGTACCTCCGCACGCTGCGCATGGACCTCGACGTCGCCCGGCAGTCCATGCCCGACACCGACCTGCTGGCGCGCGCCTTCGGTGGCCGGGCCGTGCTCGTCGAGACCGAGCAGGACCTCGCCGCGCTCGAGCTGGACGGCCGCTCCGGGCTGCTCCTGGTCGAGGTCCGGATCGACCCGGACGTCAACCCGGCCAACATCTGACCCCCGAGGCGACGGTGCCCGCCGGGCTCCGCACTCCGTCCGACACCGTCCGCAGGAGCGCCCGATGCCCAGAGCCAGGCCCACCCGCATCGCCGTGGCGATCACCGGTGCCACGGGCGCCGTGTTCGGCGTGCGGATGCTGCAGCGCCTGACCGACCTGGGCGTGGAGACGCACCTCGTCGTCAGCCAGTGGGGTCGCCGCACCATCGAGCACGAGACGCCGTACTCCGCGCAGGAGGTGCGCGCCATGGCGCACGTCGTGCACGGGATCGGCGACCAGGGTGCGCCCATGTCGAGCGGGTCGTTCCGGATGGACGGGATGGTCATCGCGCCCTGCAGCGTGCGGACCATGGCCGCGATCGCGCACGGCCTGGCCGACAACCTCATCACCCGCACGGCCGACGTGATGCTCAAGGAGCGGCGGCAGCTGCTGCTGCTCGTGCGCGAGTCGCCGCTCAACGACATCCACCTGCAGAACATGCTCACCGTCAGCCGCGCGGGCGCGGTGGTCTTCCCGCCGGTGCCGGCCTTCTACTCGCTGCCGAAGACCCTCGACGACGTGGTCGACCACATCGTCGGCCGGGCGCTGGACCAGCTCGGCCTGGAGCCGGAGGACCTGCCGCGGTGGGACGGGCAGCTGGCCCGCCAGCACGCCGACCACCTGCCCGACGCACCGGACGCCCTCGTCGACGACGACCCTGCCGACTGAACGCCCTGCTCCCCTGCCCACCCTGCTCCCTGAAGACCCTGCTCCCTGAGAACCCTGCTCCCTGAAGACCCTGCTCCCTGACGACCCTGCCGCTGACGTCCGGCAGGCCGACCACCGGCTCCGGAAGGGATCGCATGCTGGACGCACGGCGCCTGCGCATCTTCGCGGTGGTCGCGGAGGAAGGCTCCTTCACCGCAGCGGCCGAGCGGCTCTACCTCAGCCAGTCCGCCGTCTCGCAGCAGATGGCGGTCCTGGAGCGCGAGACGGGCCTGCCGCTGCTCGAGCGGGTGCCTCGCGGCATCCGGCTGACCGACGCCGGCGCCGTGCTGGCCGACCGGGCCCGCGCGCTGCTCGCCGAGATGGCGAGCGTCGAGCGGGAGCTGCACCGCCTGGCGGGCGCACCCGCGCAGGTGCGCCTCGGCGCCTTCCCGACCGCGGGCGCGCACCTGATCCCGCTCACGGTCATGGCCCACCGCCGGCGCCACCCCGACTCCTCGCTGGTGCTCTCGGCCGTGCACGCCGCCGACGTCGCGGCCGGGCTGCGCGACGGCGGCATCCACGTCGGCCTCGTGTGGGACTACGACGTCGTGCCGCACCGCGTCGAGGCGGAGGCCGGCCTGCACCGGATCCCGCTGCTCGACGACCCGCTGCGCATCGTCCTGCCCCGAGAGCACCCCGCCGCGTCGTCGACGTCACCGCTCACCCTCGCGTCGCTCGCTCAGGAGCCGTGGGTCGCCCGCGCGCACCGGCCGCCGTACGGCCAGGCCCTCGAAGCCCTGTGCGCCACCGCCGGCTTCGAGCCGCACATCGCCTTCCGGGCGGACGACTACCAGTCCGTGCAGGGCCTCGTGGCGGCCGGCATCGGCATCGGCCTGGTCCCCGACCTGTCGCTCGTGGCCACGCGCCCGGACGTCGTCATCCGGTCCCTCGCAGCTCCCGGACTGTCGCGTCGCATCGCCGCGATGGTGCTGCCCGAGGCGCGCGCCCTGCCGGCGGTGGTGCAGCTCGTCGCGGTCCTGCGCGAGGTCGCCGACGGCATCAGGTCCTCCCGCGAGGCGGTCCCCGAGGCCCGGACCAGGGAGTGGGCGGGACGCCCGTGAGACCCCAGGAACGCTTATGGCAGACCCCGGACAACCGTGCTTGTGGGGCTTCCGGGGCGGTCCTAGCCTCGGCCGGACGGGCCCGCTCAGCGACGACGACGAGGTGGCGTGTGCAGCGATCAGCCGGAGTTCCGCAGGTCGGCGACCAGGGTCCGGTCGTCGACGTGCACGCGCACGTGGTGCCGCTCGCCCTGCTGGAGGAGCTCGCCGGGCGGGACGCCGGACCAGCCGGCTTCCGCGCGACCCGCACCGAGTCGGGCTGGGACGTCGAGGTGCCCGGGGCGCCCGCCGTGCGCCGCATCAAGGGCAAGATGACCAGCAGCGACCTGCGGCAGCGCTGGCTCTCGGAGCAGGGCATCACGAGCCAGGTGCTGTCCCCGTGGATGGACGTCCAGCCGACGGCGGCCATGGACCCCGCCGCGGCGCGCGCCTGGGCCGGACGGCTGAACGCCGCCATGCTCGAGGAGTCCCGGCTCGCCACCGTGCCGGTGGCGCCGCTCGCCTCGGTGGCGCTGCACGACCCGGTCGTCGCGGCCGCCGACCTCGAGGCGGCCGTGCTGGACGGCATGGGCGGGCTGCTGCTGAACACCGACCCGGTCGGTGCCGCCGACCTCGCCGACCCCGTCCTGGAGCCGCTGTGGTCGGCGGCGGCAGGCCTCGGCGTGCCGGTCCTGCTCCACCCGCCCACGGACGGCCCGTCGCGGGCGCTGCCGGACAGCGCGGAGTTCGGCAACACCTACTGCCGGCTCGTCGACACGACGTTCGCCGTCGCGAAGCTGCTGCTGGCAGGGGTGCTCGACCGCCATCCCGGGCTGCGCCTGGTCGTGGTGCACGGCGGGGGGTTCCTGCCCTACCAGGCGGGCCGGCTCGACGGCGGCCATCGCGCGGACGCGCTCGCCGGCCACCGCATCGAGCGTGCGACCCCCTCTGCCTACCTCCCGTCCCTGTGGTTCGACACGGTGGCGCTCACAGCACCGGCCGTGCGCTTCCTCGCCGAGGTCGTCGGCAGCGACCGCGTGCTGCTCGGCAGCGACTACCCCTTCCCCCTAGGAGACCCGACGCCCGTGCGCACCGTCCTCGAGGCAGGTCTGCCTCCCGAGCACTCGACAGCCGTGCTGGGCGCGAACGCCGCAGCCCTGTTCGGGACGGCCGTCCGTGCCTGAGCCCGCCGCACCCCCGTCCCGGACCCCCATCGTCGGCGAGCCGGTCGGGGACCTCCTGCCCGCCCCCGCGAAGGAGCCGGTGCCCGAGGTCCGCGGCGTCACGAGCACCGTCGACGGCCCCTGCGGCCGCATCAGCCTCGAGCGCCAGGGCGACGGCCCGCCGCTGCTGCTCCTGCACCCCCTGGCCCTGGCCGGATCGGTGCTGCGGCCCTTCGCGGCACGGCTGGCCGGGTCGTTCGACGTCATCTGCCCCGACGCCCGCGGCCACGGCGCCAGCGACTGGGACGGCGCGGCGATGACGATGGAGGCGCTCGCCGACGACGTCGCCGCGGTCCTCGACGGCCTGGGGCTGCGGTCGGCCCACCTGCTCGGGATGTCGATGGGCGGCAGCGTCGCGATGACGTTCGCCGGCCGCTTCCCCGACCGGGTGGACCGGCTGGTGCCGGTCAGCACCACGTCCTGGTACGGCCCGGACGCCGTTGCCGCCTGGGAGGAGCGGGCTGAGCGCGCCCTGCTGAGCCCCCGGGTCCGCCAGGTGCCCTTCCAGGTCGACCGGTGGTTCACCGAGGGCTTCCGGGCGCGTCAGCCGGACGACGTGCACGGCGTCGTCTCGACCTTCCTCGCCACGAGCAGCAGGGCCCACGCCGCCGCGTCGCGCGCCATGGGCGCCCTCGACGCACGGGCGCTGCTGCCCCGGATCACGGCCCCGGTCCTCGCCATCAGCGGGGCCGAGGACTACGCGACGACCCCGCAGATGGGCCAGTACGTCGCAGACCACGTCCAGCACGGGACGGCGCTCACGCTGGACGGGCTCCGCCATCTGTCGCTGGTGGAGCGCCCGCAGCTCGCCGAGCTCGTCGCCGCGCACCTGCGAGGTGCGCCGCTGCCCGAGCAGCCGCACGCGGACGGCTGCGTCTGCCGCTCCCACCCGTCCGCCACCACCGTCGGAGCCGTCGCATGAAGCCCAACCGCTTCCGCTACCACGCACCTGCCGAGGTCGACGAGGTGCTGGACCTGCTCGGGGAGCTCGGCGACGAGGCCAAGGTCCTGGCCGGGGGGCAGAGCCTGCTGCCGCTGCTGGCCTTCCGGCTGGCCGCGCCCGAGGTCATGGTCGACATCAACGGCCTGCCCGGCCTCGACGTCCCCGAGCGCACCTCGACGGGGTGGCGGATCCCGTCGCTGGTGCGGCAGCGGACCGTCGAGCGCTCCGCGGACATCGCGGCGACGGTGCCCCTGCTCTCCCAGGCGCTGGCCCAGGTGGCGCACCCGCAGGTCCGCAACCGCGGGACGGTCTGCGGCAGCCTGGCGCACGCCGACGCGGCAGCCGAGCTGCCGTCGGTCATGCTGGCGCTCGACGCCCGGATGACGGTCGCCACGAGCGCCGGACGGCGCACCGTGGCGGCGGAGGACTTCTTCGTGTTCCACCTGACGTCGGCCCTCGAGGACGAGGAGCTGCTGCTGCACGTCGAGGTGGACGACCTGCCGGCCGGTTCGTTCACCAGCTTCCAGGAGTTCGCCCCCCGGCACGGCGACTTCGGCATCGCCGGCATCGGCGTCGTCGTCACCTTCGACCATGCCGGTGTCGTCACGCACTGCCGCGTCACCGCGGCGGGGGTGGCCCCCACGCCGGTCCGGCTGACGGCCGTCGAGGCCGTCGTGCTGGGCTCCACCGTCTCGCCGCCGGTCGTCGCCGAGGCCGAGGACGTCGCCCGCGGCGCCGTCTCGCCCACCGGTGACGTGCATGCGGACGCGCCGTTCCGGCGCCAGCTCGTGGGTGTGCTGACCAAGCGCGCCCTCCAGGACGTCGTCATCGCGAAGGAGAGCGCCCAGCATGCTGCCGCCTGAGACCTCCCCCGACGGGGAGCAGGTGACCATCACGGTCACCGTGAACGGGGTCGACCACCACGAGGTCGTGGAGAGCCGGCTGATGCTCGCCGACTTCCTGCGCGGCCCGCTGGGGCTCACCGGGACGCACCTCGGGTGCGAGCACGGCGTCTGCGGCTCCTGCACGATCCTGGTCGACGGGGCAGCGGTGCGCTCCTGCCTCATGCTCGCCGCCCAGGTGCACGGGCGACGGGTCGAGACGGTCGAGAGCCTCGCCTCGGACGGCGAGCTCACCCCGCTGCAGTGCGCGTTCCGCAAGCACCACGCCCTGCAGTGCGGCTTCTGCACGAGCGGCTTCCTGATGTCGGCGACGGCCGCGCTGCGCGAAGCGCCGATCACGACCCCGGCACAGGCGCGCGAGGTCCTCAGCGGCAACATCTGCCGGTGCACCGGCTACGCCGGCATGGTGGACGCCCTGCTCGAGGTCGGTCACGAGACGGGCGTGGCGCATGAGCACTGACGCGCTCGTCGAGAGCACCCCGATGATCGGCGCGCGGGTGCAGCGCCGCGAGGACCACCGCCTGCTGACCGGCGCCGGCCGCTACCTCGCCGACCTGGAGCTGCCGGGCGCCTACGAGGCGGCGTTCCTGCGCAGCCCGCACGCCGCTGCCCGGCTCGTCAGCTTCGACACCGCGGCGGCGCGCGCGCTGCCCGGCGTGATCGCGGTCTACACGGGCGAGGACCTCGTCGAGATGCTCAAGCCCATCCCGCCCAAGGTGGTGCACCCGAACCTCGCGGACTTCCCGCGGTTCCCGATGCCCACGGACGCCGCCCGCTACGTCGGCGAGCCGCTGGCGGTCGTGGTGGCGACCTCGCGCTACATCGCCGAGGACGCGCTGGACCTCATCGACGTCGAGTACGACGTCCGGCAGGCCGTGGCCTCGACGGCAGCCGCCCTGCAGCCGGACGCGCCGCTCGTGCACGAGGGGGCGACCAGCAACGTGGCCGTCCACGCCGTGCAGAAGGCGGGGGACCCCGAGGCGGCGCTGGCTGCTGCGCCGCACGTCCTGTCGGAGCAGTTCTCCGTGATGCGGGGCGGCGGTCACTCGATGGAGACGCGCGGCACCGCAGCGCGCTACGACGAGACGAACGGGCAGCTCGTCGTCTGGGACTCCACCCAGGCGCCGCACTACGTGCGCAACATGCTCGCCTACCTGTTCGAGATGCACGAGGACGACATCCGCGTCGTCGCCCCGCCCGACACCGGCGGGGGCTTCGGCCCCAAGGCCCAGTTCTACGGCGAGGAGGCCGTGGTCCCGTGGGTGGCCATGCAGCTGCGCCACCCGGTGCGGTGGGTGGAGGACCGGCGGGAGAACTTCGTCAGCGCCATGATGGAGCGCGGGCAGACGCACCACATCGAGCTCGGCTTCGACGACGACGGTCGCATCCTGGTCGTCAAGAACGTCTTCGAGCACGACCAGGGCGCCTACTGCGCGGGGCTGCAGGTGCCGATGATCACCCTCAGCAGCCTGCCCGGCCAGTACCGGATCCCCAACATCCACACCGAGCTGCGCGGCTGCTACACCAACATGGTGCCGACCAGCTCGGTGCGCGGGGCCGGCCGGCCGCAGGCTGTCGTGGCGATGGAGCGGATGATCGACCGGATGGCCGAGCACCTGGGGCTGGACGCCGCCGAGGTGCGACGCCGCAACCTGGTGCAGGCGGACGAGTTCCCCTACCGCGTCGGGCTCACCTTCCGCGACGGCAGCCCGCTGACCTACGACAGCGGCGACTACCCGGAGATGCTCCGGCAGGTGCTGGAGCGCCTCGACTACGACGGGGCGCGCGCGGAGCAGCGTCGGCTGCGGGCGCAGGGACGCCTGATCGGCATCGGGATCGCCTGCTACGTCGAGGGGTGCGGTCTTGGCCCGTACGAGGGCGCGAAGGTCCGGCTCACCAACAGCGGCGAGCTGCTCGTCACCCTGGCCGCCGCACCGCAGGGGCAGGGCTACGAGACCGTCTACGCGCAGATCGCCTCGGACGCGCTCGGCATCGACATGGACCACATCCGCGTCACGACCGGCGACACCAGCCGGATCCCCTTCGGGCAGGGCACCTTCGCCTCCCGCATCACCGCGACCGCCGGACCCGCCGTGCACGACGCGGCGGGCCAGATGCGCGCCAAGCTGCTGCAGGCGGCGGAGGCCCTGCTCAAGGTCGACGCCTCGCAGCTGCACTTCCGCGGCGACCGGGTCGTGGTCGTCGACGAGCCCGAGCGGGGCCTGTCGCTCAAGCAGCTCGCGAAGACCGCCAACATGGGCAACCACGGGATCACGCTCGTGCCGGGTGTCCCGGCGGGTCTGGAGACCTCCTCCTACTTCGCGCCGGAGCGCGCGGCCTACGCGAGCGGGACGCACGCCGTCGTGCTGGAGGTCGACCCGGAGACCGGAGCCGTCGACATCCTGTCCTACGTCATCGGCCACGACTGCGGCAACGTCATCAACCCGATGCTGGTGGACGGGCAGGTGCTCGGCGGCTTCGCGCACGGCATCGGGAACGCCCTGTACGAGGAGCCCTTCTACGACGACTCGGGGCAGCCGCAGACCACCAGCTACCTCGACTACTCGCTGCCGTCCGCGATGGAGGTGCCGGACGTCGCCCTGGTGCACATCCACTCCCCCAGCCCGCTCAACCCCCTGGGGGTCAAGGGAGCCGGCGAGGGCGGGACCATCCCCACCCCCGCCGCCATCGCCAACGCGGTGGAGGACGCGCTGCGGCCCTTCGGTGCGCGCATCACCTCGCTGCCGGTCACCCCGCCGAAGATCGTGGCAGCGATCAACGGGTGACCCGCTCGGCGGACCGGCCGGCTGCCGGTCCGCCTGTCCGCACCGCCCGGTCGACGTCGACCGAGCGCGGCCCACGCCCTGAGTCGCCCTGCGCCAGAGGAGCTGTCATGCAGTTGCAGAACACGTTCACCGTCCCGGTCCCGATCGACGTGGCCTGGAAGGTGCTGCTGGACGTGGAGCAGATCGCGCCCTGCATGCCGGGCGCGACGGTCGAGTCGGTGGAGGACGACGTGGTCCACGGCCGGGTGAAGGTCAAGCT
>CAXTFU010000141.1:0-11760 GCA_964243385.1 uncultured bacterium | reverse complement strand
GCACCGCCCTCGTCACGGCTGCCACGACGGCGCTCGTCGTGGCGGCCGGCGTGACCTCCGGTGCGGCCGCCGCCGCCGCCGCGGACGCCCCGTCGCCGGCCGTCTACGGCGACCGCCTCGCCGACGGCTGGAGCGACTGGTCCTGGGGCACCTCGGTCGACCTCGTCTCGCCGACCGGTCGCGGCGGCGGCGCGGCGATCTCGGTCCGCATCGAGCAGGCCTGGGCCGGGCTCAACCTGCACGCCCGCGAGGCGCTGCCGACCGGACCGGAGACGGCCGTCGAGCTGGCCGTCCGCCCAGAGCGCGCCGGTGCTGTCCTGGCGCTCGTCGTCTACGGCGAGGACCTCGGCCCGCTGGCCGGTCCGCACGTGCTCGCCGGCGGCTCGGCGCTGCCGGTGGGGGAGTGGACGACGCTGCGCGTCCCGCTGTCCGACCTCGGCCTCGCCGGCCGGCGGGTCAGCGGCTTCTCCGTGCAGGACTTCACCGGCACCACCGGCCAGCGGCTGGACGTCGACGACGTCGCCCTGAGCTCGCCGGCGGTGGCGCCTCCGGTCGTCGCCGGTCCGGTCGAGGTGCGCCCGTCGAACGCGGGGCAGAACGCGACCCGCGGCCGTCCGACCGACCCGTCGCAGTTCTTCGGCTACGAGGGCTTCCGCCCGTACTACGCGAAGGTCGACGGCGACTTCACCGGCACGACCGAGCAGATCCTCGCCTGGGCCGCCGCCAAGTGGGGGATGGACCAGGTGGGCCCAGCCGACCTCGCCAAGGCGATGGCCGTGGTCGAGACCTGGTGGCGGCAGGAGCACGTCGGCGCGCACGGCGAGCTCGGCATCCTGCAGGTCAACCCCGGTGCGTGGCCCGACTCGGGGCCCGCGTCCTGGAGCACAGCCTACTCCGCCGACTACGCCATGGCCGTCGTGCGGCACCACTACGACGGGAACTCCTGGCTCGGCGCGGCCACCCGCGGCAACCTGCGCGACTCGGTGGCGGCGTGGGAGTGCGGCTGCCCCGGCAACGGCTGGAACGTCTACGCCACCCGGGTCTTCGGCTACGTCGACAGCAAGCCGTGGCTGCGCCCGGGCGTCCCGCCCGAGTGGTTCTAGTCCTGGAATGACCCGGGCCGGCGCGGTCAGCGGGCAGCATGGAGGGGATGGACGACGACACCCCCCGCCGGTCCCGCGCGCAGACCCGGCTGACGTGGGGAGCGCGGGCTGCGCTGCTCGGCGTCCTGCTGCTCGCCGTCGTGCTGACGCTCACCCCGAGCCCGCTGCTCACCGGGCTGTTCGACTTCCACGACGGGCTCGCCCGGGTCGTCGGCCGGCTGACGCTCGGCCAGACCGAGGTCTCGCTCGAGGAGGCCGAGGCGCTCGCGAACGTCCTGCTGTTCATCCCGATCGGGCTGCTGCTGCGCCTCGCCCTGCCGCGGGTGCTGTCGTCGGCGCTGCTGGCGCTCGCGACCGCGGGCAGTCTCGGCATCGAGGTGGTGCAGTACCTCGCCCTGCCCGGACGCACGCCGAGCCTGGTCGACGTGCTCACCAACGGCGGCGGCGCGGCGATCGGCCTGGTGCTCGGCGTCGATGCGCAGCGACTGGTCGGCCGGTGGACGCGTCGGCGCGCGCGCCGCGCCCGGCCGCGCGCCGACGCCGTGCAGGCGTCCCGGTCCTGACGCTCGTCGGAGCACGACCCGCCGCGGCCGACCCGGCTTGACCTTCAGGCCACCGCAAGGCCCACGGTAGGGACGTGCACTACCACCCCGACCTGCTGACGATCGGCGACTTCGCCCGCGCCGTCGGGCTGCCCGCGAGCGCGCTGCGGCACTACGACGAGTGCGGGCTGCTCGTCCCGGCGCGCACCGAAGCCTCGACCGGCTACCGCTACTACACGCCGGCGCTCGAGCGTCGGGCCCGGCTCGTCGCCGCCCTGCGCGACGTCGGCGTCCCGATCGAGACGATGCAGCGCGTCCTGGACGGCACGGCCGAGCAGGCCCGTGCCGTGCTGGACGGGCTCGTCGCCGACCGCGAGCAGCAGGCGGTGCGGACCCGCGAGGTCGCGGCGACCGTCCTCGCGCACCTCGCCGCGGACCGCAGCCCCGACGTCGTCCGCCTGCGGCTCGACGCGCCCGCGCTCGGCGCGGCGCTGCGGCAGGTGCGGACGGCGGCCGACGTCGACGCGACGTCCGCGCTGGCCAGCGTCCTGCTCGACGTGCGCGACGGCGCGCTCGACATCGTCGCGACGAACCGCCACTGGATGGCGCTGCGGACGCTGCCCGCGTCGCGACCGGTGGCCGGCAGCGCTCGCGCGGTCCTGCGCCTGCCCGTCGTCGGCGAGCTCGTCGACCGCCTCGACGACGCGGTCGAGGTGGAGGCGGTCCTCGCCGGCGGCGGCCTGGCGCTCGACCTGGACGGGCGGCAGCTGCCCGTCGAGACCAGCGACCTGCCGTTCCCGTCCTACCGGCTCGTCGTCGACGCGCTGGAGGCGCCGACGACCCGGGTCGTGGTGGGGCGCGACGCCCTCGTCGAGGCGGTCACGTCCGCCCGTCGGTCGGTCGTCGCGCTGCGGACGACCGGGCAGCTCGAGGTCGCCGGCGTCCCGCTGCCCGCCGGAGTGCGCGGCGAGCCGCTCGTCGTCGGCTTCCGCAGCGCGCTGCTCCTGCGCGCCGTCGCCTCGTGCGTCGGCGACCGCGTCGTGCTCGCGCTGTCGGCGCCCGACCGTCCGGTCGTCGTCTGCTCGCCGGACCAGACCGGCTACCGGGCGCTCGTCATGCCGACGCTCGAGCCGTCGTGACGCCGTTCCGGACCTGGTCGCTCGCCGCGGCCGTCTCCACGCTCGGCGACTCGGTGACGACCTTCGCGGTGGGCTGGACGGCGGCCGCGCACGGGCCGGAGACCGCCGGGCTCGTCCTGACGCTGCAGTCGGTGCCGCTGTGCGTGCTCATCCTGCTCGGCGGCGCGGTCGCCGACCGGTGCGGCATCCGGCGCACGATGGTCGGCTGCGACGCCGCGATGGTGCTGGTCCTGGCGGCGTTCCTGCTCGCGCAGGCCGTCGGCGGGACCTCCGTGCTGTCGCTGGCGCTGCTGGCGCTCGCCGCCGGGACCGCTGCCGCCCTGCGCCGACCTGCCGACGGCGCGTTCCCGCGGCTGTTCGTCGACGACGAGGGGCTCTCGCGCGCCCTGGCCTCGGTCAGCCTGCTGCAGCAGGTCGCCCGCACGTCCGGCCCGGCGCTCGGCGGTGTCCTGCTCGGCCTGGGCGGCCTGCCGCTCGCGATCGGGGTCGACCTCGCGACGTACCTGCTGATCGTCGTCGTGCTGCTGCGGGTGCGGCCGCCACGGGCGGAGCCGCCGCGGTCGGGCGAGCGCGTCGCCGCGGGCATCCGGGCGTCGTTCGACGCGGCCCGCCGCGAGGGCGTCGTGCCGCTGCTGACGGCGGTGACGCTGCTCGGGGGGAGCGTCCTGCCGACGGTGATCCTGTGCGTCCCGCTGGCCGGTCTGGAGCGCGGCTGGGGCGCCGCGGCGACCGGCGCGGTCGCCGGCTGCTGGACCGTCGGCACCTTCGTCGCGACCTCCGCCGTCAGCCGGTGGGGCGACCTCGGCGACCGGGCGCGGGTCGTCGGACCGGGCCTGGGGACGGCCGGCGTGCTGCTGCTCGCCACGACCAGCTCGGTGCCGGCCGGCGCGGCCGCGCTCGCGCTGCTCGGCCTGGGCACGGCGGCGTGGACGACGACCGCGCTCCCGCGGTTCGTCCGAGCGACTCCCGACGGGATGCTCGCCCGCTTCCAGGCGCTGCTCGGGTTCGCGCAGAACCTCGCCGTCCTGGTCGCGCTGCCCGCGCTCGGACGGCTCGCTGCGGTCGCGGGCGTGCGCGCCGCGCTCGTGCCGGCGGCGGCGCTCCTGCTCGCGACCGCCGCGCTGCCGCTGCCCGTGCGCCACGGCGTCCGCGCCGGCACCTGACCGGTCGCGCGCTCAGCGGATCGGCGCGGACCACACGAGCACGTCCGACCCCTCCACGGCGCGGGCCTCGACCGGGCGCCCCTGGGCGTCGGTCACCGGTCCGGTGCCCGGCCGGGCGAAGCCGACCGCCCAGCCCCCGCTCCCGTCCTCGATCGAGGCGAGCAGTCCCGGCGTCGAGTCCTCGGTCACGGTGCTGTCGCCGAGCGACGGGCCCTGCACGCACACGGCCCCCTCGCGTGCGGCGTACGCGCTCACCCCTCCGGGGAGCCTCGTGACGGCGCCGACCGGGGCCTCGGCGCACGCGTCGACGGGCGGGGCGTACGGCGGCGTCGTCGCCGTCGCCACCACCGCCCAGCCGACCAGCGCGGCGGCGGTGGCCCCCGGGACGAGCCGGGCGGCCGGCGGGAGCCGCGGACGGCGCAGCAGCGCGAGCACGGCGCCGGTGAGGGCGAGCCCGATGAGCCCGCCGAGCGTGTTGTTGAGCAGGTCGTTCACGTCGAACGCCCGCCAGGCCCAGCCGACGAGCACCGAGACGAGCAGCTGGCCGGTCTCCACGACGACCGTCACGCCGACGCAGGCCAGCAGCAGCGCCTCGTAGCGCCAGCGCACGACCATCGGCAGCAGCAGGCCGAACGGCACCGTCATGAGCACGTTGCGCTGGGTCTCCCACGACCCGAGCAGGTCCGGACGGGCCAGCGCCAGCTGGTGCGGGACGACGCCGAGCGAGCCGCGCGGCGCCTCGCCGGGCAGCGGCAGGAAGGCGACGCCGGCGAGGACCACCAGGTAGGCGCAGAGCGCGACGGTCGCGAGCCGCCGGGCGCCGGGCGTCAGCGGGTCGGGCGACCCCGGTCGCTCCAGGGCGTCCAGCCGCGGCTGCGACTGGCCGGGTGACGCACGCACGTCCTGCCTCCTCCGTGCCCGTCGCGGGGCGGCGCCGTCGATCGGTCCGGACCATCCCAGCACGACGCACCGTCCTGCTGCCGACGATCGGGCCGGCCGTCGGGGGAGCGCGTCGTCGTCGCCGGGCCGGTCGCGTCCACGGCCTGCGGCGCGGTGCCGGAGGTCCGGCGCCTCGCCGGAGCCGGTCTGCGCAGCGCCCTCGACGTCGACCCGGATCGCCCCGATGTGAACGGGTGCCCTCCTTCGTCGAGCCCGAGGACCCCGGGCCACGCCCCGGGTCAGGCAGGGAGGCGTCTGCCGACGGCCGAGCAGCAGGCCGCTGTCGTCGCCCGCCGTCGGCGTCGCCTGGGCCTTGCGCGCGACGCTGGCCTCGTCGACCTGCGCCTGGTAGAGGATCGCGTCGAGCGGGTCCGGGAGGTCGACCTGCGGGGACGGCCAGGCCGTCACCTGGTCCGCGGCGACGACAGCGCTCCGGTCGTCGTCGGTCAGCGTCACGAAGGGGAGCACGATGTAGGCCAGGCCGACGCCGAGTGCGATCACGCTCGCCCGCAGCGCCGCGGACCTGAGCAACGCCGTGCCGCGCGCGACCTCGGTCACGATGTTCAGGCGCTGGTAGGTCTTCGGCTCGAGGCCCCGCACCGGCTCACCGGCCGCCGTGACGTCGATCGCCGGTCCGAGGTAGGCGATGTAGGCGGTCGACAGCACGACGGCGAGGCCGAGGAAGGCGGGCGCCAGGACGCCACGGGCCGGCAGGGGGTTGTCCGACACCGAGAAGACCAGTGCCAGGACCCCGGCGTACAGGGTGGCGATCGCCCCGGCGGCCTTCTGCACCAGCTCAGCACCGGCGCGGGCTCGTTCCACGGAGCCGATGGCGAAGCTCGACAGGACCTCGAAGAACGACTGCAGGTTCGCGACGTCCGCTGCGCGGTTCGTGGCCGCTGCGGCGAGGTGGCCGTCCTCCTCCGCTCGCTCCTGGGCGCGTCGTGCGGCGCGGTCCGCCTCCGCACTCGCGGCGGTGGCGGCGGACGCGGCGACCGCGGCGTCGACCTGACCGCTGAAGAGCGTCTTGGCCCGTTCGCCGGCCGGCGCTGCGTCACCGTCCGCCGAAGGCCACCACGGGTCCACGGGCATCAGAGCCCGAAGGACGGCGGCCGAGGCACGACCGGACGCGCGACCTGGATCTTCTCGACGGTCCACGTGCCGTCGACACCGCGCTGCGCCGTCAGCTCGGCGGCCCAGCCGTCCACCGTGTGACCGGAGGTCTCGCTCAGCACGTGCACGGTCACCCCGCGAGCCGTCGTCACGAAGTCCGCGGCGGCGAAGGCCTCGTTCTCGTAGGAGCAGAAGCGTCTCCCGGCCATCGCGCCTCCAAGCGGTGTCGGTCGTGGTGCCGACGCAGCACAGCACGGGCGCAGCGTGAGCGCCAGCACCTCGCGGAGCCGCCTCGGTGAGGGACGGGAGCCACGCTCCCGCTCTCCGGACGGTCCCGAGGACGACGACGGCCCCGGACCGCATCGCTGCTGGTCAGGGGCCGGATCGGGAGGGTGTCCGAGGGGGGAGTTGAACCCCCACGTCCTTTCGGACACAGCGACCTCAACGCTGCGCGTCTGCCATTCCGCCACTCGGACGAGTGCGCCCGGCCACTGGCACCGGACGGGCACGACTGTAGCGAACTCCGGCGTCGGACTACGGTCGGCCACGACGCACCCACGAGCAGCACACCGACGAGCAGCGCACCGACGACAGGAGCTCCCGTGACGCAGGTGGACCCGCAGGAGGAGGTCGTGGAGCTGTGCCGCGACCTCATCCGCTTCGAGAGCGTCAACGACGGCACCGGCCGGGGCAAGGGCGAGCGGGAGGCCGCTGAGCACGTCGCCGGATTGCTGGCCGAAGTCGGCCTGGAGCCGCAGGTGTTCGAGTCGGCCCAGAACCGCACGAGCGTCGTGGCGCGGATGGAGGGCGAGGACCGGAGCCGTCCCGCGCTGCTCATCCACGGCCACCTCGACGTGGTGCCGGCCGAGCCCAAGGAGTGGACGTACGACCCGTTCGCCGGCGAGATCGCGGACGGGATGCTCTGGGGCCGCGGCGCCGTCGACATGCTCGACATGGACGCGATGACGCTCGCCGTCGTCCGGGACCGCATGCGGACCGGGCGCAAGCCCCCGCGCGACGTCGTGCTGGCGTTCGTCGCCGACGAGGAGGCCGGCGGCGTCTTCGGCGCGCAGTGGCTCGTCGAGCACCAGCCGCAGCTGTTCGAGGGGTGCACCGAGGCGATCAGCGAGGTCGGCGGCTTCTCGCTGAGCGTGCACGACGACCTGCGCCTCTACATGGTGGAGACCGCGCAGAAGGGCATGGCCTGGATGCGGCTCACCGCCGCCGGCACCGCCGGGCACGGGTCGATGGTGAACGCCGACAACGCCGTGACGGCGCTGTGCGAGGCGGTCGCGCGGCTCGGCCGGCACGAGTTCCCGCTGCACGTCACCAAGACGGTCCGGGCCTTCCTGGACGAGGTCGGCGACGCCTTCGGGGTCGAGCTCGACCCGAACGACATGGAGGCGACCGTCGCGCTGCTCGGCCCGCTGGCCCGGATCGTCGGCGCGACGCTGCGCAACACCGCGAACCCGACGATGCTCGATGCGGGCTACAAGCACAACGTCGTCCCGGGAAGGGCGTCCGCCATGGTCGACGGGCGCTATCTGCCCGGCTTCGGCGACGAGTGGGAGCGCGAGCTCGACGAGGTGCTCGGGCCGGACGTCGTCCGCGAGTACACCCACTACGACATCGCCCTCGAGACCGAGTTCGAGGGGGCGCTCGTCGAGGCGATGTCGCGCAGCCTCAAGGCCGAGGACCCGGGTGCGCGCGCCGTCCCGTACATGCTCTCCGGCGGCACGGACGCCAAGAGCTTCAGCCGGCTGGGCATGCGCTGCTTCGGCTTCGCCCCGCTGCGGCTCCCGCCGGACCTCGACTTCTCCGGCATGTTCCACGGCGTCGACGAGCGCGTGCCGCTGGACAGCCTGCGCTTCGGCGTCCGCGTCCTCGACCGGTTCCTGGACCTGAGCTAGTCGCCCGTGCTCGTGCAGGCATCTTTCGTGCGGCGACCACCTTCGGCGGTGTCGCGCGTCGTGCTTGCCTGCGGTGTCGTCCTGCGAACCAGCTGCAGGACCGTCAGCGCCTGCAGCTCGAACGCGTGCTAAGGAGTGCCATGCGGACTCGGCGGACGACGGGCGACGTGCTCGCGCTCGTGCTGCTCGTCCTGGGCGGCGCGGCGATTGCCGCCGTCGCGCTGCGCAGCGGGGACGATCGGCTGACGCAGGTGCTCGCGTGCATCGCACTCGGGGCCCTCGCACACGGCGCGGTCGTGAGGTTCCGAGGTCGGGAACGGGCACCGCGTGAGAGGCCGTAGAAGGCTCCCGGACGCATGCGCCGACATCATGAGGACGGTCGGCCGTCGGCAGGTGCGGGACGCTGCCGCGCCCGGTGGGGGCGACCGCCACGGGCTCCCCGCGCGCGGCACCCCACCGTCTTGTCCGGACGGACGCGGACGCTCGTCATCGGCGCGCAGGCGGCGCCCGGCGCACCGCCGCTGGGCGTCGGCCACCTGTCGGCGGACTCCGCTGCGCGGCGCACCGCCGCTCGGCGTCGGCCACCTGTCGGCGGGCTCCGCACGAAGGGCGCTGCTGTGCAGGGACGGCGTCCACCTGCCCGGTGCGCGGGCGACCCGGGACGTCGAGGGGCCGCGGAGCTCCTGGCGAAGGGTCCTGCACCGGACACGCCGGTGCGTTCGGTGCGGACCGCTCGGTCAGGAGATCCTGGGGCGGAGGTCCTCCGGTGGGTCCGAGGCGGGGGCACCTGCCGTCGGGAGGGGCGTCCAGGCGTCCGGCTCGGCCGAAGCGGCGGAGCCGTCGGCATGATCCCGCCCGACTCGCTCGGCGATCCGGACGTGATCAAGCCACTGGCCGCCGGGCGTCGGGCTCGCTCGGCGATCCCGACGTGATCATGCCGATCGGTCAGCCGGTCTGGCTGAGCAGCCCGGACGGTCGTCGGCGCCGCCAGGTCGCCCGCAGCGGGTCAGCGGGCGGGCAGCAGCAGGCACCCGGTCCGCTGCGGTCACCGGCGGCCGCTCGCCGACGCCGGCGGGTCGCCAGCAGCGGGTCAGCGGGCGACCACCGCTGCAGCAGCGGAGCAGCTCAGCGTCCACAGCCTCCAGGCAGGCGTCCTGCGCAGCAGCGCGGGCCACACGTCGCCACCTGCAACACCGGGCAGGTCAGGGAGCCGCAGGCTCAGGTCGCCATCGGCGGCAGCTCGGGCCGGACGCGGCGGCGGACGGTCACGCGGCGCCTGCCGTCGGCGTAGATCGCGTGCCGCGTCAGCTCCCAGTCGCCGTACTCGGCGTGGATGGCCAGGACGTCGCGGGCCTGTTCGCGGGTGGCGTGCGGCGGGATGGTCACGCCGCGGTACTCGTACTGCACGCCAGCCATGGTGCCACCCGGCGCCGGGCGCAGCGCGCGGGGGCGCGCCCGGGTCAGTCCTCGAGCTCGTCCGAGGCCCAGCGCGGCACCAGCTCGGGGTAGCCGAGCGAGGGGGCCGAGACGTCGTCCAGCGCCGAGCGGATCTCGGCGGGCAGCTCGACGGTCTCGGCGGCGAGCGAGGCCTGCAGCTGCGCGGCGGTGCGCGCGCCGACGATCGGGGCGACCACGCCCGGGCGGTCGCGCACCCAGGCCAGGGCGACGGCGACGGGGGAGACGCCGAGGCCGTCCGCCGCGGTGAGGACGGCGTCGACGACGGACGCCGCCGACGGTGCGAGGTAGGGCTCGACGAACGCCGAGAAGTGCGCCGTCGCGCCGCGGCTGTCGGCGGGGGAGCCGTGCCGGTACTTGCCGGTGAGCACCCCGCGGCCGAGCGGCGACCAGGGCAGCAGCCCCACGCCGAGCGCCTGCGCGGCGGGGACGACCTCGCGCTCGACGCCGCGCTGCAGGAGCGAGTACTCGACCTGGTCGCTGACGAGCGGCGCGCGTCCCGGCCAGGACCGCTGCCAGGCGGCGGTCGCGGCGAGCTGCCAGCCGCAGTAGTTCGAGACGCCGGCGTAGCGGACCCGGCCGGAGGCGACCGCCGTGTCGACCGCCGCCATCGCCTCCTCCCACGGGGTGACCGGGTCCCAGGCGTGCAGCTGCCACAGGTCGACGTGCTCGGTGCCCAGGCGCGCGAGCGAGGCGTCGAGGGCCGACAGCAGGTGCCCGCGCGAGGTGCCACGCCCCATCGGACCCGGGCCGGTGACCCCGTACGCCTTGGTCGCGAGCAGCACCTCGTCGCGCGGGACGACGTCGGCGAGCAGCCGTCCGAGCACCTGCTCGCTCTCGCCGCCGGCGTAGACGTCGGCGGTGTCGACGAGCGTGCCGCCCGCCTCGCGGAAGGCCACCAGCTGCGCCGCGGCGTCGTCCTCGTCGGTGTCGCGCCCCCACGTCATGGTGCCCAGGGCGAGCCGGGAGACGACCAGGCCGCTGCGGCCGAGATGACGCTGCTTCACGCGGGCTGACCGTAGCCGACCGGGGATGGCTAGCCTGCGGGACGACGTCCACCTCGGGAGCGCACGTGCAGCTCGGTCTGAACCTCGGCTACTGGGGCGCCGGCAACGACGCCGACAACCTCGCGCTCGCGAAGGAGGCCGACGACCTCGGCTACTCGGTCGCCTGGGTGGCGGAGGCGTACGGGTCGGACGCGCCGACCGTCCTCGCCTTCGTGGCCGCGCAGACCCGCCGCATCGACCTCGGCTCGGCCATCTTCCAGATCCCGGGCCGCACGCCGGCGAACTGCGCGATGACCGCCGCGACGCTCGACACGCTGTCCGGCGGGCGCTTCCGGCTCGGGCTCGGCGTGTCCGGCCCGCAGGTGTCGGAGGGCTGGCACGGGGTGCGCTTCGACAAGCCGCTGGCCCGCACCCGCGAGTACTCCGACATCGTGAAGATGGCGCTGCGCCGCGAGCGCGTGCGCTACGAGGGTCAGCACTACGTGCTGCCGCTGCCGGACGGCCCGGGCAAGGCGCTGCAGCTCACCGTGCACCCGGTGCGCGAGCACATCCCGATGTACCTGGCGGCGGTCGGGCCGAAGAACCTCGAGCTGTCCGGCGAGCTGTTCGACGGCTGGCTGGCGATCTTCTACTCGCCCGAGTTCGCGCAGGAGCAGCTGGCGCAGATCGCCGCCGGCCGCGCGAAGGCGGGCAGGACCATGGACGGCTTCGACGTGGTGCCGACCGTCCCGATCGTGGTCGGCGACGACCCGCGGGCCTGCGCCGACCCGATCCGCTGGTACGCCGCGCTCTACGTCGGCGGCATGGGCAGCCGGGAGAAGAACTTCTACAACCAGCTGGCCGTCCGCATGGGCTTCGAGCGCGCCGCGGCCGAGGTGCAGGACCTCTACCTGGCGCGCGAGCACGAGCGGGCCGCCGCGGCCGTCCCGTTCGAGTTCCTGGACGCCACCGCGCTGCTCGGCTCCAAGGAGCGCATCGCCGAGAAGATGCAGGTGCTGGCGGCCTCGGGCGTCACGACGCTGACGCTGTCGCCGTCGACCGGCTCGCTGGACGAGCGCAAGGCCACGCTGCGCACCGCCGTCGAGGCGCTCGAGCTGTCCGGCGTCGGCAGCTGAGGCGGGTCGCTCGTCCGGCCCACGGGTGACGCCCGCGCAGGTCGTCCTGCTCGGCCTCGCGCAGGGCGTCGCGGAGGTCGTCCCGGTGAGCTCCTCGGCGCAGCTCGCCCTGCTGCCGTGGCTGCTGCGCTGGGACGCCCCGGACGACCGCACGGCCTTCGCCGCGGCGCTGCACGCCGGCTCGTGCGCCGGCATCGCCTGGGCGGTGCGCGACGACCTGCGCCGGCTCGACCGCCGCACCCTGGCGCTCGTGGCCGGCACGACCGTGCCGGCC
>CAXTFU010000140.1:0-11852 GCA_964243385.1 uncultured bacterium | reverse complement strand
TAGCGCGCCGCCCTGTCACGGCGGAGGTCGCGGGTTCGAGTCCCGTCGGGGTCGCAGCACCATCCGGTCAGGTAGCTCAGCTGGTAGAGCACACGCCTGAAAAGCGTGGGGTCGGCGGTTCGATCCCGCCCCTGACCACCCCCCGCGTGTGACCACCCCGCGTGCGCCCGTCCCGCCGCTGCGGGCTCCTCCCACCGGTCTGCTGGCACGGCGCCGGTCAGGCGGGGCCCCGGGTGGTGGGGCGCTGCAGGCACACCGACGTCGCGCTGGCGACGTACGGGCCGAAGCGCGGGATCTCGACGAACCCGTGGCGGCGGTAGAAGGCCAGCGCGGCGTGCTGCCGGTCACCCGTCTCGAGGCGCAGCACCCGGGCCCCTCGCGCGTCTGCGTGCGCGACGAGGGCGGCGACGAGCGCGTCCGCGACCCCGGTGCCGCGGTGCTCCGGCCGGACGAAGAAGCGCTTGAGCTCACCGGCACCGTCCGCGAGCTCGACGCCCGCGACCCCCACCAGGCGGCCGTCGACGGTCGCACCGACCAGGTGCACGTCCGCCTGCTCCAGCTGGTCGGCGGACCAGCCGAACGTCTCGTCGGCGGCGTAGCCGGCGCCCGCCAGCTCGTCCGTGAGCGCGGCCAGCAGCTCGAGGACGTGCGGATCGCGCACCGCCACCGGGGCCACGCGGACGTCGGCGGGAGGACGGCGCATGCGCGGCACCGTACCGGCGGCCCGTCGGGGCGCGGCCGGCCGCCGGCGCTCACTCGTCCTGCGGCTCCGCCGGCTCCGAGAACTCGGCGGGGACGGAGTCGGGGTCGCCGTCGGGCGCGAGGAACAGGTGCACGTGCTCCTCGCCGGCCGCCACGACGAGCGTGTCCAGCTGGCCCGCGCCGGCCTGCCACAGGGCCACGGCGGCGGCGCGGCGCGCGGCGACGTCGGTCAGCGCGGCAGCCCGCTGCGCCGCGGGGAGCTGCGCGGTGGCGGCGTAGTCGGCGGCGGCGCTGCGCAGCAGCTCGACGGCGCCGAGCAGGGCGCCACGGGTGACGGTGTGCTCGGTCGTCCCCTCCGGGACGGCCGACAGCCCGGCCGACGCCTGCGCCAGCTCGGCCTGCCAGCCTGCCGCGCCGGGACGGCCCGCGGTCCCGGCGCCCGCGAGCGGGACGGCCACGACCAGCTGCTGCAGCACGCGACCCATCCGCTCGTGCGCGTCGCGCGCGGCGCCGGTCAGGTCCTGCGCCAGCGCGGCGCGCTCGCGGGCCTGGCCCTCGGCGAGCTCGGCGGCCACGGCCTCGATCGACCCCGGCTCCGGAGCCTGCGACGCAGCGCCCGCGCTGCTGCCGGCCCGGCCCGCGGCGAAGCCGCCACCGGCCGCGAGCACCACCGCGGCCAGTCCGGCCGCGACCAGCGCCCGCGTCGACCCGTGCGCTCGACGGTCCACCCTCGGCTCCTCGTGCTCGTGCGCGCCTCGCCCGCCTCCGGCGGGCAACCTACCTGCGCACGCGCAGCGAGCCGCGGCTCACTCCGGCAGGACGAGCACCTGGCGCACGCGACGACGGGCGAGCACGGGCACGAACGTCCGCACCGGCGCGCCCTCGAACTCGGCCACGATCGCGTCGAAGCGGGCACCGACCTCGTCGGCGGGCAGCCGCCCGGAGAACTCCTGGACGAGGTCCCGCCGCGCCGACGCCAGCTGGCGCTGCTCGTCGTCCTGGGGCGTCGACTGCAGCGACTGGGTCATGCGGGCTCCCGGCGGTCGAGGGGTGCGATCGCGCGTCCTCGACGAGGATGCGCTGCCTCCTGTGTGCCAGCCGTGGGTGAACAGCAGGTGAACGCAGGCTGACGACCGCATGAGGGTGGCCGCGTCGTGCCCGAGATCACACGGGCGCTACCCGGCCCGGCCCGCCTCGGGGACGTGCCCTCCGGACTGCGCCGGGATGTCGCGCCAGCCGTCGCCGCCGGTCCCCCGCGACGCCCCGTCGTCCGGCCCGGACCGGCGGGGCACGCTCGGCCACCACACCCGGTCGCCGAGCTGGTGGACGACCGCGGGCACCAGCAGCGAGCGGACGACGAGGGTGTCGAGCAGCACCCCGAAGGCGACGGCGAAGCCGAGCTCGGCGAAGGGCACGAGCGGCAGGACGCCGAGCGCCGAGAACGTGGCGGCCAGCACGATGCCGGCCGAGGTGATGACCCCTCCGGTGACCGCGAGGCCCCGCAGCGTCGCCCGCTGGGTGCTGCCGCGCTGCGCCTCCTCGCGCACCCGCGTCATGAGGAAGATGTTGTAGTCGATGCCGAGCGCGACGAGGAAGACGAACGCGAACAGCGGGAACGACGGGTCGGCCCCGGCGAAGCCGAAGACGTGGTCGAACACCAGCGCGCAGACGCCCAGCGTGGCGAAGAACGACAGGACGACCGTCGCCACCAGCAGCAGCGGTGCGACGACGGCCCGCAGGAGCACGGCGAGCACCAGGAAGATCACGACCAGGATGGCCGGGATGATCACGCGGTTGTCGCGGGCCGACTCGGTCTTGATGTCGTAGACCACCGCCGTGCCGCCGCCGACGAGGACGTCGCGGTCGACCTCGTCGACCGCCGAGCGCAGCCGCAGCACGGTCTGCTCGGCCGCGGGGCTGTCGGACGGGTCGGCGAGCACGGCGTTGACCTGCACCTGCCCGTCGACGACCGTCGGCGGCGCCGCGCTGCCCGGCGCACCGGAGGAGGTGGTCTGCGCGGAGGCGACGCCGTCGACGCCCTCGACCACGCCGAGCAGCTCGTCGGCGTCGGCCGCGGGGCCGATCACGCTCACCGGGACACCGGTGCCCGCCGGGAAGTGCCGCGCGAGCACCTCCTGGCCGCGCACCGAGTCGACCTCGGTCGTGAACTGCTCGGCCGTGGTGAGGCCGTCCGCCTCGAGCTGCGTGGTGAACAGGGCCAGGCCGCCCAGCGCGAGCGCCGTCACCAGCGCGACGGCCGGCGCGCGGCGCCCGACGAGGGCAGCCACCCGCCCCCAGAGGCCGCGGTCGTGCGAGACGTCGTCGTCGTGGCGCGGGACGAACGGCCAGAACCAGTACCGGCCGAGGACCATCAGCAGGGCCGGCAGGAACAGGGTCATGGCCAGCACCGCGCAGGCGATGCCGATCGCACCCACGGGGCCGAGCGACTTGTTGCTGTTGAGGTCCGACAGCAGCAGGCACAGCAGCCCCAGCACCACGGTGGCGCCCGAGGCGACGATGGGCGGCACGGCGCCCCGCAGCGCGGCCCGCATCGCGACCGTCCACGAGTCCTCGCGGTGCAGCTCCTCCTTGAAGCGGCTGATGAGCAGCAGCGCGTAGTCGGTGCCGGCACCGAGCACGAGGACCGACAGGATGCCCTGGCTCTGCCCGTCGACGGTGAGCAGGTCGGCGTCGGCGACGAGGTAGACGACCGCCTGGGCGAGCACGAGCGCGAGGCCCGCCGAGACGAGCACCGGCAGGAAGACCGGGCTGCGGTAGATGAGCAGCAGGATCACGAGGATGACGCCGACGGTGGTGAACAGCAGGCGCCCGTCGATGCCCTCGAAGGCCGCCGCGAAGTCGGCGAACTGGCCGCCGGGCCCGGTGACGTAGCTCGGCAGGCCGTCGACCTGCGCGGCCTCGCTGACGTCCTCCGCGATGCCGGGCAGCGTCTCGAAGGCGGAGTTGTCGCCGGGCAGCGGCACGACGACCTGCACGGCCTGGCCGTCCTCGCTCGGGATCGGCGGCGACGCCGGTCCGGCCACCCCGTCGAGGGCGCTGAGCCGCTCGACCGCCGCCTCGACGTCGTCGAGGTCCTGCGGCGTGAGGCCGCCGGACCGCTCCCAGACGACCAGGGCGGGGATGTCCTGCGCCCCGGCGAACTGCGCCTCGAGGGCGAGCGACCGCGTCGACTCGGCGGAGTCCGGCAGGAACGCGGCCTGGTCGTTCTCGGTGACGCTGCTCAGCTTGCCGGACAGGCCGCCGGCGACCGGCAGCACGACGAACAGGCCCAGCAGCACGATGAGCGCCGGCAGGACGACGCGGCGCAGACTGACGCCCCGCACGGACGGGCGGCGCAGGCCGGGCCTGCGGCGTCGCGACCTCGTGGCGGTCGCGTCCGGCTCTGTCATGGGACCTCCCCCGTCAGGCTCCCGGCGGGCCCTGCGCCCCCGGCGGGCAGCGCCTGCGCACGATGCACCGACGGCTGCCAGGAAGACGGTCGCGGGCTCCGGGACTCATCGGTCCGCGGCGGACCAGCTGCCGCGAACTGTCCCGGGCCGGTCCGCGCCGGTCCCTGGACCCGACACTCTGCCCGCACTCCCCCCGCAACGCCCGCTTCGCGCGAGCTGACCCCCCGGTCGTGCTCGACCCCCCGGTCGTGCCCCCCCCCGGACCGTCCCGCAGGACGGACGAGCGGCTCAGTCCTGGACGGGCCGCGGCGTCGGGATGCCGGCGAGCAGGGCGCGGACCTCGGCCTCGCGGTAGCGGCGGTGGCCGCCCAGCGTGCGGATGGACGTGAGCTTGCCCGACTTCGCCCACCGGGTGACCGTCTTCGGGTCGACGCGGAACATGGTGGCGACCTCGGCTGGCGTGAGCAGAGCCTCGGCTTCGGTGATGCGCGTGCTCATGGCGGTCGTCCGTTCGTCGTGGCGAGACGTGTGCCCGCCTGCTTGCGATGGTGTTGGATGTCCTCTTCCTCCGGAATGGCCCGTGCGGGCCATCTTGGACGTAGTCCGCAGGATGATCCGTCCGCGATGCGCCGTCAATCGGCCGACCCGCCCTCGTGCGGGCTCGTCGAGCGCCCCGTCGGTCAGTTGGCCGACTCGACGGCCTGCAGGACCTTCATCCGCGCCGACACCCGCGCGTAGGCCTCCGCGGCCGCCGTCTCGTCGCCGGTGCCGAGGGCGGCGAGGGCGGCGGCGACGTCGCGGGCCGACTCGTCCGCCTCGAGCGCGGCGTCGTCCATGAGGTGCACCAGGCCGCCGTAGTCGAGCTCGACGAGCGACCGGGGGTGGAACTCCTCGAGCCACCGGCCGAGGTCCTCGACGCCCGCCGCGACCCCACCGTCCTGGACGCTGCGGCGCAGCACCGACAGCGCCCGGGCCGTGCGGCGGCGGGCCCGGGACATCGGCGTGCGGTAGACGAGCGCCCGGCCGGTCAGGCGGTCGACCGGGGTGCCGCCACCGCGCGAGGGCTGCCCGGGCACCGCGCGGCGCTCCTCGGCGTCGACGAGCACGAACCACCGCAGCGGCACGTGCCAGGCGCTCGTGAGCTGGTGGCTCCGCTGCCCCGGGTGGGCGGCGCGCCACCCGTCCAGCTCGTCGCCCGCCGCCCGCGTCAGCGCGAGCGGCAGGAAGGCGGACAGCACCTCGTCCGGCAGGTCGGCGGCGAAGTCGTCGAGGGCCTCGAGCGCCCGCAGGCGGGTGCGCCACGGGCAGACCAGCGTCACGCCGTCGACCTCGGTCACGAACGCGTGCTCGCCCACGACCGGCAGGCCCTGCGGGGGCGACCCGACCACGGCCCGCAGCGCCGCCGTCCGCTCCCGCGCCGCGCCCTCGACCGGCGCCGGCGCCAGGCCCTCGGCGACGTAGGACTCCCAGTGCTGGCGCTGCTCGCCCTCGAAGGCGGCCAGCGGCTCGTAGACCCGCAGGAACGCCAGGTACGCCGTCATGGCCCGATGCTCGCACGCAGCCGCCGCCCGGGGCACCTGCGGACGCTCGCTACCCTCCGCGCGGGGCACACCTCCCCGGCACGCCGCCGCGTCCCACGAGGGCGCGGCGGACTCCGCACCACCGGACCCGGTGGTCGGCAGGACCCAGGAGTGCACATGAGCGTCTTCGACCGCACCGACGAGCTCGACGCCAGCCACGAGCAGGTGCTGTTCTGCCAGGACCGGGCCAGCGGGCTGCGGGCGATCATCGCGGTGTACTCGACCGCCCTGGGCCCGGCGCTCGGCGGCACCCGGTTCTACCCCTACCGCAGCGAGGACGACGCGCTGCGCGACGTGCTGCAGCTGTCGCGCGCCATGGCCTACAAGGCGGCCTGCGCCGGCATCGCCCTCGGCGGCGGCAAGGCCGTCATCCTGGGCGACCCGGCCCGCGACAAGTCCGAGGCCCTCCTGCAGGCGTACGGCCGTTTCGTCCAGTCGCTCGGCGGCCGCTACTACACGGCCTGCGACGTCGGCACCTTCGTCGAGGACATGGACGTCATCGGCACCGCGACCGACTACGCCACCGGGCGCTCGCCCGAGCGGGGCGGGGCCGGAGACAGCGCGGTGCTGACCGCCTTCGGCGTCTTCTCGGCGCTGCGCGCCGCCGCCGAGCACACCTGGGGCACCCCGTCGCTCGCCGGCCGGCGGGTCGCCGTCGAGGGCGTCGGCAAGGTCGGTCACCACCTCGTCGAGCACCTGCTCGCGGACGGCGCGTCGGTCGTCGCCTCCGACGTCAGCCCGGCCGCCCTGCAGCGGGTCCGCGCCCTCGGCGCGCAGGTCGTGGCCGTCGACGAGCTGCCGACCCTCGACTGCGACGTCTACGCCCCGTGCGCGCTCGGCGGCTCGGTGACCGACGAGCTGGTGCCCGCGCTCCAGGCCCGCATCGTCTGCGGCGCGGCGAACAACCAGCTCGCCCGGCCGGGGCTCGAGCACGTGCTGGCCGGGCGGGGCGTGCTGTTCGTCCCCGACTACGTCGCGAACGCCGGCGGGCTCGTGCAGGTCGCCGACGAGGCGCAGCACGCCTCCTTCGACTTCGCCCGTGCCGAGGCGCAGGCGGCCCGGATCTTCGACACGACGCGGGACGTCCTGCGCCTCGCCGACGCGGACGGCGTGCCGCCGGTCGTCGCCGCCGACCGGGTCGCCGAGCGGCGGATGGCCGAGGCGGGCAGCGGACGGGGGCTGCTGCTCCCCGGCCGCAGCTGAGCGCCGCGCCACTCGCTGCGTGCTCGGGGCCCGCACCCTGTAGCGTGGAGCTCTGGCACGCTCCCTGCGAACGGCACGGGTCGTGCCGTCGGGAATGGACGTTGCCACCCGGGGACGAGTGCCCCGCTGTCGCGAAGGGGTCGAGCCATGGGGCGCGGCCGTGCCAAGGCAAAGCAGACGAAGGTCGCGCGCGAGCTGAAGTACAGCACCGGCAACCTCGACCCCGACCGGCTCAAGGCCGAGCTCGCTGGTGCGCCGGTGTCGTCCTCGGCCGCGCCGCCCGACGAGGACGACGACGACCCGTACGCGCCGGACGAGGACGACTCCCCCGCGCGCTAGCACTCGCACCCGCCGGCCCGAGCCGGCACCACGCACGAGGGACGGCCGTCGGCCGTCCCTCGTCGCGTCTCCGGGACCGGCCGGCGCGCACGGAGGGCCGGCGCGGGACGGGCTCAGGCCGAGTGCGCGCCGACCAGCTCGACGGTGCCGTCGCCCTCGACGACCCCGCCGGCCACCCAGGCGGGCACGTGCCGGGCGGTGAGGACGGCGAGCGCCCGGTCGACGTCGGCCGGCGCCACGAGGGCCACCATGCCGACGCCCATGTTGAAGGTGCGCTCCATCTCGGCCTGCTCGACGCGGCCGCGGGTCTGCACCAGGTCGAAGACGGGCTGCGGACGCCAGGTGCCCCGGTCGACGGTGGCGGACAGGTGCGGCGGCAGGACCCGCGCGAGGTTCGCCGCCAGCCCGCCGCCGGTCACGTGGCTGAAGCCGTGCACGTCGGTCTCGGCCAGCAGGGACAGGCAGTCCTTGGCGTAGATGCGCGTCGGCGTCAGCAGGTGCTCGCCGAGCGGTCCGCCGAGCTCGTCGACGACGGCGTCGAGCCGCATCCGGGCGCCGCTGAGCAGCACGTGCCGCACGAGCGAGAAGCCGTTGCTGTGCAGGCCGCTCGAGCCCATCGCGACCACGACGTCGCCGGTGCGGACGGTGTCGGGACCGAGCAGGAGGTCCTCCTCGACCACCCCCACGCCGGTGCCGGCGATGTCGTACTGGTCGGCGGGCATGAGGCCGGGGTGCTCGGCGGTCTCGCCGCCGACGAGCGCGCAGCCGGCGAGGTCGCAGCCCTCGGCGATGCCGCCGACGATCTCCGCGATCCGCTCGGGGACGACCTGGCCGCAGGCGATGTAGTCCTGCATGAACAGCGGCTCGGCGCCGCAGACGACGAGGTCGTCGACGACCATCCCGACCAGGTCGATGCCGACGGTGTCGTGCTTGTCGATGGCGTGCGCGATCGCGAGCTTGGTGCCGACGCCGTCGGTGCTGCTCGCGAGCAGCGGCCGCCTCCAGCGCTCGGTGTCCAGGCGGAACAGCCCGGCGAAGCCGCCGAGCCCGCCGACGACCTCCGGCCGGCGGGAGCGGGCCAGCCGGCCCTTGAGCAGCTCGACGGCGCGGTCGCCCGCGTCGATGTCGACGCCGGCCGCGGCGTAGGACCGGTCGCTCACGGCCTGGCCATCGCGTCGTCAGCCAGCGCGTCGTCGCCGAGCACGGCGTCCATCGGGTCGACGGCAGCGACCCCGTTGTGCACCACGACCTGCCCCGTCCCGACGTGCTCGTGGTCGGCCGGGTGGTCGACCAGCTGGCTGCCCTGCGGCGCGGTCGTGCGGCCGGTCCGCTCGAGGACGTGCTTGCCGGCGGCGTCGCGCTGCGGGATGGCGATGGGGTAGGCGCCGTCGAAGCAGGCGCGGCACAGCCGCTCGGCGCGCTGGCCGCTCGCGGCGGTCAGCCCCTCGAGCGAGACGAAGGCCAGCGAGTCGGCGCCGATGGAGGAGCGGATCTCCTCGACCCCCATGCCGGAGGCGATGAGCTCGGCGCGGCTCGCGAAGTCGATGCCGTAGAAGCACGGCCACATGACCGGCGGGCTGGAGATGCGGACGTGCACCTCGCGCGCCCCGGCCTCGCGCAGCATGCGGACGAGCGCGCGCTGGGTGTTGCCGCGCACGATCGAGTCGTCGACGACCACGAGGCGCTTGCCGGCGATGACCTCGCGCAGCGGGTTGAGCTTGAGCCGGATGCCGAGCTGGCGGATCGTCTGCGACGGCTGGATGAACGTGCGCCCGACGTAGGCGTTCTTCACCAGCCCCTGCCCGTACGGGATGCCGCTCTGCTCGGCGTAGCCGATGGCCGCCGGCGTCCCCGACTCGGGCACCGGGATGACGAGGTCGGCGTCGGCCGGCGCCTCGAAGGCGAGCGTGCGGCCCGTCTGCACCCGTGCGGTGTTCACCGAGCGCCCGGCGATCGTCGTGTCGGGCCGGGCGAGGTAGACGTACTCGAACAGGCAGCCCTTGGGCGTCGCCGGGGCGAAGCGCTCGCTGCGGACGCCGTCCTCGTCGATGGCGAGCAGCTCGCCGGGCTCGATCTCGCGCACCAGGCTGGCACCGACGATGTCGAGCGCGGCGGTCTCGCTGGCGACCACCCACCCGCGGTCGAGCCGTCCGAGCACGAGCGGCCGCACGCCGTGCGGGTCCCGGGCGGCGTAGAGCGTGTGCTCGTCCATGAAGGTCAGGCAGAAGGCGCCGCGCAGCGTCGGGAGCACCAGCCGCGCGGCCTCGTGCGGCGTCAGTCCGGGCTGGGCGGCGAGCAGGGTGGTGATGAGGTCGGAGTCGGTCGTCGCACCCATAGCCCCGGTGCGCGGGTCGAGCTCGGCCACCCGCTCGCTGAGCTCGCCGGTGTTGGTGAGGTTGCCGTTGTGGCCGAGCGCGAGGCTGCCGCCGGTGGCGAGCGCCCGGAACGACGGCTGGGCGTTCTCCCAGGTGCCGGACCCGGTCGTGGAGTACCGGGTGTGCCCGATGGCCAGGTGGCCGGACATGCTCGACAGCGTCCGCTCGTCGAAGACCTGCGCGACCAGGCCGAGGTCCTTGAAGACCAGCACGTTGCTGCCGTCGGAGACCGCCATGCCCGCGGCCTCCTGGCCGCGGTGCTGCAGCGCGTAGAGGCCGTAGTACGTCAGCTTGGCGACGTCCTCACCGGGCGCCCACACGCCGAAGACGCCGCACTCCTCGCCGACGGGCTCCTCGGGCGAGTACCGGTCGAGCTCGTCGGGTGCGGGAGGCACGCGGGGGGGCTCCTCGGACGAAGGGGCGGACGCCCCCTCGAGTGTAGGCGGGTGCTCCCGCGCCTCCGTCCGACGAGCGGGTGCCTCCCGGTCAGACGGCCTTGAGCGCGTCGAGCAGCGCCTGGCAGGCCGCCTCGCAGCGGCTGCACGCCTGCTCGCAGAGCCGGCAGTGCTCGTGGTGCTCGCGGTGCGGGGCGCACGAGGCCGCGCACTGCACGCAGGCCTCGATGCAGGCGGCGAGCACGCTGAGCGTCAGCTGCTTGTCGGAGGCGTTCAGCCGGGCCAGGTGCCGGGCCGTGACGCCGCACAGGTCGGCGCAGTCGAGGTCGTCGCGCACGCAGACGGCCATCTCGCCCGGGTGGTCCTCGGACAGGCACGCGCTCGCGCAGGCCGAGCACACGACCGCGCAGTCGTTCGCGGCGTCGATGGCGGCGGCGATGAGCGCCGCGTCGACGGTCAGCGGCTGCGGTGCGGCGGCGAGCATCTCGAGCGTGGTGGTCATGGAGCTCCTCCGGGGTCGGGCGACCAGGGCGGTCACCTGCGGCCCGTTCCCCGCGGGGCGCGTCTCAGGCCCCTGCGCCCCGGCGGTCCCGGGGGCTAGGAGAGCAGCGGCAGGTACGGGGACAGGTCGGCGCGGTCGCCCCAGGTGCGCACCCGGCCGTCGGCGGCGGCGTCGGCCCAGGCCAGGCGTCCGGTGCACAGCTCGAGGAAGGCGACGGGGTCGGCCTCGACGACGTTGGGCGGCGTGCCGCGGGTGTGCCGGGGGCCGGCCACGCACTGCACCGCCGCGTACGGCGGGATGCGCGCCTCGACGTGCCTGCCCGGCGCACGCTCGGCGAGCACCCCGGCGAGGGCCTTGACGACCAGCCGCAGCGCCGCGCGGTCGGGCTCGACCGCGACCGGGAGGTCGCGGCCGTGGGCCACGAGCTCGACCAGCCGGAACAGCAGCGCGTCGGACAGCGGGTGCCGTCCGGTGCGCTGCGCGACGACGGTCTGCGGGCCGGCCCGGTCCAGCGCCGCCTCGAGGACCGGCAGCGCCGCCGCGAGCCCCGGACCGGGGGTGCGGGCGTCCGCGTCGAGCTGCGTGGCCAGGCCCGGCAGCGCGTCCGCCCATCCGGCGACGGTCGTGTCGGCGGGGCCGTCGGACGGCTCGTCCAGCAGCCGGGCCAGCCCGCCGACGACGGCGCCGAGGTGCCGGTCGAGCTCGCGGACGCCCCAGCCCTGGCAGCGGGTGGCCGCGGACGGGGCGGCCTGTCCCAGCGCGTCGACGAGCCGCACCGCCTGTGCCGAGAAGGCCGACCGCAGGGCGGTGTGGGGGTCGCTGCGCACGCGTCCGGGCACGGTCCGACGCTACGTGCTGCGTCCGACCGTGCCCGGAGCGGTTCGTGTGGAGTGCCCGGTGCTGGGGCTCGTCCGTGGGACTCGAGGAGCTCCCAGCGCCGGTCGCGCCGGCCCTGCGCGGTGGCGGGGCCGGCGCTCGACGGCTAGGCGATCGAGCGGACGTTCGAGCGGTCGACGACGGGAGCCTGCACCGGCGCGTCGGTCGTGACGATCGCGCGCAGGAGCAGCCCGCCCTGCAGCTTCACGAGCCGCGAGGTGAGCTCGGCGACGTAGCGGGCGCCGACGCGGGGGTCGAGCACCGTGCGGACGGACACGTCCGCAGCAGCCTGCTTGACCTTCGCGACGAGGTCGGCCGGCGTCGGCTGGTACAGCCAGGCCGGACCGGACGCACCCTGCGGACCCTGGACACCGGGCAGGCCCACCGGACCGGCCGGGCCGGCCGCGCCCTGGACGCCCTGCGCGCCCTGCAGCCCCGGCAGGCCGGGCACGCCCTGCACGCCACCCGCG
>CAXTFU010000139.1:10413-11852 GCA_964243385.1 uncultured bacterium | reverse complement strand
GCCAAGAGATGCCCGTGGACAGGACCGCCCCCGACGACCCGCGGCGGACGGACCCGCCGCCCCCTGCTCGACGGGCGAGCACCGCCGACGCGACGACTCACCTGCTCGGGCGGGACATCCCGCCGCACGAACTCTCGCTCGACATCAGCCGGCGCAACCGCCTCGGCGGGCGCTCCGCGCCGCTGCGGCCGACGGCCTGCTGCCGCCCCGGCTGGTCCTGGACGCCGTCGGCCTGGCGGCCGGGGCGGTCCTGGCCGGCGAGGCGTCCCCGGAGGACGTGTGGTGGGCCGCCGGCAACGGCTGGTTGTGGGGCGGCGGCCGTCCAGAGCCGGCGGACGAGCCCCGCCGGCACCGGCACCCGTGGCTGCGCGGCCCGCCCGCCGCCTGTGATCTCGCGCAGTACCTGCACGCGCTCGTCGCGCTGCGCCCCCTCGTCGACACCCGCCGCCCGCAGGTCTGCCGGTGCGGCTTCCACGCCGCGTCCGCGGCGGCCCGGCAGGCCGTCCGCGCCCTCGGCTGCCACGCCGCACCGTGGACGGCGTCCTGGCGGCACGGGACGCACGCCCTCGGGCTCACCGGCCCGGCCGCCACCGCCGGCTTCGCCGCCTTCCTGCGGGACCAGGCCCGTCCGTGGCAGGCGGCGATGCCGCCCGGCCACGACCCCGCCCGGTGGGCGCTCGCCGACGCCCCCGCATGGCACGCCGCCGGGTACGCACCCCACGACGCCGCCCGTCTTGCCGCGCTGCCCGACGGGCACGCCGACAGGCCCGGCGCCGACCAGCTCGCGGCCATGGCAGCCCTCCGCCGCTGAGGGCGCGATCAGGCGTGCGCACCAGGCGCACCAGGCGCACCAGGCGCACCAGGCTGGCTTTGCGCTTCGGCGGACCGCCTTATCAACAACTCGTCAAAAAGCACCGCGGGCTTACAGCGACCCTGTCTTCGCAGGTCACAGGCTTGCGAGGTCGTCCGAGTCGATGCCCGGCCCGGCGTCCGACAGCCTGCAGGCAGCGGGGCGTCAAGAAACGGCGGCCTCGGCTGCCCACCACGGCACGTACCGCAGGCTGCGCGGACCGACGTCCGCGTCGTAGGGCGCGATCATCCGTGCGGTGACAGCCTCTTTGAGGAGCCGTGACGCGATCGCGGCGTTCTGGTTCTCGATGCCGAAGCGCTGGCGGACTGTCGTGTTGGTCATGTGCTGCCTGGTCACCCACTTCAGGCAGGCATGCTGGTACACCGCGCGTATGCGGTCGTCACGGTCCATCCTTGTGAGAGGTCGCGGCGCGAAGAGCACCGCTCGGGTGTGGTGCTCGGTCGCCTCCACGAGCGGCGGCGGCAGCTGGTGGATTTCCGTCTCGGACAGCACCTTCTCCCAGCCGCTCCCTCGCTCCTCGCAGACGCCCATCCTCCGCATGATGGCCGCGAGTGCCTCGTTTCGGGAC
>CAXTFU010000139.1:0-10403 GCA_964243385.1 uncultured bacterium | reverse complement strand
CTCGACGGCTCTACGAGCGGCTTACCGGGGTTCGTGATCTCCAGCCGGTCGTCGAAGAGCTCGATCATCGGGCCCGTTCCCCTGAGCGTGAAGTCCTGATGGATCAGGGCGTTCGCCACCAGCTCCCGGATGGCGAGCTCGGGGTAGAGAGGGGCTGATCGGCGCAGCGCCTCGCCGATGATTTCGTTCTCCGGCAGCAACCCTTTCAGGAAGCCGACCAGTCCGGCGAAGCCAGCCGCGTAGCCCCGCGTGCCCTCCTGCTCGCGAAGCGTGTGGACACGGCTGGCTCCCTTGTACTGGATCACTCGCGGGGCCTTGCGGCCGAGCTGCGGGAACATCGCCAGGTCGCGGGCGAGGAGCACAGCGCCCAAGTGCGTGATCCCGTAGCTGCCGTCGTCCGCTACGGCGACCAACCGATCCGCTACGAGCGCCTCGACGATCCCCTTGCGCCCCTCCGGCAACGGACGCTTCAGGAGATCGAAGTAGGCGGGGAAGTCCAGGAGCGCGACCACCTCCGACGCGCTCTGCGAGTGCGACGCTAGACCGGCCTCGAAGGACCGAGTCTCGAAGGCGCGCCACAGCAGGCGCTCCTTCTCCGGGTGTTCCTTGAGCTTCTTCTTGTAGGACTGGACCCGGACGTACTCCGTGCCCTTGAACGACACCGGACGCTCGGTCGCGGCGTCGATCTCGAGGACGACAACCGGCGTCCCGCTGACACTGGAACCTGTGCGGAACGAGAAGTGCAGGCGCGGGGCGATCAACCGTGACAGCCAGTTCCCGAGGTCCTCGTTGCCGACCTTGGCGCTGCGCGGCTCGAAGACCGTTCCCACGACGGAGTGGTCCCCGTCGCGGACACCCCACACCACGTAGGCCCTGCTCCTGCCGAGGAGCACGGCCGAGTTCGCCAGAGCGGACACGTACTCGCCGATCGTCTCAGGGTCCGCGTTGTTCTCCTTGAACTCCACCCACTCGCACTCGGCAGGCATCTGTACGAGCTCCGCCACAAGCGCTGAGAGCTCACCGTCGTAGGGGTTAGAGGACACACCACATCATCGCGCCTTCGTCCGGCGGCGGGCCTCGTCGCGGCAGGCGGTGGCCGACCCGGTCGGTCGTTGCCGCCAGCGCCGCGCGCCGGCGTCCCCGGCCACCCGACTGGCATCGTCCGGACGGACAGCAACGGACAGGACCGGGTGGGACGCATGACCTAGGAACCGGGTGCCGCGACGCGTGCGAGCTGGCGCGCGGCCTGCCCGCGCGCACGTCGGCGGCAACGAGGACGAACAATTCCGCCTCGCCCGGTCGGACCGCGGCAGTGGCCGACGTCAGCGGGTCGGCGCACTCGGCGCGAGCAGTAGCGCTCCGGCGCTAGCGTCTGCTGCGTCCGTGCAACGACCACCCCTGGCCGGAGCTCGTGCGCGTCCTCGCAACGGCACGGCGGTCCCGGGATAGCCCAACGCCGACGTGCACTCCCTCGGCCGTCCCACTCCTTCGGCAGCGGCCACCGGGCGAGCGGCCCCGCCCGAGCGCAGCTCCACGCAGGCGTGGACGTCCCAAGGGTTGGGCCCATGCCCGCGTCCGAGAAGGAACGGCTCTGGACGCTCGCAACCGTCTGCGCAAGCCGGAGAGTCCTGGGCGGTGACTCCGCCCGAGCCACGCCACTGTCAAGCGCGCGGCCAAGTACGGGCTCAGCGCACTGCTCGTCTGCCGGGCCCACCGCTGTGGCCCGGCGGCGGAGGTCCGCCCAGCGCCATGCTGGGCGGGCGTAGTCGGCCGGACGTCTTGCACCGTCACCACGCCGACTCGTGGCGGACCGGCTACGCCCTGCCGACACTGTTCTGTCGCACGGACGCTCTAGCCTGCGGACATGAACCCCTTCGGAGTCTCGCTTCGTCAGCCGCAGCCCAACGACCTGATCGGATCGACCCTCGCCATCGCGGCCGTCGGGACCGCCTTCGAGGCTTCCTACGGCTGGAAGCTCCTCGACGGAAGCACGGTGCTGGCCGAGGGCTTCCTGCAGGCCGGCAGCATGGGAGCGATGAGCGCCTTCGTGCACGAAGCCGCCGTCGAGGGCATCACGCACAGCGGCCCGGCGACGTTCGAGTTCGCCGGGGACGACCCGTCGGCCGGCGAGGAGGGCGGGGGAACCGTGGACGTGGTCCGGGTGCCCGTCGTGGTCATCCCGGGCGCCCAGGGCTACGTGCCGCACCAGGTGGTGAACGGCGACACCCTGAGCGCCATCGTGCGCGACAACGAGTGGTCGGACATCGCCACGGTGGGCAACATCGTCGCCCTCAACGGTCTCGCCAGCGCCGACAAGATCCGCGTGGGGCAGGTCCTGCGCATTCCCGTCTGATCGGCCCAGGCCCGACCAGCCGACCCGCACTACCCATCACGGAGGCAGCAGTGGCCGATCGCAGACACGGCACGGAACCGCGCGGACTGGCGACGGTGCCGCGGGAGACGTCCTACGAGGGGCGCTTCGGGCGGCTCTTCGCGGTCAACACACCGAGCAGACCGGGCCGGCTGGACCCGCTCGACCTCAACGACGACGAGCTCCAGCCCATCGCCGACGCCATGCTCGAGCAGCCCGGCGTCGCCGACCACGCCTCCGGCGACAACGCGTCCATCCCCTCGGGCTACACCTACTTCGGCCAGTTCATCGACCACGACATCACCTTCGACGCGAGCAGCAGCGCCCAGCGCACCGTCGACCCCGAGGGCCGTATTAACTTCCGGACGCCGCGGTTCGACCTCGACTCCCTCTACGGCTCGGGACCGGTCGACGAGCCCTTCCAGTACGACCAGACAGGCCCGCGTGCAGGGAGCAAGTTCCTCCTCGACAAGCGCAGCGAGCAGGAGGTCGACCTCCCCCGCAACCTCCAGGGCCGCGCCCTGATCGGCGACCCACGCAACGACGAGAACACCATGGTCAGCCAACTGCAGGCTGCTTTCCTGCAGTTCCACAACAGAATGATCGACCACCAGGCCGACAAGGGCGTCACCGACGACGACCTGTTCGAAGCGACTCAGCGCGAAGTGCGCTGGCACTACCAGTGGGTGGTCGTGCACGACTACCTGCGCCGGATCATCGGAGACGACCTTCACGGTCAGCTGCTCGGCCGATCCGCCGACGACGAAGGCACGGAGCGCGAGCGGGTTCGCCTGCGGCACTACCGCCACAAGGTCAACCCGTACATGCCCGTCGAGTTCTCAGTCGCGGCCTACCGCTTCGGGCACACCCAGGTCCGCGAGCGCTACCTGATCAACAACCAGATCGCCGGCGACCGACCTGTCTTCCACCCCGGCAGCCAGCCCAACGACGGACAGGACTACCGCGGCTTCCAGCGGCTGATCGGGTCCTGGGCCGTGTCATGGCCAAGGCTGTTCAAGGTGGACGGCGAGGAGCCGCAGGCAAGCCGGCTGATCGACACCAAGCTGGCGCCGTCGTTGTTCGCTCTACCCAGCGAGTCGAGCCCTCGGCGCCGCTCCCTCGCGTTCCGCAATCTGCAGGCAGGCGTCCGCCTGGGACTGCCGTCAGGCCAAGCAGTCGCCCAGCACATGGGGCTCCCGAAGCTCAGCGACGAGCAGCTGGGCGAGTGCCCACCAGGGAAGGCGCCGCTGTGGTTCTACGTGCTGCGCGAGGCATCCGAGCTCGGCGGCGGTCAGCACCTCGGACCGGTAGGAGGCCGGATCGTAGGCGAGACGTTGCTAGGGCTGCTGCGTGCCGATCCCGCCTCCTACTACAACGCCACGGACCCCTGGCTGCCCGACCCGGCCCTTACGTCCGGCGGCGACAGGCGCCAGTTCGAGATGGCCGACCTGCTCCGCTGGGCTGTCCCGGAACAAGCCAAGCGCTTCTGACCAGCCTGGCGGCGGTACCGGTCCGGGTGTCGAAGCTGTCACGGGCCCTGGCGGGCGGGGACGTGTCGGTACGGTCGGGCATAGGTCGGCGCTCTTACTTCGGGGAGTGGTCGGCTCAGGCCCCCGTCGGTAGTGAGGCACCGGCGGGGGCCGATTGCGGCTGGAGGCGCATCAAGCGCTGTCGCGAAGTCGCCGCCGACCCTTCGGGCCTAGTAAGAGCCGACAGCGGGTGAACCAGCTCGCGGCCAGAACAACCTTCCGGAGCCGACCGCGGTGCTGTGCTCGACCGTCATCCGCGAACGCGAGGCGATCGAGCAGTGGGCGCGGGACCGGCCGGCTGCCGACCAACGGGGGGACGGTCTGCACCCAGTCCGGAGGACGTCCGCATGAGCCGTCGTAAGCGCCCCGAGCCAACCAAGGCCGACGAACGTACGCGCGGGTCAAACGGCATGGCCGCTGGTCGCGCGGAGGTGGCGTCCCCAGAAGTGGTGTAGCTGACCGGCCGACGCGCGGGCCGTCCCGGGAGCACCGCTGCCTGTGCTCCCCTTGGCGCGCGGTGCCGGCTCGAAGAGGGAGCGGCGCTGGCCAGTCTCCCGGTCCTTCACCTCCGACGTGGGTCCCGTTGCTCCGTGTGTGCTGGCGACGTAGGCCGCTTGCGGTACCAGGAGCGCTCAGCATGCATTCCCGTGCTGTTCGGACTCCGGGCACCCTCGGTCGCCACGGCACCATGCTGCTCCGGTGGCCAGCTTTCGTCCGGCTCGCCCTTGGCCTGCGCCGGCGCCTGTCAACCGGGGCCGGCGTTGTGTCGGCGGACCGGCCCGGCGGACTTCCTCCGCCGGGCCGGTCTGGTGTGCCTTCGCTCAGCGAGCCCTATGCCTCAAGCTGCTCGATGAGCGCTTGGGCGTCGCGGGTGAGGAGCGCCCGGGCTGCCGCGGACCTGACCTGGCTGCTCACGCGGGCGATGAACTGCTCCAGGTAGCCGACGGCCGCGCCTTCGCGGCCGAGAGAGGCCTGCCTGTCGGCTCCGCCGAGCCGGTCGAGGAGGCCGGCGGCGGTGCTCGGCGTGATCGCCTTCGACGTGGCGTACCGGTCGATGAGGGCCTGCACCGAGTCGAAGGTGACAGTGACCGTGAACGTCAGCGTCGACGTCCCGGTGTTGCCCGCTGCGTCGCGCGAGACCAAGACGAGGGTGTGCGTGCCGAGGCTGAGCGAGGCGAGGTTGAGCGGGGCCGCGGGGCTGACGGGGTTCCCGTCGAGCGTCATCGATACGACGGTGACGTTCCCGGAGCCGCCGGTGCTGTCGGTGACGGCCGGGACCAGGTACTGCGCGTCGTCGATGGTGCCGTTGACGACTCCCGGCAGCGTTGCGGTAGGGGCGCTGCTGTCGATGCGCACCGTGATGAGGCGGGGGGCGGAGACGTTGCCGGCCGCGTCGGCGACGCGGTAGCAGATGTTGTTCGTGCCCTGCCGGGCGGCGGTCGTGAGCGTGACGTTGCCGCTGCCGGGCGCGTTCGTCCACGGCGTGGCGATGTTCGCGTTGCAGGCGGCGCCGTTGGCCACGAACTGGTACTGGCGCGTCCCGATCGTGCCGACCCCGTCGTCGACGCCGCTGATGTTCATCACGACCTGGCCGGTGTACCAGCCGTTCTGCCCGGTCGGCTCGGCCGGGTTCAGGGTGGCGGCGTTGACCGTGGGGGCTGTCTTGTCGGCGATGCCGACGCCCTGCATGCGGAGGACGTCGAGTTCGACGCCGCCGCTCGAGGTCACGTACAGGCGGCCGGTTCCTGTGGGCAGGTCGGCCAGAGCGGTGTTCACGGTCTGCCATCCTGCTCCAGCCGAAACGGCGATGGTGGCGAACGGCTCGGCCGTGGCGGAGTTCCAGCGAAGGGACAGCGTCCCGGCGCCGGAGGCGACGGTCTGGACGCCGTTGATCCCCTGGAAGTTCACGGGGTCGTAGGCCAGGTGGTCGCCGGCGTCGAACGACGTGGTCTTGCCGAGGCCGGAAGCGGTCGGGTCGTCGGCGTTCTGCACTCCGCTGGAGGCGTCGGCGTGCTCGGCCTGGAGCTGCTTGGGGTTCAGCGTGACGGCGACGGCGCCGGTGGCGGCGGGCACCCCGTTGGCGCCGGGGTCGCGGAACGACACGCCAAAGGCGCCGTAGATGTTCTCGGTCTCGCCGTGGGTCGAGTCGACCGACGTGCGGACGGTGCCCTGGCAGCCGGTGCCCGAGTTGATGCCGTGGGCGTGGGTGTTGCCGTGGCCGAGGGCGAACGACCAGTTGGCGCGCGCGTTGACGCAGCCGCCGGCGTCCTCGGGGTCGGTGGCGTTGATCTGCCACTGGAAGCCGTCGCCCCAGTCGAAGAAGCCGCCGTCGGCCGGGAAGTTGAGCGACACCGTCGGCGCGGTGTTGCCGACGGTGACCTCCTGGGAGGTGATGCCGAACTTGCCCGACGGGTCGGTGACGCGCAGGCGGGCCTGGTACTGCGCGTTGGCGGCGTAGGTGTGCGACGCGGTGGCGCCGGCGGCGTCGAAGGTGCCGTCGCCGTCGAAGTCCCACTCGTAGGCGAGCGCTCCGCCCTCGGGGTCGGAGGACGTCCCGCCGCTGAAGCTGACCGTCAGGGGGGCGTTGCCGCCGGAGGTCGGCTGCGCGACGATGCGGGCCTGCGGGGTCTTGTTGCCCGGGGCGTAGTCCACGCGGTAGAGCCCGGCGTCGGTGTTGGCGGCGAAGAACGCGTCGCCGTACTCCAGGACGTAGAGCGACCCGTCCGGGCCGAATTCCATGTCCATGACGTTGTCCCAGAGCGGCTGGGCGTTGCGGCTCAGGTCCGCGTTGGGCAGGAAGTCCTCGAGCCTGGAGACGCCGCCTTCGCTGTCCGTGAGGGCGAAGGTGAGCGCGTAGTCGCGGGTGAACTCGGCGAAGAACGCCTTGCCGTCGTAGTAGGCGGGGAACTTCGTCTGCGAGGGGTTCGCGGCGTCGTAGTGGTAGACGGGGCCGGCCATCGGGCTCTGTCCGCCCGTGGTGACGGGTGTGCCCTTGAACTCGGGCCAGGGCTGGTCGTCGACGCGGTGGCCGTACCAGAGGTCGGCCGGGACGGAGGGCGGCACCTCGGTCAGGCCGGTGTTCCAGCGCGAGGTGTTGCGCAGGTTGTTGCAGTCGTAGAACGGACCCGGCTGGACGGTGACGTAGTTGAAGTCGTTGAACGCGCGGTTCGGGCCGATGCAGAACGGCCAGCCGCCGTTGTGCGGCTGGGTCGACATGTTCCATTCGATGATTCCCTGCGGCCCGCGGGTCGGGCTGTCGGTCGCGACGTCGTTGGCGTTGTCCGCCCAGATCACCGCGCCGCTCGCGTCGTCGACGTACATGCGGAACGGGTTGCGGACGCCCATGATGAAGACCTCGGGGCGGGTCCGCTCGGTGCCGGGAGCGAACAGGTTCCCGGACGGGATCGCGTAGCTGCCGTCGTCGTTCACCTTGATCCGCAGGATCTTGCCGCGCAGGTCGTTGGTGTTCGACGCGCCGCGGCGGGCGTCGATCGCCGGGTTCACGTTCGGCGAGTCGTTCGTCGGGTTGTATCCGTTGACGTTCGGGCTGGTCGACGGGGTGTCGTCGCCGGTGGCCAGGTAGAGGTTGCCCTGCGCGTCGAAGTCGACGTCGCCGGCGACATGGCAGCACTGGCCGCGGTCCACGGGCACCCGCAGGATCTGCTGCTCGGTCGACAAGTCCAGCTCGCTGCCCGTCCACTTGAAGCGGGAGAGCTGGTTGTAGCCCTGCCACTGCTGCCAGTACGTCGCCTCGTCGGCGCCGGCCGGCAGGGCCTGCGGGGCGGTACCGCTCGGGGTCTCCAGGCGGGGCGCGTAGTAGAGGTAGACCCAGTTGTTCGTCTCGAAGTCCGGGTCGAGCGTGACGGTCTGCAGGCCGTCCTCGTCGCCGGTGTAGACGTTCAGCGCGTTCACGGTTCGGGTCACCCCCGACCGCGGGTCCGTCACGCGGACCTCGCCCGGGCGCGTCGTGTGCAGCACCCGGCCGTCCGGCAGGACGGCCAGGTCGATCGGTTCGCCGACGTTCTTGGTGAGCGTGATCTTCTCGAAGTTGTTCCAGTCGTGCGCGGGGTCGTGGTCGGCGCGGGCGGGGCTCGCCACCGCGGTCAGCAGACCAAGGGGCAAGGCCAAGCTCAGAACTGCGGACGAAATGACCCTGGGGATCTTTCGTTTCACGGGCGGCGTCTCCTTCGGTGTGGGAAAGGCTTCGTGTCGGCGCGGACATCGGCACCGGCGAAGCGATAGGGGCTCAGCCGCGCGGTGTCCTGCCACCGCACGGCGCTGGTGCCAGCGCCGGCAGAAGAAGGACGGCGACCGGGGCTAGGCATCCGGCGCCGGCCGAGGGAGAATCCCGGGCAGCAGTCCGGGCCCGTCGTCGTAATGCACCAATGGTCCGCGCCCTCGGGGCCCTGCTGTTCGGCCCTGCTGAAGCCCCCGAGGCGCGCCAATTAAGGCGCGTGGCGGCAGCACCCCTTTCGCGTGGGCCGGGCGCTGCTACCTACTCGCGCCGAATGTCCCGGAGCGTAGTCAGGAGGACATGTCCGTGTAAACAGTCGATCTCGTCGCGGCAAGGATATGACCGAGTGTAACGTCGGCGAGCCGCCCGTGAGGATCGGGCGGATCCTCGCTGTTACGTAGCGTGACGGACCGCCTGCACGCGTCGTCGCAGTGCGCAGGGGGCCGCGGTGGCCCCGTCGACGGTGCCGACGCGTCCTGCTGGCAGTCCCATGTCGGCCGTTCGGAGCGACCCAGCCGCCGCGACGGCGCGCTCTCCCGGCGTCACGGAAGCGGTCAGAGGCAGGCGCCCACGCTGAACAGCGCCGGTGGCCCCTCGCGGCGAACCGGCGCAGCGGTGTCGGCCGGGCGCAGATCGGCCGCAACGGCGACCGGCCCGAGCGTCAGGACGAGAAGGCGGGCGCGAGCGTCGTCATCGCCGCGACGAGCAGCGCGCGGAAGGACTCCCCACCGGCGCGCGCCGGCCGCCAGGCAGGACTCCGTCGCTGCGCGCACCGCCGCGATGGGGCGTTGGCGAGTAGCCGGGCGTGCAGCGGATGCGTGAGGTCCGTGCGCCGGGCGAGCCCGACGACGAGCCGTGCTCCAGTCGTATGAGCGTGTCCAGTACCTCCGCCGTGACTACCGGGCTGGCGCGGACGAGCTGCTCGTTGAGCGCCTGTTCACGGCTCGGCAGAGCCGTCGTGGCGAGTGTCGTGGCCGCCGTGCCGCGCAGCAGGTCCCGGACCGGCATGCCGTCCGGGGGAACCGCGGCGAAGGGGCGTCCGCGATCGAGGTCTTCGGCGACGAAGGCTGCTTCCTTGCGGGGAAGTCGCTGTAGAGCGTCCGGACGGACACGTCGGCGGCCTCGGCGATGCCGTCGACCGTCACCGCGTCGACGCCGCGCTCGACGGCCAGCCGCAGTGCGGCCGCGGTCGGGGCCCTGCGGGTCGCCCACGCCTTCCGCTCCCGCGATCCGGCCTCGCCCACGGCCGTCGTCGGGCCATGAGCTGCACACTGTGCGAAATCCGCTGCCCGCAGGTTCCGGCAGGGCCCCCCGCGCCCGCTGGCTGGGTGTCCGGGCGGCGGGCTCCTGCTGCGGGTGCTGCGCGACGCGGGGGCAACCGCCGGATCACGGATGGTCCACCCAGGCCCGCGACGTCGACCAACGAAGCATGGGAGGTGCGCTGCGCGGGCAACGACCCGGCCTGCGCCTCGGCCCGACGGACCGGAAGGACCCGTGGAGGGGGCTCAATGCCCGGTGTGCCCCCCCGCCGTCGCCGGCGGGCTGGCCGTCCGGCCCGCCGATCCCGAAGACGGCGGCCATGCCGATGCCGGAGTGCGTGGCGATGTGGCAGTGGAAGAGTGACCGGCCGGTGAAGTCGAGGAAGCGCGTGCGGAAGGTGATGCTCCCGCGCGCGTCGATCGGCATCGTGTCCTGGTAGCACTCGACCTCAACGGGCGCACCGTCGACGTGCGTCAGCTGGAACGGATTCACGTGGATGTGGAACGGGCTCACGAGCGGGCTCGCGTTGACGACCGTCCACTCCTCGAGCGCACCGAGCTGCACCTGTCGGTCGATCCGGTCGGGGTCGAAGAACTCCCCGTCGATCTTTAAGTCGCCGCTGATGGTGAACGTGACGGTGCGCTCGCGGTCGACCGCCAGCGGGCGCAGCTCCTCGTACGGGCGCAGCAGCGGGCGCAGGTCGGCCGCGGGGCGCGGCTTGCGGCGGCCGGCGCTCACCACCGTCACGAGCACCGCGTCGGGCGTGACGAACCCCCAGGCCCTCGTCGTACGGGACGGCCCGCAGCGCGAACCGGCCCGGCGTGCTCGGGGTGACGAGGACGTCCGCGCGCATGCCCGGGGCGAGCACGACCCGGTCCCGCGACTCGGGCCGGCGGAAGAAGTGGCTGTCCTGGCCGACCATGACCAGCTCGTGGCCGGCGAGCTGCAGCTCGGAGGTCGAGTTCGGGGAGGCGTTGACGAGGCGCCACCGCTCGGTCGAGCCGAACGG
>CAXTFU010000138.1:0-11887 GCA_964243385.1 uncultured bacterium | reverse complement strand
GACGTGTCCCTCGGCCACGAGGCGACCGTCAGCAAGATCGGCGAGGAGCAGCTCTTCTACCTGATGAGCCGCGGCCTGACCGAGCAGGAGGCCATGGCGATGGTCGTGCGCGGCTTCGTCGAGCCGATCGCCCGCGAGCTCCCCATGGAGTACGCGCTCGAGCTCAACCGCCTCATCGAGCTGCAGATGGAGGGTTCCGTTGGCTAGCACCGCCCCCGAGGCGACGTCGTCGTCGATGGCCGACGCGCTGTCGACCGAGCGCGAGGCGCTGAAGGAGACCGGCGGCATCGTCGACGGCTCCGTGGCGGTGGGCGTCAAGCCCTCGACGCCGCGCAGCCCCGCCGACGTCCGGCCCGAGCGGGTCCGCTCGGCCGACCCGGAGGTCTTCGGCGCGCCGACCGGCCGCGAGGAGGAGTGGCGCTTCACGCCGCTTGACCGCGTCCGCGTGCTGCTGGACGGCGCCGACTCCACGGCCGAGCTGGCCGTCGACAGCGAGCTGCCCGAGGGCGTCGAGCTCGTCCGCGTGCCGTCGTCCGAGCTGGACGTGCCGCTGCCCGTCGACCGGCTGGCCGCCCTCGCCCTGTCCCGCGCCGGCGAGGCGCTCGTCCTGCGCGTGCCCAAGGCGCTCGAGGTCGAGGCGCCGATCGTGGTCCGGCTCAGCGGCACCGGCAGCGACGAGGTCGTGTGGGGCCACGTGGTCCTCGAGCTGGCCGAGCAGGCCCGCGCGACGGTCGTCGTGGAGCACACCGGCAGCGCCCGGTACGCCTCCGCCGTGTCGGTCCTGGTCGGCGACGGCGCGTCGCTGCAGCTCGTGCAGGTGCAGGACTGGGACGACGACGCCGTGCACGGCGCGCACGTCGCGAGCCGGCTCGGCCGCGACGCCCGCCTCGTCTCGACGCAGGTCACCCTCGGCGGCGACCTGGTGCGGGTCAACGAGACGGTCGACTTCACCGGCCCGGGCGCCGACGTCGAGCTGCGCGGGGTGTCGTTCGCCGACCGCGGGCAGCACCTCGAGCACCGCCTGCTCGTCGACCACGCCGTGCCGAACTGCCGCAGCAACGTGCTCTACAAGTCGGCGCTGCACGGCGACGAGGCGCACACCGTGTGGGTCGGCGACGTGCTCATCCGCGCCGGCGCCAGCGGCACCGACACCTACGAGCTCAACCGCAACCTGCTGCTGACGCCCGAGGCCCGCGCCGACTCCGTCCCGAACCTCGAGATCGAGACCGGCGAGATCGCCGGCGCCGGCCACGCCAGCGCCACCGGCCGCTTCGACGACGAGCAGCTGTTCTACCTGCAGTCGCGGGGCATCCCGACCGACGTCGCGCGGCAGATGGTCGTGCGCGGCTTCTTCGCCGACGTCGTCGAGGACCTCGGCGTCCCGGCCCTCGAGGAGCGCCTCATGGCGACGATCGAGGCCGAGCTGGAGAGGGCGTTCTCATGACCGCCGCTGCCTCGTCCGGCGGCGCCGTACGCGCCTGCTCGCTGTCCGACCTCGCCGACGACAGCGCGATCCGCGTCGAGCTCGCCGGCCGGCCGGTCTGCGTCGCGCGCTCCGGCGGCGAGGTGTTCGCGCTGCTGGACGTGTGCTCGCACGCCGACGTCGCGCTGTCCGAGGGCGACGTCGAGGACGGCAAGATCGAGTGCTGGCTGCACGGCTCGCTGTTCGACCTGCGCACCGGCGCGCCCTCGGGCCTGCCCGCTGTGCGCCCCGTGCCCACCTTCCCCGTGACCGTCGAGGGCGACGACGTCCTCGTGCAGATGGAGTCCTGACCACATGAGCGTTCTCGAGATCCGCGGCCTCACCGTCGCCGTCGACGACAAGGAGATCCTCACCGGGGTCGACCTGACGATCCGCGCGGGCGAGACCCACGCGATCATGGGGCCGAACGGCTCCGGCAAGTCCACGCTGGCCTACGCCATCGCGGGCCACCCGAAGTACACCGTCACCGGCGGCACCGTCACGCTCGACGGCGAGGACGTGCTGGCCATGTCCGTCGACGAGCGCGCCCGCGCCGGCGTCTTCCTGGCGATGCAGTACCCGGTCGAGGTCCCCGGCGTCTCGGTGTCGAACTTCCTGCGCTCAGCCGCCACCGCCGTGCGCGGCGAGGCGCCCAAGCTGCGCCTCTGGGTCAAGGAGCAGAAGGAGGCCATGAGCCGGCTGAAGATGGACCCGGCCTTCGCCGAGCGCAGCGTGAACGAGGGCTTCTCGGGCGGGGAGAAGAAGCGGCACGAGATCCTGCAGCTCGAGCTGCTCGCGCCGAAGATCGCCGTGCTGGACGAGACCGACTCCGGCCTGGACGTCGACGCCCTGCGCGTCGTCTCCGAGGGCGTCAACCGCGTCCGCGAGGGCGGCCAGACCGGCGTCCTGCTCATCACGCACTACACGCGCATCCTGAACTACATCACGCCCGACTTCGTCCACGTCTTCGTCGGCGGCAAGATCGTCGAGCAGGGCGGGCCCGAGCTGGCCGACGAGCTCGAGGCGCACGGCTACACCAAGTACGAGCTGGCCGCGCCGCCCGCCGCCGACGCGCTGCCCATGGGCCCCGTCGTGCCCGGTGCGGTGACCACGGCATGACCGCGCTGCTCACGGCTGTCCCCGGCGGCGGGGGACCTGCCGGTCCGTACGACGTCGAAGCCGTGCGCGCCGACTTCCCGGTGCTGTCGCGCTCGATCGGCGGACGCCCGCTGGTCTACCTCGACAACGCCTCCAGCTCGCACAAGCCCCGCCAGGTGCTCGACGCCGAGCGCTCGTTCGTCGAGCAGCACTACAGCAACGTCCACCGCGGCGTGCACACGCTGTCGCAGGAGGCCACCGACGCCTACGAGCGGGCGCGTGACACCGTCGCGGCGTTCCTCGGTGCGGCCGACCCGCACGAGGTCGTGTTCACCAAGAACGCGACCGAGGCCTACAACCTCGTCGCGTACTCGTTCGGCAACGCGGCGGCCGGTTCGCGCTTCGCGCTAGGCCCGGGCGACGAGGTCTGCGTCACCGAGATGGAGCACCACTCCAACCTCGTGCCGTGGCAGATGCTGTGCGAGCGCACCGGCGCGACGCTGCGCTGGATCCCGCTCACCGACGACGGACGCCTCGAGCTCACCGACCTGCACGACCTGGTGAACGAGCGGACGAAGGTGCTCGCCTTCGTGCACGTCAGCAACATCCTCGGCACGGCGAACCCGGTCGAGCTGCTCGTCGCCCGCGCCCGCGAGGTCGGCGCGTTCGTCCTGCTCGACGGCGCGCAGTCGGCGCCGCACCAGGCCGTCGACGTGCAGGCGCTCGGGGTCGACTTCTTCGTCGCCACCGGCCACAAGATGCTCGCGCCGTCCGGCATCGGCGTGCTGTGGGGCAGGCGCGAGCTGCTCGACGCGATGCCCCCGTTCATGGGCGGCGGCTCGATGATCGAGGTCGTCCAGATGGGCGGCTCGACGTACGCCCCGGCGCCGGAGCGCTTCGAGGCCGGCACGCCCGTCATCAGCCAGGCGGTGGCGCTGGCCGCTGCGTGCGACTACCTGCGCGAGCTCGGGCTGGACCGCATCACCGCCCACGAGCAGGCGCTGACCGCGCGGCTGCTCGAGGGCATCCGCGGTCTGGACGGCGTCGCCGTCATCGGCCCCGACTCGACGGACTCCCGCGGGTCGGCCGTCAGCTTCGCGATCGAGGGCGTGCACCCGCACGACGTCGGCCAGTCGCTCGACGAGCTCGGCATCGCCGTGCGCGTCGGCCACCACTGCGCCGCGCCGGTGTGCCGTCGCTACGGCGTGCCGGCGACGACCCGCGCGTCGTCGTACCTCTACAACACCGAGGGCGAGATCGACGCGCTGCTGGAAGGCATCACGACCGTCCAGCGTTTCTGGTCTCGATGAGCAGCCGATGAGCAACGAGTCGATGTACCAGGAGATCATCCTGGACCACTACCGCCACCCGCACCACAAGGGCCTGCGCGACCCCTTCGACGTCGAGGTGCACCACGTCAACCCGACCTGCGGCGACGAGGTGACCCTGCGCGTGCGGGTCGCCGACGGCCTGGTCGAGGACGTGTCCTACGACGGCCAGGGCTGCTCGATCAGCCAGGCCAGCACCTCGGTGATGACCGACCTGGTCATCGGCAAGAAGGTCGACGACGCGCTCGAGACCTCCGAGGCCTTCCTGACGCTCATGCAGAGCCGCGGGCAGCTCGAGCCGGACGAGGACGTGCTCGAGGACGGGATCGCCTTCGCCGGCGTGTCCCGCTACCCGGCGCGGGTGAAGTGCGCGCTGCTCGGCTGGATGGCGTGGAAGGACGCGACCGCCCAAGCGGTCGCCCGAGCATGACGACGACAGGAGCCGACATGACCGACACCAGCACCGAGACGGCTGCCGCGGCCGCCCCCGTCCTCGGGACGCCGACCGTGGCCGACCAGGCCCGCACCCGGGCCACCGACGACGACGTCATCGAGGCCATGAAGGACGTCGTCGACCCCGAGCTCGGGATCAACGTCGTCGACCTCGGCCTGCTGTACGGCCAGCAGGTGCACGAGGACCACACGGTCACCCTCGACATGACGCTGACGTCCGCGGCCTGCCCGCTGACCGACGTCATCGAGGACCAGACCCGCACGGCGCTGGCGCCGCTCGTCGACGACGTGCGCATCAACTGGGTCTGGATGCCGCCGTGGGGCCCGGACAAGATCACCGACGACGGCCGCGACCAGCTGCGGGCGCTCGGCTTCAACGTCTAGCTCCGTCTGTTCCCTGACGACCCCGTCCGGACCGCCCGCCACGCGCGAGCGGCCCGATCGGGGTCGTCGGCGTTCACGGGGGTCGGGACTTCTCCGCAGGGCTGGTCCTCGACCGGGGGGTCGGCGGGCGCCAGCTCCCCCTGCGATCAGGTACGGACGGGAACGCTCCTGCGTACCGGCAGGCTGGGGAAGCGGTCGTGCGGTCGCTCGGCTGCGGACGGCGTGCCGCATCGTGATGTTCGGTCACGGTGCGGAGGGGCACCGGTCCGGCGTGGACACCCCCCTGAACCGGGCGATCTCCGGACGACTGCTGTTCCTGTTCATCCTCGGTGACGTCCTGGGCGCGGGCATCTACGCGCTCGTGGGCGGCATCGCGGCCGAGACCGGCGGGGCGGTGTGGGTGCCGCTGCTGGTGGCGCTCGGCCTCGCGCTGCTGACGGCCGGCAGCTACGCCGAGCTCGTCACCAAGCACCCGCGCGCCGGTGGCGCCGCGGTGTTCGCCCGCCGCGCGTACCGCTCGCCGGTGATCGCCTTCGTCGTCGGCTTCTGCATGGCCGCCGCCGGCATGGTCTCGGCCGCCGGGCTGGCGCTCGCCTTCTCGGGCGAGTACCTCGCCGAGCTCGTCGACGTGCCGCAGGTGCCCGCGGCGCTGGTGTTCCTCGTGCTGGTCGCGCTGCTGAACGCCCGCGGCATCAAGGAGAGCCTGCGCGCGAACGTCGTCATGACCGTCGTCGAGGTGAGCGGCCTGGTGCTGGTCGTCGTGCTCGGGCTGCTGGTCGTGCTCGACGGCGAGGGCGACGTCAGCCGGGTCACCTCCTTCAAGGAGGGGACGTCCGCGCCGCTCGCCGTCCTGGGTGGCGCGCTGCTCGCCTACTACTCCTTCGTGGGCTTCGAGACCTCCGCCAACGTGGCCGAGGAGACGCAGGACGTCCGGCGCGACTACCCGCGGGCGCTGTTCGGCGCGCTGCTCGTCGCCGGTGCGGCGTACGTCCTGGTCGGCCTCGCGGTGAGCGCCGCCGTCCCGACCGGCACCCTCGCCGCGTCGAGCGGGCCGCTGCTCGAGGTCGTCCGGGTGTCCGGCACGGGCCTGTCGCCCGACCTGTTCAGCCTCATCGCGCTCATCGCCGTGGCGAACGGCGCGCTGCTGACGCAGGTCATGTCGAGCCGCCTCGTCTACGGCATGGCCCGCGAGGGGCTGCTCCCGTCCGTGCTCGGCCGGGTGCTGCCCGGCCGGCAGACGCCCGGGGTGGCGATCGTCGTCACCACGGGCGTCGCCATGCTGCTCGCGGCCACCGGCGGCGTGACCGCGCTGGCCGAGACCGTCGTCCTGCTGCTGCTCGTCGTCTTCTTCAGCACCAACCTGGCGGTGCTCGTCCTGCGCCGGGAGCGGACGTCGGCGCCGCACTTCCGGGTGTGGACGCCCGTGCCGGTGCTGGGGCTCGCCTCCTGCGTGCTGCTCGCCACGCAGCAGTCGGCGGCGACCTACCTGCGCGCCGGCCTGCTGCTGCTCATCGGCCTGGTGCTCTACGGGCTGTCCCGTCTCGGCGGCGCCTCGGGCGAGGCCGTCGACGCCTACCCGGAGGAGACCCCGTCGACGAGCGGCTCGCGACGCCTCGAGCGCTGACCGCCCAGGTCGGTGAGCGCTTGTCTGTCGCCAGCGACGTCCGGCGCCCCGGCTGACGTCGCTGCGGACAGACAAGCCGTGGGTGAGGGCGGCGTCAGACGGTCGGGATTCTGAAGGTGTCGCAGTCGGCGGGGTCGCCGCTCGACAGGCCGGTGCGGAACCACGTCTGCCGCTGCTCGGCCGAGCCGTGGGTCCACGACTCGGGGTCGACCCGGCCGGCGGACTTCTGCTGGATGCGGTCGTCGCCGACCGCGGCGGCCGCCGACATGCCCTCGCTGACGTCGGTGTCGTCGAAGGTGATGAAGCCGGTGTCGGCGGCGTTCGCGGCCCAGGCCCCGGCGTAGCAGTCGGCCTGCAGCTCGAGGCGGACGCTGCCGGACTGCTCGCCCTGCGCGCCGAGCTGCCGGGACTGCTCGTCCGCCCCGGTGAGCGTCTGGACGTGGTGGCCGTACTCGTGCGCGAGCACGTAGGCGACCGCGAAGTCGCCGCCCTTCGCGCCGTAGGTCGTCTGCAGCTCGTCGAAGAAGCCGGGGTCGAGGTAGATGCCCTCGTCCGGCGGGCAGTAGAACGGGCCGACCGCCGAGGTCGCGCTGCCGCACCCGGTCTGGGTGGCCTGCGCGAAGATCTGCGTCGTGGCCGGGCGGAAGTCGCGCACGGCCGTCGTCCAGTAGTCGGTCAGGCTGTTGTCGATCGCGACGATGCGGCAGGTGGCGTCCTGGTCGGCGTCCGCCCCGGTCTGGCAGCGGGCCGCGAGGTCCTGCGTGCTGGCCACGCCCGTGTCGCCGTAGGGGTCGGCGCCGACCTGAGCCGTGCCGCCGCCCCCGGTCAGGTCGCCGGGGTCGACGCCGAGCAGCAGGGCGAGCAGCAGCCCGACGACGCCGAGCCCGCCTCCGCCGACGGCCATGCCGCGACCGCCGATCCCCCCACGCCCGCGGACGTCGCTGACGCGGGAGGTGTCGAGCCGGGCGTCGTCGTCGAAGTCCATGCGCGCTCCGTCCCCCGCGCTGCGCGCGCGTACGCTTGCGGGGTGCCTCCCACGACCGACTGACCCGGCGCGCGCCGCCCGCCCGTCCGTCGCCATCCCTCAGGAGCCACGTTGATCACCGTCCAGGACGTCGAGCTGCGCGCCGGTGCGCGCCTGCTGCTCGACGGCGTCAGCTTCCGCGTGCAGCCCGGTGACCGCATCGGGCTCGTCGGCCGCAACGGCGCTGGCAAGACCACCCTCACCAAGACGCTGGCGCAGCAGACGCTGCCCGCGTCCGGCTCGATCACGCACAGCGCGCCCGTCGGCTACCTGCCCCAGGACCCGCGCACCGGCGACCTCGACGTGCTCGCGCGCGACCGCGTGCTGTCGGCGCGCGGGCTCGACGAGATCATGCGCAGCCTGGAGAAGTCGCAGGTGCAGCTCGCCGAGTCGCCGGACGACGCGTCCGTCCTCGAGCGCTACGGCCGGCTCGAGGAGCGCTTCACCGCGCTCGGGGGCTACGCGGCCGAGGCCGAGGCCGCCCGCATCTGCAGCAACCTCGGCCTGCCCGAGCGGGCCCTCGGCCAGCAGCTCGGCACCCTGTCCGGCGGGCAGCGCCGCCGCATCGAGCTGGCGCGGATCCTGTTCTCGGACGCCACCACGCTGCTGCTCGACGAGCCGACCAACCACCTCGACGCCGACTCGATCGCCTGGCTGCGCGGGTTCCTGTCCAAGCACACCGGCGGGCTCATCGTGATCAGCCACGACGTCGAGCTGCTGGACGCCGTCGTCAACAAGGTGTTCCACCTGGACGCGAACCGCGCCTCGCTCGACCAGTACAACGTCGGCTGGAAGACCTACCTCGCGCAGCGCGAGACCGACGAGAAGCGCCGCAAGCGCGAGCGCCTCAACGCCGAGAAGCAGGCGGGCGTGCTGAACGCGCAGGCCGAGAAGATGCGCGCCAAGGCCACCAAGGCCAAGGCGGCGCAGGGCATGTTCAAGCGCGCCGAGAAGCTGCTCGCCGGCGTCGAGGGCGAGCGCGTGCAGGACCGCGTCGCCAAGCTGCGCTTCCCCGAGCCGGCGCCGTGCGGACGGACGCCGCTCACGGCGCGCGGGCTGTCGAAGTCGTACGGCTCGCTCGAGATCTTCATGGACGTCGACCTCGCCATCGACCGCGGCGCGCGCGTCGTCGTGCTGGGCCTGAACGGCGCGGGCAAGACGACCCTGCTGCGGGTGCTGTCCGGCACGGAGGCGCCCGACACCGGCGAGGTGCTGCCCGGCCACGGCCTGCGGCTCGGCTACTACGCCCAGGAGCACGACACGCTCGACACCGACCGGACGGTCCTCGAGAACATGCGCTCGAGCAGCCCCGACCTGCCCGAGCCCGAGGCGCGCCGGGTGCTCGGCTCGTTCCTGTTCAGCGGCGACGTCGTCCACCAGTCGGCCGGGACGCTCTCGGGCGGCGAGAAGACGCGCCTCGCCCTCGCGACGCTCGTCGTCAGCGGGGCGAACGTGCTGCTGCTCGACGAGCCGACGAACAACCTCGACCCGGCAACCCGCGAGGAGGTCCTCGCCGCGCGGGCGGGCTCCAAGGGCGCGGTCGTCATGGTCACCCACGACGAGGGTGCCGTCGTCGCGCTGCAGCCGGAGAAGGTGCTGCTGCTGCCCGACGGCGTCGAGGACCAGTGGAGCGACGACTTCGCCGACCTGGTCGCCCTGGCCTAGGAGGCTCGACGGCGCCAGCGTCCTGCGTCGCGGCCACGGCCGCGGCGGGGCACGCACGACGCAGCCGGTGCTGGGCGGCCGACGCGTCATGCGTCGCGGTCGTCCCGGCGGCGGCATGCGCAGGAAGTCCTACCGCGGGAAGCTGCGCACCGGGTGACCGGCCTCCACCTCGACGGTCACGCAGGCGCCCGGCGCGACGTCGACGGTGTGCGGCACGAGCGCGCGCAGCTGCGCACCGGACGGCAGGGCCAGCACGTAGAGCCAGGTCGCGCCGCGGAACTCGCGGCGGACGACCCGGGCGGTGCCGGCCGGTTCGAGCCGGAAGCCGACCTCGTGCGGCCGCAGCATGACCTCGACCTCGCCGGCGGCTCCCGGGGTGGCGGCGAGGTCACCCACCTCCGTCGTCACGACGGTGCCGGACTGGCGGCCCGGGACGAAGTCGGCCTCGCCGAGCAGCGTCGCGACGTAGCGGGTCGCCGGCCGGTGGAAGGCGTCGGCGGGCTCGCCGACGTGCTCGAAGCGCCCCTCGCGCATGACGCAGACCCGCTCGCCGACGGCCAGCGCCTCGCCCTGGTCGTGGGTGACGAAGACGCCGGCGGCGCCCGTCTCGCGCAGCGCCGCGGCTGTCGCGTCGCGCACCGACGACCGCAGCGAGGCGTCGAGGTTGCCGAACGCCTCGTCGAACAGCACGACCGACGGACGGGGCGCCAGCGCGCGGGCCAGGGCGACCCGCTGCTGCTGGCCGCCGGACAGCTCGTGCGGGTAGCGGCGGCCGTGGTCTGGCAGGCCGACGAGCTTGAGCAGCGCGCCCACGCGGTCGCCCCGGTCGCGCCCGCGCGGCAGCCCGAACGCGACGTTCTCGGCCACCCGCAGGTGGGGGAACAGCGCGGCGTCCTGGAACACGACGCCGACCCGGCGGTCCTCCGGCGGCACCCACGTCCCCGCGCCCGCCACGACGCGGTCGCCGACGAGCAGCGTGCCGGCGTCCGGCTCGAGCAGGCCGGCGGCGAGCAGGAGCAGCGTCGACTTGCCGCAGCCGCTCGGCCCGACCAGGGCGACGAGCTCGCCGTCGGCGACCGAGAGGCTGACGTCGTCGACGGCGGTCGTGCGCCCGTAGCGCTTGCCGACTCCCCGCAGCTCGAGGGCCGTCACCGCGCGGCCACCGTCGCCGGTCCGGCGGGCAGCACGACGTCGGCGGCGTCCAGCGCCTCGACGCCGGGAGGGCGGGGCGCGTCGTCGTCCTGGCCGCGGAACAGCAGCACGACGGGGATCATCGCAGCCAGGACGATGGCGAGCGCGGGCAGCCCGGCCAGCTCGTAGCGCGAGTCGGCGGCCAGCTGCCACACCCGGACGGCCAGCGTGTCGAAGCCGAACGGCCGCAGCAGCAGCACGATCGGCAGCTCCTTGAGGGCGTCGACGGCGACCAGGACCGCCGCCACCGCGATGCCCGACCGGGCCAGCGGCACGTGCACCTGGGTGAGGACCCGGCCGGGGCGCGCGCCGAGCGACAGCGCCGCCGCGGTGAGCGCCGGCGACACCCCGGCGAGCCGTGCCTCGGTCGTCGTGCAGCCGAGCGCGAGGAAGCGCGCGGTGTAGACGACGACGAGGACGGCCACCGAGCCGGTGACCAGCCCGCCGCCGCCCGGCAGGCCGAGCGCGTCCAGGCCGTCGCGCGCGGCGGCGAGCACGAGCAGCGCGCCGATGGCCAGCACCGGCGCCGGCACGGCGTAGCCCGACACGGTCGCCTGGACGCCGAGGCGGACGCGCCGGCGCCCGTCGACGCGCGCCGCGTGCACGAGCAGCACCGACACCACGACCACGGCGAGGGCCGCCTGGGCCGCGAGCAGGACGCTGTTCGCGCCGGCGGCGAGCAGTCCGGTGTCGAGGCGGCCGTCGGGGGTGCGCAGCGGCGCGGTCGCCGACCAGCTCCCGAGGGTCACGAGGGGGATGACCACCGCGACGAGGAGCACGGCCGAGCAGCCGCCGGTCGCCGCCCACGCGCGCCACCCGGTCAGCCGGACGGGCGCGAGCGGCGTGCTGTCGCGCAGCGGCGCGCTGAACCGGGCGCCCCGTCGCAGCCACCGCTCGCCGGCCAGCAGCGCCAGCGCGAGGGCGAGCACGAGCATCGCGAGGACGGTGGCCGCGGGCCGGTCGAACTGCCCGCGCCAGACGCGGTAGATGCCGACCGACAGCGTGTCGACGCCGAAGTACTGCACCGTGGCGAAGTCGGACAGGACCTCGAGCGCCACCAGCAGGCCGCCGGCGGCCAGCGACGGCCGGGCGAGCGGCAGGACGACCCGGCGCGCGGCCTGCAGCGGTCGCAGGCCCAGCGTGCGCGCGGCGCCGTAGGGCGTCGCCGCTGAGTCGCGGAAGGCGACCCGCGCGAGCAGGTAGACGTACGGGTACAGCGTCAGGACCAGCACCGCGGCCGCGACCGGCAGCGACTGCACGGGCAGGAACGGCGCGTCGTCGCCGAGCACCGCCCGCCAGGTCGACTGCACCGGCCCCGGGTAGGACAGCAGCGACGACCAGACGAGCCCGAGGACGTACCCGGGGACCGCCGTCGGCAGCACGAGCAGCCAGGACAGGGAACGACGGCCCGGGAAGCGGTAGGCCGTCGTCAGCCAGGCCAGGCCCGCGCCCAGTCCGCACGTCCCGACGAGCACCAGCGCCAGCAGGGCGAGGGTCGTGCCCGTCAGCGGCAGCCAGCCCGAGCCGGCGAGCCGCCGCCACGGCGCGGCCCCGGCGGTCACGACGCCGACGACGACCGCCGCCACCGGCAGCAGCACCAGCAGCGCGGCCGCCGGGACGACCGCGGACGACGCCCGACGCGCCGAGCCGCTCACGAC
>CAXTFU010000137.1:514-12010 GCA_964243385.1 uncultured bacterium | reverse complement strand
CGCGATCGCCGCGGACGACCCCGAGGTGCGCGAGTACATCGCCCAGCTCGAGGAACGCGAGCCGGAGGAGGACCTGCCGGAGGCGTCCGGCGAGGCCATCGCCAAGGAGTTCGAGCGCTACCTGCGCCGCGGCGGGGGCGACGAGCGGGGCTGACCCCGGCCCGGCAGTCCCGCTCAGCGACCGACCAGGGCCAGCGCCCGGCGGCGCAGCCGTCGCGGCCAGACCTGCTCGGCCGCCGCCGCCCGGGCGGTCGACCAGTCGACGAGGCTGTCGTTGACGTCGAAGTCGCCGCGCTGGGCGTCCGGCACGTCGCCCGCCTCGACGCGCGCGACGAGGCCGGGCAGCGCGGCGTAGAACTCCGGCGAGCGCAGCGGCGGGTGCAGGCTCCAGGCCCCGGGTGCCGCGCCCAGGAAGTCGACGCGCCGCTGCCCCGTCTCGACCATCCGGCGGCTGATCGTCCCCTCGGGGAGCTCGGCGGGGACCTGCCCCTCGACGCGGGCGCGCAGGGCGCTGCGCAGCTGCGGCGGGCGGGGCTCCAGCGGGCCGAGCCGGCGCACGAGCTCGTCCCGGTCGAACAGCAGCAGCCGGGTGCTGCAGCTCGTCATGCTGTACGCCACCGAGTCCGAGGGCTCGCGGGCGAAGCCCCCGTCGTCGCTGGCGTGCGCCGCGACGACGTGCGGCGGGAGCGCGCCGTCCGCGGTCGGCGGGCCGGGCAGCGGGCTGCACAGCACGACGTCGTCGCGCCGGGCCAGCAGGTCCTGCGCCTCGGCCACCCAGGTCGTGCTGCCGCCCCCGAACAGCATGTCGGAGTCGAGGTGGAACACCGTGTCCGACGGCGCGGTGTGCCAGCCGTAGAAGTAGGCGTAGTAGGCGGCGCCGTAGTGGCTCTTGCGCGGCACCGGGCGGCCGCCGAAGAAGCGCTCCGCGACGGCTGCCGCGGCGGCCGGGGCGTAGTCGACCTCGCGCACCCGCACCGACGGGTGCTCGGCCCGCACCTGCTCGAGCAGCCGGCGCAGCCGGGCGGCGTCGTCGGCGGCGCCCGGGGCGAAGCGGCCCCTGCTCGGCAGCGCGTCGACGGTGAGCTGCACGTCGTCGACCTGCCCGGCCCAGGTGCGCAGCTGGTGCGGCAGCACCTCCCCCGCGTGCCGCCAGTCCGGCGGCGCGAGCGAGACGTGCAGGCTCACCCGCCCCATCAGCGCTCGGCGGACGGCAGCACCGGGCTCGCGCGTCGCGCGTGTCCCTGGGCGGCGGCGCGGGCTCCGGCGTCGCCGTCGTACGCCGGCTCAGCGGTGTGCGGGCCGTCGTCCTCGGCGAACGCCTTGCGCTCGAAGCGGCGCTTGTACCGCAGGATCGGCGACTCGAACACGCGGAAGCTCAGCCACGCGACGGCGAGCACGACCGGCACGGTGAGCACGAACAGCAGCGGGCCCTCGTCCAGCCCGAGCGCCGCCTCGACGACGTTCGACGACAGCTGGTGCAGCAGGTAGACGCCGTAGCTGACCACGCCGACCCAGCGCAGCGGCCGCCAGGCCAGCACCGGCGCGAGGACGTGGTCCTCGCGCACGCAGCAGGAGGCCACGACGACCGCCATGAGCAGGCCGACGCCCACGAGGTCATCACCGACCGGCGCGAGGACGACGACCAGCGCCAGGAGCAGCGCGGGCGTCCAGCGCCGTCCGAGCACCGGCGCGAGCGCGCGGAAGCCGGCCCGGGTGTGCAGGACGGCGGCCAGCGCGGCGCCGGCCAGGATCGGCGTCGCGAGGCTCACCAGGACGACGACGGGCAGCCCGCGGGAGTCCTCGGAGGTCGCCGCCGTCACGACGGCGTCGACCGCGAGCAGGGTCAGCAGGGCGGCGACCGGCACCGCGAGCCGGCCCCGCGCGACGGCCAGGAGCAGCACCAGCAGGGGCGGCCAGAGCAGGTAGAACTGCTCCTCGGTCGCGAGCGACCAGGCGAAGTAGAAGGTCACCGCCGGACCGGTCTCGACGAACCAGTTGCTCGTGTAGGTGAGGAACGCCGGCAGGTCGTGCAGGAAGGCCTGCCCCTCGGGGGTGGCGCGGCGCCCTGTGCCGAGCGTCAGGGCCGCGTAGACGGCGAGCGTCGCGTAGTAGAGCGGGAAGATGCGCAGCGTGCGGCGCAGGTAGAAGTCGCGCAGGCTGATGCGGCCGTAGCGCTCGCGCTCGCGCAGCAGCAGGGTCGTGATGAGGAACCCGCTGATGGCGAAGAAGAACTCGACGCCGAGGAAGCCGCGTCCCGCCAGCCCGGGTCGTCCGGTGCCGGCGGTGTGGTGCCAGACGACGGCGAGGACGCTGAGCGCGCGCAGGCCGTCCAGGGAGCCGAAGTAGCGCACCGCGCGGAACCGCTCGTGCGCGGCCTCGGCTCGGGTCGTCACCCCCGCAGTCTGCCACCCGCCGGGCGTCGCGGGACCCGCTCGCGGACGAACGCTGCGACGCGCTCTGTCAGCCGCGCCCGTGCAGCTCGACCCCGTGCAGCTGGACCCCGAGCAGCGCGTCGACGAGGTCCGCGACCAGGGCCGGTGCTGCGGCGTCCTCGCCCGGCTCGGCGCACCAGGCGTCGACGAGCGCGAGCGCCGACGGGGTGTCGAGGTCGTCGGCGAGCGCGGCCCGCACGGCGGCGACCAGCGCGGCCCCGGACGGTCCGCCCGGGCGGGCGGTCGCCGCGCGCCAGGACGCCAGGCGCTCCTGCGCCGTCGTCAGCGTGGCTGGGAACCACTCGCGGTCGGTCCGGTAGTGCGCCGACAGCAGGGCGAGCCGCAGCGCGCCGGGCTCGACGCCGTCGGCCCGCAGCCGGCTGACGAAGACCAGGTTGCCGCGCGACTTGCTCATCTTCTCACCGTCGAGCCCAACCATGCCGCCGTGCACGTAGGCGCGGGCGAAGGGCCAGCTGCCCGTGCGCGCCTCGGCGTGCGCAGCCGACATCTCGTGGTGCGGGAAGACGAGGTCGGAGCCGCCGCCCTGCACGTCGAACGCCTCGCCGAGCCGGTGCAGCGCGATGGCCGAGCACTCGACGTGCCAGCCGGGACGGCCGCGGCCGAGCGGCGAGTCCCACGCCGGCTCGCCCGGACGCGCGGCCAGCCACAGCAGCGGGTCGAGCGGGTCCTTCTTGCCGGGGCGGTCGGGGTCGCCGCCGCGCTCGGCGGCGAGCGCCAGCATCGTAGCGGCGTCGAAGCCGGAGACCTGCCCGAAGTGCTCGGCGGCCGCGACGGAGAAGTAGACGTCCTCGTCGACCCGGTAGGCGGCGCCGGACTCGACGAGGCGCACGACGAAGCCGGCGATCTCGTCCATCGCCTCGACCGCGCCGACGTAGGACGTCGGGGGCAGCACCCGCAGCGCCGTCATGTCCTCGCGGAACAGCGCCGTCTCGCGCTCGGCGACCACGACCCAGTCCTCGCCGTCGCGGTTCGCCCGCTCCAGCAGCGGGTCGTCGATGTCGGTGACGTTCTGCACGTAGTCCACCGACAGCCGCCGGTCGCGCCACAGCCGGACCAGCGTGTCGAAGGCGAGGTAGGTGGCCGCGTGCCCGAGGTGCGTCGCGTCGTAGGGCGTGATCCCGCAGACGTAGAGCCGAGCGGTCGGCCCGTCGGGCAGGACGTCGACGAGCCCGCCCGTCGCGGCGTCGTGCAGGCGGAGGGGCGCCGCGTCGGCGTGCTCCGGGAGGGTCGGGAGCGTCGCCGCGGGCCAGGACTGCATGCGGTCGAGCGTACCGAGATCGGGCGCGCGGCCGTCCCGCACGACACCCGATCGGGTGGCGACCGGGCCGGTCCGGCACGCCGATGACCAGCGCATGCCCGCCACCCCCGTCCGACGCACCGCCACCCTCACGGTGCTCCTGCTCCTCGCCGCCCTGGCCGTCCTGCTCGTCCCGGGACGCGGCACGGGAGCCCTCGCCGGCACCACCACGGCCGCGGCGGGCCTGGACGACCGCTTGGGCGCCGGCGTGCGGGCCTCGGTGGCCAGCCGGGGCTACGCCTTCTCCTCGGTGCTCGACGGCCGGCCGGTGCGCTGGAACCCCTGCGCCCCGATCCGCTGGTCGGTCAACCTGGCCGGCGCACCCGCCGGCGGCCTCGCGGTGCTGAAGGCCGCCGTCGCCCGGGTCGCCGCCGCGAGCGGGACCACCTGGACCTACGTCGGCGCGACGGGCACGACCCCGACCTCGGCGGTCCTGCCCCGCTCGGCGCGCCAGACCTACCCGCCGGTGCTGCTCGGCTGGACCGACGGCAGCCGCAGCGACCTGCTGCGGGGTCAGCCGCGCGGCACGCTCGCGATGACCCGCACCTCGTGGTTCGGCGTGCAGCGGCCCGACGGCAGCAAGGTCGCCGCCATGCGCGCCGCGGTCATCGCCTTCGACCGCACCGACCGCCTGCCGCTGCGCGGTGCGGTGTCGTGGCAGGCCGTCGCCCTGCACGAGCTCGGCCACACGATGGGCCTGGCGCACGTCGGCGACCCCCGCCAGCTCATGGCGACCGTGCTCCCGCGGTCGGTGTCGGACCTGCAGGCGGGCGACCGCGCCGGACTGCTCAAGGTCGGCCGTCCGGCCGGCTGCGTCGTCCTGCCCTAGCCGCCAGTCCTGCCCCCGGGGGGGCAGCCCTGTCCCGGGCGGCACCCGCTAGAACGGCGGCCAGGGGATCGCGGGCCAGTCCTCGCTCGGCTGCGGGTGGCAGCGCGAGGTGAGCAGCCGGTCGACCCGGGCCACCGTCGCCCGGACCTCCCGCACGGTGAGCAGCTCGTGCAGCGCCTCGCCGAGCGGACCCTCGAGCTGCGCCCGCACCGACGACAGCACCTCGACGGCCTCGTCGGTCAGCCGCTTGCCGCGCCACTGCCACAGCAGCGTCCGCAGCTTGTCCTCGTGCGAGAAGCAGATGCCGTGGTCGACGCCCTGCACGCGGCCGTCCTCGCGCGGCAGCAGGTGGCCGCCCTTGCGGTCGGCGTTGTTCACCACCGCGTCGAAGACCGCCATGCGCCGCAGGTCGGGGTGGTCGCTGCGGGCGAGCTGGGCGAGGTCGACCGACTCGTCGACGTCGACCCACAGCTGGCACATGCCCGGCCCGAACGGCCCCTCGCGCAGCACGGTCGGCGGCACGACGTCCCAGCCGGTCGCCTGGCTCACCAGGTAGGCCGACACCTCGCGACCGGCCAGCGTGCCGTCCGGGAAGTCCCACAGCGGCCGCTCGCCCCGCACGGGCTTGTAGACGACCGCCGCGGTGACCTCGTCGAGCGTCGCGGTGCAGTACAGGGTGGCGTTGCTGGCGTCGACGAGCCGGCCCTCGACCGTCAGCTCGCCGTCGCGGAGCAGCCGCAGCACCTCGTCGAGCTCGAGCGTGACGTCCACGGGCCCAGTGTCCGGCAGACCCGCGTCACCCGCAGCCCCGGAGCCGGTCAGGACGAGCGGCCGGTCATCGCCGGTGGCCGTTCTGGCGGGGGCAGATGTGGCCCTCCGGGTCGAGCGGCAGGGCGCAGAGCGGGCACGGCGGACGGCCGGCGGCCACGACGCGCTGCGCCCGCTTCACGAACGCGCGGGCAGCGGCGGCGGTGATGCGGACGCGCAGCGCGTCCGGCCCCTCGTCGGTCTCGGACAGCGGCTCGACCTCGACCTCCTCGCTCTCGGCGGGGGCGAGCGCCTCGACGACGACGCGGTCGTCGTCGCCGTCCCAGGCCAGCCCCATGGTGCCGACGCGGAACTCCTCCTCGACGGGGGCGTCCAGCGGCGCGGTGTCCTCGAGCTCGGTCGGGACGACCGCCGGGACCTCGCCGACGCCGCGCCGGCGGACCTCCTCGAGCAGCTCCTCGAGGCGCTCGGCGAGCACCTGGACCTGCACCTTCTCCAGGGCGACGGACACGGTGCGACCCGCGCCGGCGGCCTGCAGGTAGAAGGTGCGGTCGCCGGGCTGGCCCACCGTGCCGGCGACGAAGCGGTCCGGCGGGTCGAAGAGGAACACCTGACGTGGCACGGTCACGAGCCTAGCCGCGCGGGGGCTGCGCAGCGACGGCGTCCGTCCGCGACGGCGCAGGCGCACCCGGCTGCGGCGTCACGCGTCCGCCGCGCCGCTCCCGCCGCCGACCGGGGCGTCCGAGCTCGCCCGGCGGCGCCGGCCCTTCTTCTTCGGCGGGACGAGATCGGCCACGCCGCCGCCGGTGTCGTTGACCCGGACGACGAACGGCCGCAGCTCGGTGTAGCGGATCACGGTGACCGAGCAGGGGTCGATCATGATGCGCTGGAACTGGTCGAGGTGCAGCCCCATCGCGTCGGCGACGACGGCCTTGATGACGTCGCCGTGCGAGCAGGCCAGCCAGGTGGCGTCGGGGCCGAGCCGGGCGTTCCAGTCGCGGACGGCGGCGACCGCGCGCGCCTGCGTGTCGCGCAGCGCCTCGCCCTCCGGCCCGGGGAAGACCACGGCCGACGGGTGCGCCTGCACGACCTTCCACAGCGGGTCCTTGGCCAGCTCCTTGAGCGGGCGCCCCGTCCAGTCGCCGTACCGGCACTCCCCCAGCCGGTCCTCGACCTGGAGCTCGAGGGCGCGGCCCTCCAGGACCGCCCCCGCGGTGTCCAGGCAGCGGTCGAGCGGGCTGGAGACGACGGCGTCGAACGGCACCGGGCGCAGCCGCTCGGCCACCGCCGCCGCCTGCGCGACCCCCCGCTCGTCGAGGTGGAGGCCGGGGGTCCAGCCGGCCAGGACGGGTCCGGTCATCGCCGTGAGGCCGTGGCGGACGAGCACGACGGTGGTCATCGCGTCACCGTACGGCCAGCCGGCCGGCGGCACCGGCGCAAGCACCGCCCGCGGCACCGGCCTGCAGCGCGCGCTCGTCCGCCGGTCGACGGCCACTAGGGTCGCTGCGTGCCGCGCGTGACGGTCCTGCTGCCCGCCTACGACTGCGCCCCGTTCGTGCGGGAGGCGGTCGACAGCGTGCTGGCCCAGACCTACCGCGACCTCGAGCTGGTCGTCGTCGACGACGGCTCGACCGACGGGACCGCCGAGGTCCTGCAGTCCTACGACGACCCGCGCATGGTCGTCCTGACGCAGCCGAACGCGGGCATGGCGGCCGCGCTGAACCGCGGGCTGGCCGTCGCCCGGGGCGAGTACGTCGCGCGCATGGACGGCGACGACCGCAGCGCGCCGGAGCGGCTGCGCCGGCAGGTGGCGTTCCTCGACGCCCATCCGGAGGTCTCGGTCGTCGGCAGCCGCTACCGCAGGATGGACGTGCACGGGGAGCCGGGCATCGTGGTGCGGCTCATGCGGCACGACAAGGACCTGCGCCGGGAGATGTACCTCACCAGCCCCTTCACCCACGGCTGCGTCCTGATGCGCGCGCAGGCGGTGCGCGCGGCCGGCGGCTACGACGGCACGCTGTGGCCGGCCGAGGACTACGACCTCTGGACGCGCATCGGCGGGCGCCTCGCCAACCTCCCCGACGTCCTCTACGACTACCGCGAGCACGCCAGCACCAGCTCGCTGGCGGCGCAGGACGCGCAGGGCCGGGTCGTCGCGGACGCGCTGTGGGCGTCCGCGCCCCCGCCGCGGCGGACGCCGCCCGAGCTGGTCCGGAGCCTGTGGACGCACCGGCACGAGCTGCGCTGGTACCTGCGCCGCCAGCGCCGGCTGCGGGCCGAGGCCGAGCGGCGACGCGCGGCGGCGCGGCCGGCTCAGCCGCCGGCCTCGTAGCCGAAGTCGGCCAGCACCGTCCCGTCCGCGCTCGCGTCGGGCGGCGCCGCGTACGGGTACGGCAGCAGCGGCGGCACCTCGAAGCGCAGCGCGTCCTCGACGACGTCGACGTAGCCCGACGGCCGGCAGACGAAGACGTCCAGGCGGTAGCGCCCGGGCTTGAGCGCCGGGCTGCGCAGCACGAAGCGGCCGTCGGCGTCCTCGCCCTCGCGGACGGTGAAGCTGGGGTGCACGAGCCGGCTGTCGCACTGCAGGACCGTCAGGCCCTGCCGGTCGACGACGTGCACGGACACGTAGACGACCTCCGTGCCGTGCAGCCCGCGCAGCACCCAGTCGACGGCCAGCGGCTGCACCCCGTCCACCACCTGCGCCGAGACCAGGCGCACCTCGCCGCTGCCCGTGCGGCCGGTGAAGTCGGTGAGGTCGTGGTCGCCCTGCACGGCGCGGCTGTCCTCGAGGTAGCGGCCGATCGTCTCGGTCACCGGGCCGTGCTGCACGACGCGGCCCCCGCGCAGGTAGACGGCGGAGTCGCACAGCGCGGCCACCGTGTTGAGCTGGTGGCTCACCAGCACGACCGTGCGCCCGTCGGTGGCGACGGACCGCATCTTGGCCAGGCTCCGCTCCTGGAACTCCTGGTCGCCGACCGCCAGCACCTCGTCGACGAGCAGGACGTCGGCGTCCAGGTGCACGGCCAGGGCGAAGGCCAGGCGGACGTACATGCCGCTGGAGTAGCGCTTCACCGGGGTGTCGAGGAAGCGCTCGACGCCGGCGAACTCCACGATGCTGTCGAAGCGGGCCTGCACCTGCCGGGCCCGCATGCCGAGGATCGCCCCGTTGAGGAACATGTTCTCGCGGCCGGTGAGCTCGGGGTGGAAGCCGGTGCCGACCTCCAGCAGGCTGCCGACCCGCCCGCGCAGGAGGGCCTCGCCGCGCGTGGGCGGGGTGATGCGGGTGAGGATCTTCAGCAGCGTGCTCTTGCCTGCGCCGTTGCGCCCGACGAGGCCGAGGACCTGCCCGCGGGGGACGTCCAGGGTGACGTCCTGCAGGGCCGAGAAGGTCGTGGACGGGCGCGCGGACCGCAGGGGTCGGCGCAGGCGGCGCCCGATCGTCTCGCTCAGGGTCGACTCGGTGGGGGCGGCCGCCAGGCGGTAGTCCTTGCCGAGGCCGCGGATCGACACGGCGACGTCGTCAGATGACATCGGCGAAGCTCCGCTCCTGGCGCCGGAAGACCGTCGCGCCGAGCACCAGGACCGCCAGCACGACGAGCACGACGAGCGCCACCGACCACGCGGGCGGTGCGGGGCCGTCGACGGCCGACCACCGGACGCCCTCCAGCAGCGGCGCGAGCGGGTTGAGCAGGTACGCCGTCCGCAGGTCCGGCGGCACCGTGGCCAGGCTGTAGCCGACCGGGCTGACGAACAGCAGCGTCTGCGCGAGCAGCGGCAGCACGTACCCGACGTCGCGGTACTTCACCGTCAGCGGGGCGAACACCAGGCCGATCCCGAGCCCGAGCAGCTGCAGGACCACGAGCCACAGCGGCAGCAGCAGCAGCGCCCAGCCGGGTCGGACGCCGGTCGCGAGGGTGAGCACGAGGCCCAGGCCGCTGGCCACCAGCACGTCGAGGGTGTTCGAGCCGAGCGTGCTCAGCGGCAGCAGCAGGCGCGGGAAGTACACCTTCGAGACGAGCGCGGCGTTCGCCACCAGCGACGACGACGACCGGATGAGCCCCGCGCTGAAGGCGGTGAACGCCGTCGAGCCCCAGAAGGCCAGCACGAAGTAGGGCACGCCCTCGGCGGACGGCAGGCCCGCGACCCGGCTGAAGATCACCGTGAACGCCCCCGCTGCGACGAGCGGCTGCAGGACCACCCAGGCCACGCCCAGCAGGGTCTGCCGGTAGCGCAGCGTGAGGTCGCGCCGGACGAGGCGGGAGCCGAGCTCCCAGAAGCCCAGCAGCTCCCGCACCTGCAGGTCGCCCCAACGGGCAGGCGGCCGGATCCGCGTGACGACCTGGCTCGGGTCCGGGGACGGGACGCGCGAGGAGCCACGGCTGCCGGGTCGAGGACGCACCGCTGCCGCTACCCGCAGGAGGCGTCCGGCTGCGCGGCCGGCGCCCCGTCCGGCCGTCGGGACCGGTCCACCGGGGCGCTCGGCACGTCGACGGCTCTCCTGACGGTGAGGTGCCCGCGGGCACGCGCTCGAGGGGCCAACGGGCCGCTTCCGGCGCGCGACGCTACCTGCCGCGGCCCGGCCGTCGTCCGGGCGGCCCGGTCCGGCGCGCTAGAGCCAGCCCTTGCGCTTGAAGAACGCGTACAGCCCGACGACCGAGCCGACGAGCAGCAGGGTGGACGCCACGAACCCGCTGCGCTCCTGCGAGCCGGGGAACGGGACGTTCTGCCCGAAGTAGCCGGTCACGGCGGTCGTCGCGGCCAGGATCGCGGCGTAGGCCGTCAGCCGGAACACCGTCTCGTTGAGCCGGTTGCTCTGCAGCGCGAGGTTCGTCGACAGCAGCGACGCCAGCAGGTCGCGCAGGGCGTCGACGTGCTCCGCGGCGCGGTGCAGGTGGTCGGCGACGTCGCGCAGGTACGGCGCCATCCGCTCGTCCACCAGGCCGCTGTCGGCGCGGGCCACCGCGGTCAGGACGTCCTGCAGCGGCAGCACGCGGCGGCCGATCGCGGTGACGTCCTTGCGGAGCGCGAAGGAGCGCCGCTGCAGCGCGGGCGTCTGCGGCGCACCGTCGAACAGCAGGTCCTCGAGCTCGTCGGCCTCGTCGTCGAGCTCGGCCAGCACGGCGGTGCAGCCGTCGACGACGAGGTCGAGCAGGCCGTGCAGCAGGAACGCGACGCCGCTCGCGGCGAGCTCGGGGGACGCGTCCCAGCGGGCGAGCAGGTCGGGCAGCGACAGCAGCGGGTCCTTGCGGACGGTCACCAGGGCGCGGGGGGTGACGAAGGCGGCGAGCTCGCCGACCGAGAGCACCGGCGCGCCGTCCGGCCCGGGCGCGCTCGCCACGGCGTACGCCGACAGCAGCGCGGAGTCGCCGTAGCGGTCGAGCTTGGGTCGCTGGTGCCGCTCGACCAGCGCGTCCTCGACGGCCAGCTCGTGCAGGCCGAGCTCGGCGACGAGCACCGCGACGTCGTCCTCGGACGGCGCCAGCAGGTCGACCCAGACGACCGTCCCGTCCTCCCCGAGCAGGTCGCTCACCGCGTCGACGGGGAAGCCGGACGCCTCCAGCCGCCCGTGCCGGTAGACCCGGGTGTGCGCCGGGCACGACGTGGGGGTGGGCGCCGCGCAGGCGGCCTCGGCGGCGGAGGGCACGTCCCGAGCCTGCCACCCGCGCCGGCGGGCGCTACACGACGGCGAGCACGCCCAGCACCACCAGGCCCAGCGCGACGCGGTAGGGCACGAAGAACTCGATCGAGCGGCTCGCGACCAGGCGGAGCAGCCAGGCGATCGAGGCGTAGCCGACCACGAACGACACGACCGTGCCGACGACGACCGGCCCGACCGCCACGCCGTCCAGCGCCGAGGGCAGCTCCTTGGCGCCCGCCGCGGTGAGCGCGGGGATGGCCAGGAAGAACGCGAGGCGGGTGGCGGTGACGCGGTCGAGCCCGAGCAGCAGCCCGGCCGAGATCGTGGCGCCCGAGCGCGACACCCCGGGCACCAGCGCGATGCACTGCACCAGCCCGATGACCAGCCCGTCGGTGATCGTCACGTCGGTCTCACCGCGCGACTGGCTGCCGCGCCGCCGCAGGACCAGCATCTCAGACACACCGGCCGCGGGCGCGGTCCCCACCCGTACGAGCGACCGCAGCACCGGCAC
>CAXTFU010000137.1:0-504 GCA_964243385.1 uncultured bacterium | reverse complement strand
TCCTCGAACAGCAACCCGACGACGCCGATCGGCAGCGAGCCGAGCACCACGGCGAGGGTGAAGCGCCAGTCGTCGGTGCGCCGGCCCTCGGCCGAGCGCACCCCGGCGACGAAGCCGAGGAAGAAGCGCCAGATGTCCTTCGCGAAGAACAGGAACACCGCGGCGATCGCACCGACCTGGATGACGGCCGTGAAGGCGGTGACCGACGGGTCGTCGACGTCGAGCCCGAGCAGCCCCTCGGCGATGGTCAGGTGGCCGGTGCTCGAGACGGGCAGGAACTCCGTCAGCCCCTCGACCACGCCCAGCACGACGGCGTCGACGATCCCGATGCTCACGGCGCTCCCTCGGACGACAGCCGTCGGACGACCACCGCGGCGAGCCCAAGACGGTAGAGGGCGGCGGTCCGGGCCGACCGCCCGCCGCGCCGCCGCAGCACCGTGGCGCTCGTCGCACCGGCCAGCGCCGACGCCAGCACACCGGGAGCCGCGGTGCGGGCGCCGGCCC
>CAXTFU010000136.1:975-12043 GCA_964243385.1 uncultured bacterium | reverse complement strand
GGCCCGCAGCGCGCGGGCGGCGGGCTGGCCGTACGGGACGGTCCGCTCCCGCGCGCCCTTGCCGAGCACCCGGAGCACCTGCCGCTCGCCGTCGACGCCGTCCACGTCGAGCCCGCACAGCTCGCCCACCCGGATGCCCGTCGCGTACAGCAGCTCGAGCACGAGCCGGTCGCGCAGCTGCTCGGGCGAGCCGCCGTCGACCTGGTCGACCAGCTGCGCCGCCTCGTCCGGGCGCAGGACCTCGGGCAGGCGGCGGTGCCCCTTGGGCGTCGCCAGCAGCAGGCCGGGATCGGCCTCGAGCGCGCCGCGCCGGTGCGCCCAGGCGGTGAAGACGCGCGCGCTCGAGCCGCGCCGGGCCAACGTCGTGCGCGCCGCACCCGCCGACCGGGACGCGGCAAGCCAGCTGCGCAGCACGGCGAGGTCGACGTCGGCGGGCGTCGTGGCGCCGCGGCGCGCCGCGTGGGCGAGCAGCGACGCGACGTCGGAGCTGTAGGCCCGCACGGTGTGCGCGGAGCGTGACAGCTCGAGCCGCAGGTGCCGGGCGAAGGCCGTCAGCGCGTCCTCGAGCGCCGGCGGCAGGGGGTCGGCGCCCGGCACGGGCACGGCAGAGCTGGCGCGCGCGGTCACGGGCAGGACGCTGGACGGTCGGCCGCACGAGGTCAAGGCGCCGGGCCGGGCGCGGGGCAGCGCAGCGGGCCGGCGCCGGACCCGTCGCCCGACCTCGCAGGGACCGTCAGCCGACCGCCGACTGCTCGCCGCCGGCGGCCTCGGCGCTCGGGCGCAGCGCGACGAGCCGGCGTCCGCCGGTCGGCGACCGGCGCTCGGTGCGCGGGTGCGGCTCGCTGGTCGCCGCCCGCGCCCCCTCGAGCGCTGCGGTGCGGCGCTTCACGGCGTACATGTCCTCGTCGGCGGCGCGCAGCAGCGCCTCGTAGCTGCTGCCGTCCGCGGGGTGGGTCGCGCAGCCGACGCTCGCGCCGACCGTGACGACCGCGTCGCCGACCGGGACGGGCGCCGCGACGACGGTGCGCAGCCGGTCGGCCAGCTGGCGGGTGCCGCTCGCGTCGCGCAGCAGCACGGCGAACTCGTCGCCACCGAGCCGCGCCACGACGTCGCCCGGACGCAGGGCAGCGCGCAGGCGCTGGGCGACGACCCGCAGCACCTCGTCGCCGGCCTCGTGCCCGTGGGTGTCGTTCACCGGCTTGAAGCGGTCGAGGTCGAGCAGCAGGACGGACACCTCCGAGCCCGCGGCGATCGCCTCGCCGACCCTGGCCCGCAGCAGCGTGCGGTTGGGCAGGCCGGTGAGCCCGTCGTGCACGGCCTCGTGGGCGCTGCGGTCGGCCTGCGACTGCAGCTGGGCGTGCAGGCGCGCGTTGCAGAGCGCGACGGCGAGCGAGCCGGCGTACGCGGTGAGCTGGCTGCGCTCGCGGCGGTTGAGGCGCACGCTGCCGTCGTACTGCACGACGAGGGCGCCGAGCGGTCCGCCGGGGCTCTCGAGCGGGACCGCGGCCTCGGTGCACTCGACCGGCAGGCCCGCCGAGCCGTCGGTGCGGGCGACGGTGACCGTGGGGGCGGCGGGCGACGACGCTCCGGCGCTGCCCCGCTCGAGCGCGCCGTCGCGCAGGCGGTGCACGAGGTGCTGGTCGCCCGAGTGCAGCCGCAGCTCGGCGCCGTCGGACTGCATGAGCGCGGTCACCCGGGTCAGGGCGGTCGCGACGAGCACCTGCTCGTCGAGCGCGGTGAGCTCGCGACCGGCCCGCTCCAGCTCGCGCCACGCGGCGCGGTCCTGCACGAGCCGCAGGTAGCAGCGGTTCAGCACGCCGGCCAGCACGATGCACGCCGGCGCCACCCAGACCAGGACGCGGTGGCTGAGCGCGAGCCCGAGGCAGCCGAAGGCGAGCCCGACGTTGCAGCAGAAGACGACGACGCTCGAGGCGAGCTCGGAGCGCAGGACGCCCAGCAGCGGGCGGCCCTGCGCCAGCGAGATGGCGGCGACGATCGTGAGCTTGTTCCACACCCCGAAGCAGACGACGCCCGCGAGCAGGGCGACGGCCGAGCGGACGGGGCTGTCGAAGTCCGGAGTGGTGATGGCGTGGCACACCCACGCGGCGAGCCCGAGGCCGACGGCGTACGAGCCGACGTTGAGCACCCACTTCACGAGTGGCTGCCCGGTCGCGAGGTAGGCGACGCCGAGGGCCAGCGCGGTGAGCAGCAGCTGGTCGGGCGGCAGCAGCGCGAGGCCGAGCACGATGCTCAGCTCGGACCAGGTGAACGACTCGGCGTGCCGGCCGACCCGCAGGTCGATCGCGGTGACGTCGGTCAGCAGGGTCGTGACGACGATGAGCAGGAAGTACCTGCCGGGCGCCTGCCCGGCGGCGCCGAACTGCCAGGCGCCCCAGACGAGCACGGCGGAGCCGGTGACGCCGACGGTGCTGACGAGCGCGAGCAGCGCCCGCGCCCGGACGACGGCGGGCGCGGCGGGCGCGGACGGCACGAGGGGGGCGGCGCTCACGAGCCGCTGCCGCCCGCCGGGGTGAACGGCTCGCCCTTGACCGCCTTGCCGGGCTTCGGGGTGGTCCCCCAGAACGCGGTGAGCAGGTCGTCGTAGGAGCCGGTGGTCCAGCTGCCGCGCGTCCACACGCCGTCCTTCCAGGCGCTGCCGGTCCAGGCGGCGTCCTTCCAGGCCGATCCGGTCCACGGCGTCGTGACCGCGGCGTCGCCGGTCCAGCCGCGCGAGCCGTACCAGCTGCCGGCCGTCCAGGTGCCGCCCTTCCAGGCCGAGCCGGTCCAGGTGGCCTCGGACCAGCCGACGCCCTTCCAGGCGCTGCCGGTCCACTCCGCGCCCTTCCACGCCGAGCCGGTCCAGGCGTCGCTGCCCCAGGCCGAGCCGGCCCAGCGGGCCGGGTCCCAGGGTTGGCAGCGGACGTCGATCTCGCCGCGGATCTCGCGCTGCACCCCGTCGCAGTCGGCGACCACGCGCTGGCTGCCGCGGCTGGCGTCGAGCGAGCCGAGGCCGCTGGCCTCGAGCACCTGCGGGACGTCGCCGGGCGTCGCGGTCATGGCCGGCTCGAGCGACAGCCGTCCGCGGCCCTGCGCGAAGCGGCTGGTGCCGGACAGCGGGACGGCGGTGCCCATGAGCAGGCTCTTCACGTCGTCCGGCGTCAGCGACGGCCGGGCGGCGAGCAGGAGCGCGGCGGCGCCGGACGTGACGGCGGCCGCCTGCGAGGAGCCGGACCCGCGCACGTAGGACGTCGCGACGACCGCCTTGGGGTTCTCGACCGTCACGGCCGAGCCCGGCGAGGCCAGGCCGACGATGCTGCGGCCGGGGGCCACCAGGTCGGGCTTGGCCGCACCGGCGGCCGTCGGGCCGCGCGAGGACCACTGCGGCACGTCGTCGTTGTTCGGCTCGGCGTCACCGTGGTCGTTCAGCGCACCGACGGTGAGCACGACCGGGTCGTCGCCCGGCTTGGTGATGGTCCCGGCCGCCGAGCCGCTGTTGCCGGCGGCGACGACCACGACGATGCCCTCCTTCCACAGCCGCTGCACGGCGTGGTTGAGCGGGTCGACGGTCGGCGACTGGGTGGAGTGGACGCCCCACGACAGGTTCAGCACGCGGATGCCGTACTGCTCGCGGTAGGCGGAGATCCAGTGCATCGCCTGCAGCACGGTCGAGACGTCGACGACGCCGTTGCGGCCGGCAACCTTGACGGCCACCACGTGCGACGCCGGTGCGGCGCCGGGGTACGCGCCGGTCGAGCGCCCCGCCGAGGCGGCGCCGTCGCCGGCGATGATGCCGGCCATCACGGTGCCGTGCCCGAAGCTGTCGACGACGGTGCCCTCACCGGACAGGTCGGGGCCGTGCACGAGCCGGCCGGCGAGGTCGGGCAGCGGCGAGACGCCGGTGTCGAGCACGGCCACGCCGACGCCGGCGCCGTAGTTGCCGCGCGCCCAGCTGGGGGTGATCTGCGCCGAGCGGGTGAAGGTCGAGGCCGACGCCTCCTCGTCCCACGCGACGTCGGAGAAGCTGCCGCTGCGGTCGGCGGTCACGGCGGTGACCGCCGAGGAGCTGGCCAGGCCCGCGAGCCGCTCGGCCGGGACGACCGCCGAGACGCCGTCGACGAGCGGCAGGTCGGCGCGCACGCGGCCGCCGGCGGCCCGCACGGCGCGCGCGAGGTCGCCGTGTCCGGTCACGACGACGGCCTGCTCGGGCCCGCGCAGCGCCAGGCCGGGGTCCAGCCCGTGCGGCTGCGCCGACGGTCCGGCCTGCACCGGGGTGGCCTGCGCCAGGGTGGCCGCAGGCGTCGGCGCGGGACCGGCGACCGCAGCCGTGGGGGCCTGTCCCAGCAGCGCACCGAGCAGCGCGAGCCCGGTCACGGCCAGGCGGGGGGCCGTCCGGGTGAGGCGGTGGGTGCGGTCGTGCGACATGTCGGCCTCCGGGGGACTGCGTGTGCGGACCAGCTGCCGCGTCTGTCCCCATGTCGGCAGCGCCGCGCCGGACTTGAGCCACTGGACGGCGCAATCCGCCTGGCCCCAGCGGGCCAGGCAGCGCAGGCCCGGACGGCCCACGCGTGCGGCGACCGGAGGCGGCCGAACGGGTGAGCCCGCCGGACGGGACCTACGCCTGGTCGGCGAGCCGGACCACCAGGTCGGCCCGCTCGCGGGTCGCCGCCACGAGGCGGGCGTTGGCCTCGTCGCTGCCCAGCACCCAGGCGCGGGCGTCCGACGGCGTGCGGCCGTGCAGCACGTGCCGGGCGATCAGCCGCTCGACCCGCACCGCGTCGTCCGGGTCGACGTACCAGCAGGCGGTGAGCAGCCCGCGGACGGGGGCGAACGGCCCGTCCGCCAGCAGGTAGTTGCCCTCGGTCACGACGAGCGGGACCTCGGCGAGCACCGGCAACTCACCGGCGACCGCCTGCTCCTGCTCCCGGTGGAACACCGGGGCGTACACGACCTCGTCGGTGCGCTCCCGCAGCCGGCGCAGCAGGTGCACGTACCCGGCGGCGTCGAAGGTGTCGGGCGCGCCCTTGCGGCCCCGGCGGCCGAGCCGGTCGAGCTCGGGATCGGCCAGGTGGAAGCCGTCCATCGGGACCAGCACCGCCGCTCCCGCGAGCGCGCCCACCAGGCGGGCGGCGAGCGTCGACTTGCCGGCGCCGGGCGGCCCGGTCAGGCCGAGCACCGCCCGGCCGCCGGGCCGCACGAGCGCGGCGGCGCGGGCGGCGAGGTCGTCGAACGAGCTCATGGGCCCGCCCGCCGGCACAGGGAGCACCCGTCCGGTCAGGCCGGCTGCGGGCGCACGACCGCCTTGACCGCGGACGGGTCGCGCCGGCTCGCGGTGAGGGCGTCGACGGCCTGCTCGAGGCTGTACGAGCCGGTCACGAGCCGGTCGAGGTCGACCCGGCCGGCGCTCACGAGCGCGATCGCGGTGGGCCAGGTGTTGGCGTACCGGAAGACCCCGGTGACGACGAGCTCGCGGTTCTGCACGGCCGACAGCGGCAGGGGCACCTCGTCACCGCCCATGCCGATGAGCACCGCACGGCCGGCCCGGTCGAGCGCCCGGATGCCGTCGCCGATCGCGGCCGGGAAGCCCGAGCACTCGACCAGCACCTGCGGCGCCCGCGGCAGGTCGCGGACGCTCTCGGTGCGGGCGTCGACGACCGACGTCGCGCCGAGCTCGGCGGCGAGCGCCAGCCGGGCGGGGTTGACGTCCGACACGACGACCTCGGTGGCGCCGAAGGCCAGCGCCGTCTGCACGCTGACCAGGCCGATCGGCCCGGCGCCGGTGATGAGCACCCGCGACCCGGCCGTCACCCCGGCCTTGCGGCAGGCCCAGATGCCGACCGACAGGGGCTCGAGCAGGGCGGCCGCGTCGTCGCTCATCGTGTCCGGCACCGGGTGGGCGAACGCCGCGTGGACCACGACGTACTCGGCGAAGGCGCCGTCGACCGGCGGCGTCGCGAAGAAGCGCATGTCGGGGCAGAGGTTGTAGCGCCCGGCGAGGCACTGCTCGCAGGTGAGGTCCGGCACGCCCGGCTCGAGCGACACGCGCTGGCCGGGGCGCAGCCCGGTGCCGCCCGGCCCGACCTCGACCACCTCGCCGGAGGCCTCGTGCCCGAGCACGAGCGGCGCCTCCACGACGAAGTCGCCGATGCGTCCGTGGTCGTAGTAGTGGGTGTCGGACCCGCAGACGCCGACCGAGACGACCCGCACCTTCACCTGTCCCGGACCCGGCTGCGGCTCCGGTCGCTCCTGCACCGTCAGGTCGTTCGGGCCGTTCAGGACGGCGACGCGCATGCTGCTCCTCGTCAGGTGGGTGCGGGGCCGGACTGCGCCGCCAGGGCCTCGAGCGTGGCGCGCGCACCGGTGCGGTGCAGCAGCTCGAGGGCCTCACCGTAGGGCTCGACGAAGCGCGGCTCGTCGACGAGGTCGCCGAACAGGGTCCGGTCGCGCAGGAAGGCGAGCGGGTCCTGCTCGTAGCGCGCGGCCGCCTCGCCGAGCGGGCCGGCGAGCCGGTCGACGACGTCGATCGGCTCGCCCTTCTCGTCGACGCCCTCGGCGTAGCGCGCCCAGCTGGCGATCACCGCAGCCGATCGGTGCACCTCGCCGCCGTGCGCGAGGTTGTGCCGCACCACCGGCACCAGCCAGGTGGGGATGCGGTCGGAGCTCTCGGCGCACAGCCGGGCGACGGTGTCGCGCACGTGCGCGTTGGAGAACCGCTCGACGAGCTCCCGCCGGTAGCCCCCGAGGTCGATGCCCGGCACCGGCGGCAGGGTGGGCGTGCCCTCGCGCTCCATGTAGGCCAGCAGGAACTCGGCGAACAGCGGGTCCTGCGCGACGTCGTGCACGAGCCGGTAGCCGGCCAGGTAGCCGAAGTAGCACAGCGCCTGGTGGCTGGCGTTCAGCAGGCGCAGCTTCATGAGCTCGTAGGGCTCGACGTCGTCGACGAGCTGCGCGCCGGCGTCCTCCCACGGCGGCCGGCCGTCGCCGAAGCGGTCCTCGAGGACCCACTGCGTGAACGGCTCGCAGACGACCGGCCAGCGGTCGTCGACGCCGAACCGCTCGTGGACGGCGGCCCGGTCCTCGTCGGTCGTGACGGGGGTGATCCGGTCGACCATCGAGTTCGGGAACCGCACCTGCTCGGCCACCCACTCACCGAGCTCGGGGTCGCGCAGCGCGGCGAAGGCCGCGAAGCTGCTCCGGGCGACGTCGCCGTTGCCGGGGATGTTGTCGCAGGACATCACCGTGAACGGCGCGTGGCCGCGCTCGCGGCGCCGCACCAGCGCCTCGACGACCAGCCCGAACGTCGTCGCGGGCTGCGCCCCCGGCTCCAAGTCGCGCAGCACCTCGGGGGCGTCGGCCACGAACGCGTGGGTGACGGGGTCGATGTTGTAGCCGCCCTCGGTGACCGTCAGCGAGACGATCCGCACCGCCGGGTCGGCCATCCGCTCGACGACGCGCTCGGGGTCGTCCGGCGCCAGCAGGTACTCGACGATCGACCCGACGACCCGGGCGTCCCAGCTGCCGTCGGCGGACTTCTCCACGAGCGTGTACAGGCCGTCCTGGGCCTGCAGCGCGTCGCGCATCCGGGCGTCGGACGGCAGCACCCCCACGCCGCAGATGGCGAAGTCGAGCGCCTTGCCCTCGGACATGAGCCGGTCCAGGTACATCGCCTCGTGCGCGCGGTGGAAGCCGCCGACGCCGAGGTGGACGATGCCCACGCTCAGCGCAGACCGGTCGTAGGACGGGACGGGCAGGCGGTCGCGCAGCTCGGACAGGCCTGCGGGGGTGAGCGCGGTCATGCCTACTTGACTGCCCCGAGCGACAGGCCCTGCACCAGCTTGTCCTGCGCCGCGAAGCCGGCGATGAGCACCGGCAGCGACACGACGACGGCGGCGGCGCAGACCTGGGCGAGGAACAGGCCCTGGCTGGTGACGAAGCCGGTGAGGAACACCGGTGCCGTCTGCGAGGCGGTCGAGGTGAGCACGCGGGCGAACAGGAGCTCGTTCCAGCTGAAGATGAAGCAGATGAGCGCCGTCGCCGCGATGCCCGGCGACACGATCGGCACCACGACGGACTTCAGCGTGCGGACGAGGCCGGCGCCGTCCATCGACGCCGCCTCGAGGATCTCGCCCGGCACCTCGACGAGGAACGACCGCATCATCCAGACGGCGATCGGGAGGTTCATCGAGGTGTACAGCAGCACCAGCAGGAAGATGTTGTCGAGCATCCCGACGTACTGCGCGAACAGGTAGATCGGCAGCAGGCCGGCGACCGCCGGCAGCATGCGGGTCGAGAGGAAGAAGAACATCACGTCCGTCCACTTCTCGACCGGGCGGATCGACAGGGCGTACGCCGCCGGGATGGCGAGCAGCAGCACGAGGATCGTCGACAGCACGCTCGCGGTGACCGAGTTGAGCAGCGACGGCCACGGGTCGGTGCCGAAGAACGCCCGGTAGCCGTCGACGGTGAGCGGCGCCAGGACCGACGGCGGGTTGGTCGCCGCGTCGGTCTCGGCGTGGAAGGACGTCAGCAGCATCCACAGGATCGGGGCGATGAACAGCAGCCCGATGATCCAGGCCAGGACGCCGAGCGCCGCCCCGGACCGCTGCGAGCGCTTCTGCTTGGCGCGGCCGTCCGTCGTGCGCGTCGCCGGCACAGGGCCGACATCGGTGATCGTGCTCACCTGGACTCCTCCTTGAACAGCGTGGACACCGTGCGCAGCGCGAAGGTCGCGATGATGATCGTCCCGATGACGACCACCACACCGGCGGCCGACGCCCGTCCGTAGTCGTGCGCGTTGTAGAAGATCTGGTAGATCGTGAACGGCAGGTTCGAGGTCCCGAGGCCGCCCGAGGTGATCGTGAAGACGGCGTCGAAGTTCTGCACCACGTAGATGGCGCCGAGCAGGCCGGCGAGCTCGAGGTACTGCCGCAGGTGCGGGAAGGTCATGTAGCGGAAGATCTGCCAGGACGTGGCACCGTCGAGCTTGGCGGCCTCGATGACGTCGAGCGGCCGGCTCTGCAGCCCGGCCAGCAGGATCAGCATCATGAACGGCGTCCACTGCCAGATGAGCGACGCCTCGATCGCGATGAGCGGCATCGACGACACCCACTCGACCTGCGGCGGGTCGTTCGAGCCGAACAGGCTCCACAACGAGGTCAGCAGACCGTTGAACAGGCCGTACTCCGGGTTGTAGAGCGCGTGCTTCCACAGCAGCGCCGCGGCGACCGGCACCACGAGGAACGGCGCGATCATCATCGTGCGGACGATGCCGCGGCCCCGGAACTGCCGGTCGAGCAGCAGCGCGATGCCGAGGCCGAGCAGCAGGCTCACCAGCACGACCGTCACCGTGAGGACGATCGTGGTGATGATCGCGTTGCGGGTGCTGACGTCGGTGAGCACCCGGACGAAGTTGTCGAGGCCCGCGAAGCCCCGCTCCTCCGGGTAGTAGGCGTTCCAGTTCATGAACGACGTGATCAGCGTGACGATGAACGGCAGCTGCGTCAGGACGATGAGGAACACGAGCGCGGGCAGCAGCGGCAGGCGCCGCGACCACGCCTCGGCCTTGTCGCCCGGGCCCTTGCGCGGCGGCGGAGGTGGCGACGCGGCCCGGCGCGAGGCCACCGGCGGGTCGGTGACGGTGCTCATGACGCGGTCCTCTCGGCGCAGTCGGACGGGGACGGGCGCAGCGGGCTGTGGCTGGCCCGGCTGGCGCTGACCGGGTGGTCGCGCACGGGGCGGTCGCTCACGGGGCGGTCGCTGACGGGGTGGTCGCTCACGGGGCGGTCGCTCACGGGGCGGTCGCTCACGGGGTGGGGCCGGCTCACTTCGCCTCCCGCTCGCGGTAGGCGTCTGCGACGTCCTCGGCCTCGTCCTGGCCCTGCTCCAGGGCCTCGTCGACGGTCATCTTCCCGGCGATGGCCGAGCTGACGAGCTGCGACACGGACGTGCCCACGTCGGGGAAGTCGGGGATGCCGACGAACTGGATGCCCTGCGCAGGCCGCGGCTGGACGCCGGGGTCCTTGGGGTCCGCCGCCTCGATCGCCTGCCGCGTCGGCTCGGCGAACGCCTCGGCCTCGGCGAGGTAGTCGGGGTTCTCGTAGGTCGAGGCCCGCTTGCCGGCGGGGACCTGCGACCAGCTGAGCTCCTCGCCGACGAGCTCCTCGTACTCGCGGCTGGACGCCCAGGACATGAACTCCCACGCCTGGTCCTTCTTGCTGCTGGCGTCCTGGATCGCCCAGCTCCAGGCGTAGAGCCAGCCCGAGCTGTCGGTCTCGACGACCGGCGCCGGCGCGTAGCCCAGCTTGCCCTTGACCGGCGAGTCCGCGGCCTCGAGCGACCCGGCCGCGGAGGTCGCGTCGTACCACATGGCGGCGTTGCCCTGCTGCAGGCTGTTGAGGCACTCGGTGAAGCCGGACTGCGCGGCGCCGCTCTGGCCGTGCTCGCGGACGAGGTCGACGTAGAACTGCGTCGCCTCCTTGAACTCCTTCGCGTCGACCTGGGCCTCCCAGTCCTCGGTGAACCAGGTGCCGCCGAAGGTGTTGACGACCGTGGTGAGCGGCGCGAAGACCTGGCCCCAGCCCGGCAGGCCGCGCAGGCAGATGCCGGCCATGCCCTGCTCGGCGCCGTCGACCTGCGCGGCGATCTCCGCGACCTCCGGCCAGGTCGGCTTCGCCGGCATCGTGATGCCCTCGGCCTCGAGGACGTCCTTGCGGTACATGAGGAAGGACGACTCGCCGTAGAACGGCTCGCCGTAGATCTTGCCGTCCTGGCCCTGCAGCGACTCGGCCATCGGGCCGAGGATGTCGTCCTGCTCGAAGTCCGGGGTGTCAGCGATGTAGTCGTCCAGCGGCGCGACCCACCCGCTGTCGGCGTAGATCGGGATCTCGAAGTTGCTGAGCGAGGCGACGTCGTAGGTGCCGGCCTGGCTCGAGAACTCCTGGCTGATCTTGTCGCGGACGTCGTTCTCGGGCAGCACGGTGTAGTTGACCTTGATGCCGGTCTCGACCGTGAAGTGCTCGGCCGTCAGGCGCTGCAGGTCGACCATCTGCGGGTTGTTGACCATGAGCACGTT
>CAXTFU010000136.1:0-965 GCA_964243385.1 uncultured bacterium | reverse complement strand
GTGTCGCTGCCGCCTCAGCCCACGCCGCCGCCCCAGCCGAGCGCGCAGCCGCTCAGCGTGGTGCTCGCGAGCAGGGCGGCGGTCAGCACGCGCGGCGCGCGGGACCGCCTTCGACGGGGCTCGGGACGAGTGGGGAGAGGGACCACCGACAGCCTCCACGGCTCGGACGAGGGCGGCTCAGACGAGCGGCTGATCACGCCGCGAGACTCGTCCGAGCGCTGTCCGTGGTCAAGGACTTGTGCCAGGATGTGCTCAACCGCGCTCATATGAGCGGCCGGTGTCGGGGGTGGGTGTCCGTGGCGGACTCGGAGGACGGCCCCGCGTCGCGGGTGCAGCTGGCGTCCGTGGCGCGGCGCTACTACCTGGCGGGCCAGTCGAAGGTGCAGATCAGCGCCGAGCTCGGGCTGAGCCGCTTCCAGGTCGCCCGCATGCTCGAGCGTGCGCGGGCGACCGGGCTCGTCCGCATCGAGATCGGCGGCCCGGGCTCGATCGACCTCGACACCTCGAGCCGCCTGCAGGACGCCTTCGGGCTGCACCACGCCGTCGTCGTCGACGCGCCGGGCGAGAGCCGCGCCGTGCTGCGCTCGCGGCTGGGTACCGCCGCCGCCGAGCTGCTCATGGAGATCGTCACGTCCGGCGACGTGCTCGGCGTCGCGTGGGCGCGCGCCGTCAGCGCCATGGCCGCCGAGGTCACCTCGCTGCCGCCCGTCCCCGTCGTGCAGCTCACCGGCTCGCTGGCCGGCTCCGGCATCGAGGACAGCTCGGTCGAACTCGTGCGCAGCCTGTCCCGCACCTCCGGCGGACCGGCGTACTTCTTCTACGCGCCGATGATCCTGCGCGACGCCAGCACCGCGCTCGCCCTGCGCAACCAGCCCGAGGTCGCCCGCACCCTCGCGATGTTCGACGACGTCACCAAGGCGGTCGTCGGCATCGGCCAGTGGGACGGCGGCGGCTCGACCGTGTAC
>CAXTFU010000135.1:0-12046 GCA_964243385.1 uncultured bacterium | reverse complement strand
GGCCGACACCGTGGCGACGCCCAGCCCCCGGTCGCCCGCGGCGCCGCGCAGCAGGCCGGCGCCGTGCGCCAGCGCCGGGTTGAGGCCGGCGTCCGGCGCGTCCGCCTCGACGGCGGCGCCGAGCGCGCGCAGCACCTCGCCGGCGCGGGCGTCGTCGGTCACGACCAGCACCCGCACGACCGCCGGGCAGCGCAGCGCCGCGACCACGACGTCGGCCGCGAAGGCGAGGGCCAGCTCCTGCCGGAGGGCGTCGCCGTAGGCCCCGAGCCGGGTCTTGGCGGCGGCCAGCCGCTTGACGGGCACGACGACCCCCCACGGGGGTACGTCGTCGGCAGGCACGACGTGGGAGTCTCGCAGCCCCGCGAGTGCTCGGACCCGCCGGGAGGGCAGCCGACGACGGGAGGGACCCAGTGCCACGCGGACGCAACGCGGCGCGGCGCGGCCGCGTCGGCCCCTGGTACCTGCTCGGGATCGCCCTGCTCAAGCCGCCGACGCTGCTGCTGAGCCGCCGGGAGAGCACCGGCACCGAGCACGTCCCGCCGGGCGGTGTGGTGCTGGCGGCGAACCACATCTCGCTGGCCGACCCGGTCGTGCTCTGCGACTTCGTCCTCTACGACCTGCGCCGGGCCCCGCGGTTCCTGGCCAAGCGCGAGCTGTTCCGCGGCGGTGGGCTGGTGGCCCGGGTGATGCGCGGCGCGGACCAGATCCCGGTCGACCGGCACACCCCCGACGCCTCCCGGGCGCTGCAGCCGGCGGTCGAGGCGCTCGCGCGCGGCGAGACGGTCGTCATCTACCCGGAGGGGACGGTCACCCGGGACCCGGGCCTGTGGCCGATGGCGGCCCGCACCGGCGTGGCCCGGCTCGCGCTGCTGTCGGGCGCCCCGGTCGTGCCCGTCGCGCAGTGGGGCGCCCAGGAGGTGCTCGACCACCGGCGCCGACCGCCCGTGCGGCTGCGTCCCCGGCAGCGGGTCTGCTTCCGGGTCGGCCCGCCGGTCGACCTGTCGCCGTGGGTCGACCGCCCGCTGACCGCCGAGGTGCTGCGCGAGGCCACCGACGCGGTGCTGGACGCCGTGACCGCCGAGCTCGAGGTGCTGCGCGGCGACCGCGCGCCGGCCGTGCGACACGACCCCCGGACGCCCCGACCGACCGACGAGAAGAGGACCGCGTGACGCGAGCTGCCGTGCTGGGGTCGGGGTCGTGGGGCACGACCTTCGCCAAGGTGCTGGCCGACGCCGGCACCGACGTGGTGCTGTGGGCGCGCCGCCCCGAGCTCGCCGCGAGCGTCCGCGACCGGCACGAGAACCCCGACTACCTGCCCGGGATCGTCCTGCCGGACCGGCTCACCGCCACGTCCGACGCCGCCGAGGCGGTCGCGGGCGCCGACGTCGTCGTGCTCGCCGTCCCGTCGCAGAGCCTGCGCGACAACCTGGCCGCCGTCGCCCCGTCGCTGCCGCCCGGCGCGGTGCTGGTCAGCCTCATGAAGGGCGTCGAGCTCGGCACGACCAAGCGCATGAGCGAGGTCATCGCCGAGGTCGCGGACGTGCCGGCGTCGCAGGTCGCGGTCGTCTCCGGGCCGAACCTGGCCAGGGAGATCGCCGCCGGCCAGCCCGCGGCCACCGTCGTCGCCTGCAGCGACCCCGAGGTGGCGCTGCTGCTCCAGTCCGCCTGCCTCACCCGCTACTTCCGGCCGTACACGAACGCCGACGTCGTCGGATGCGAGCTCGGCGGGGCGGTGAAGAACGTCATCGCGCTCGCCACCGGGATGGCCGAGGGGATGGGCTTCGGCGACAACACCAAGGCCTCGCTCATCACCCGCGGGCTGGCCGAGACCGGACGGCTCGGCGCGGCGCTGGGCGCCGACCCGATGACCTTCGCCGGGCTGGCCGGCCTCGGTGACCTCGTCGCGACCTGCTCGTCGCCGCTGTCGCGCAACCGGACGTTCGGCGAGAAGCTCGGGCGGGGCGCGACGCTCGAGCAGCTGCTCGCGCAGAAGCAGCAGACCGCCGAGGGCGTGAAGTCGTGCCGGTCGATCCTCGACCTGGCCCGCAAGCACGACGTCGACATGCCGATCACCGAGCAGGTCGTGGCGGTCGTCCACGAGGGGCGGACGCCCGCCGACATGGTGCGGGCCTTCATGGCGCGGGACGCCAAGAGCGAGTAGCGGGGTCCGGGCGCCCGAGGTGTGCCGCGGCGCTACCTGGGTCAGGCTCTCGGCATGGAGGACTTCGACGTCGTCGTGCTGGGAGCCGGGTCCGCGGGCGAGCGGATCGCCACGACGCTGGCGCAGGCCGGCCGCTCGGTGGCCCTGGTCGAGCAGCTGCGCGTCGGCGGCGAGTGTCCCTACGTCGCCTGCATGCCGAGCAAGGCGATGCTGCGCAGCGCCGCGGCCCGGGACACCACCCGGCGGCTGGCGTCGCTGGCCGGCGCGTCGTCCGCACCGCCGCTGGACGCCGACGACGACGCCTGGGCCGCAGCGGTGGCGCGGCGGGACGACGTCGCCGAGCACCGCGACGACGCCGGTGCGGCCGGCGAGCTGGACGAGGCGGGCGTCGTCCTCGTCCGCGGGCAGGGGCGCATCACCGGGCCGGGGGTGGTGGCGGTCGGCGACCGCGAGCTCGGCTGGAGCGACCTCGTCGTCGCCACCGGCTCGTCCGCGGTCGTCCCGCCGGTCGAGGGCCTGGACCGCGTGCCGACCTGGACGAGCGACCAGGCCCTGTCGGCGCAGGAGCGGCCCGGCTCGATGTTCGTGCTCGGCGGCGGCGCCGTCGGCTGCGAGCTCAGCCAGGTGCACGCCCGCTTCGGCACCCGCGTGGTGCTGGCCGACAGCGGCCCGCAGCTGCTCGGCCGCGAGGAGACGAGCATCGCGGCGGCGCTCGCCGACGTCCTGCGCGCCGACGGCGTCGACGTCCGGCTCGAGGTCGAGCTCGAGCGCGCCGAACCGCACGACCTGCCGACGGGTGCCGGCGCCCGGCTGCACCTGTCGGACGGCTCGACGGTCGACGTCGAGCGCGTGCTCGTCGCGACCGGACGCCGCCCCACCACCGACGGCCTGGGCCTGGACGTCCTCGGCGTCGAGCCGGGCGAGCGGGGCGAGCTCGAGGTCGACGGCCGGTGCCGCGTCGTCGGGCAGGAGCACGTCTGGGCCGCCGGCGACGTCACGCTGCAGGGGCCGTACACGCACACGGCCAACTACCAGGCGCGGATCGTCGCGGCGAACCTGCTCGGACAGGCGCTGACCGCCGACTACCGGGCGATCCCCCGCGCCGTCTACACCGAGCCGGCCGTCGCGAGCGTCGGCATGGACGCCGGGACCGCCCGCGAGCAGGGGCTCGAGCCGACGACCGCCGTCATGGACCTCGGCGAGACGGCCCGCGCCGCGACCGAGGGCGCCGGCGGCGGCCGGCTCGTGCTGACCGCCGCGGACGGCGTGCTCGTCGGGGCCGCCGCCATCGGCCCGCACGCCGACGAGTGGCTCGGCGAGGCGGCCCTCGCGATCCGTGCCCGGGTCCCGCTGGCCGTGCTCGCCGACGTCGTGCACGCGTTCCCGACCTTCGGCGAGGCCTTCGAACCGCCGGTGCGCGAGCTGGCGGGTCTGGCGGTCTGATCCCGCTAGGGTCCGGGGGTGACGCCTGACGCCGCCGCCCGCCCCGCCCGATGAGCCGGCCCCATGACGCTGTCCGATGAGCCGGCCCGCATGACGCGCACCCGCCTTGCCGTCGTGTTCGGCGGCCGCAGCACCGAGCACGCCATCAGCTGCGTCAGCGCCGGCAGCCTGCTCGCCGCGGTCGACCGCGAGCGCTACGACGTCGTGGCCGTCGGCATCACCCCCGAGGGGCGCTGGGTGCTGGCCCCCGACGACCCCGCCATGTGGGCGCTGTCCGGGCGCGAGCTGCCGCAGGTCAAGGACGGCCAGGCGGTCGCGCTGCCCGGCGACCCGACCGTCGGCGGGCTGGTCCCGATCGAGTCCGGCCCCGAGCTGCTGTCGCAGGTCGACGTGGTCTTCCCGGTCCTGCACGGGCCGTACGGCGAGGACGGCACCGTCCAGGGGCTGCTCGAGCTCGCCGGCGTGCCGTACGTCGGCAGCGGCGTGCTGGCGAGCGCCGCCGCGATGGACAAGTCGGTCGCGCGGGTGCTGCTGTCCGGCGCCGGCATCCCCGTGACGGCGGCCGTGACCGTCCGGGCCGTCCGCTGGGCCGCCGAGCCCGACGTCGTGCGCGAGCAGGTGCGGGCGCTCGGCCTGCCGGTGTTCGTCAAGCCCGCCCGCGGCGGGTCCAGCATCGGCATCAGCCGGGTCACCGACCTCGCCGAGCTGCCCGCGGCGCTCGAGGAGGCGCTGCGCTGCGACCCCAAGGTGCTCGTCGAGGCGGCGGTCGCCGGCCGCGAGGTCGAGTGCGGCCTGCTCGAGGACCCGTCCGGCCGCCCGCAGGCCAGCGTGCCCGCCGAGGTGCGCGTCGTCGGTGACTACGACTTCTACGACTTCGAGGCCAAGTACCTCGACGCCGCGACCGAGCTCGACGTGCCGGCCGACCTCCCCGACGACGTCACCGTGCGGCTGCAGGCGATGGCGCGGGCGGCGTGGGACGCGCTCGACTGCGAGGGCCTCGCGCGCGTCGACTTCTTCGTCGGTCCGGGCGGCGAGCTCACCGTCAACGAGGTGAACACGATGCCGGGCTTCACCCCGACCTCGATGTTCCCGCGCATGTGGGCGGCGTCCGGCGTCGACTACCCGGCGCTCGTCGACCGGCTCGTGCAGGCCGCGCTGCGCCGGGGGACCGGCCTGCGCTGAGAGGCCGGTCGCCAGTGCCTGCCCTCAGGCGGCGGGCGCCCTCAGGCGGCGGGTGTCGGCGTCGGTCCGGGCAGCGTCGACAGCAGCGGCCCGGCCAGCGGGTTCACGAGCTCGGCGCCGTTGCGGTAGGCGTCCGGCACGTCCACGGTGACGACGACGCCGAGCTCGGCGCTCGTCCAGCGGAACGCCGTCCCGACGTCGCGCACCGACCAGGTCACGCCGTTGATCGACGCCGGCTCGTCCGGGCGCTCGTCGGGCGCGGGCGCGCCGCAGACGAGGACCACGGCCGGGTCGCCCCAGGCCGCCGTGCGGGTCGCGTCCCCGTCGACCGGACGGCGCTCGACGCCAGGGTCGAGCTCGTCCGGCAGCGCCTCGACCAGCGACGCGCACGCCCGGTCGGCGTCGGCGGAGGCCGGCCGTGGCAGCGGCACGTCCACCGGACCGGTGGCCACCGGCGCCGGCTCGTCCGGGCTCGAGGTGCAGCCGGCCGCGGCCAGCAGGGCGCCCGCCGCGACGAGCGCGGCGGGGACGGCGCGCCGGCTCAGAGGTGGACGACCGGGCAGGTGAGCGTGCGGGTGATGCCCTGGACCCCTTGGATGCGGGCGACGACCAGCTTGCCGAGCTCGTCGACCGACTGCGCCTCGGCCCGGACGATGACGTCGTACGGACCCGTGACGTCCTCGGCCTGGGCCACGCCCTCCAGGTCGGCGATGGCCGCGGCCACAGCAGCCGCCTTCCCGACCTCGGTCTGGATGAGGATGTAGGCCTGGACCGCCACGGGGAGGTGCCTCTCTGGTTGGCTGGACAGCGTGCCGGACGCTACAGCAAGGGACGTCGGCGAGTTCGGCCTCATCGCGGCGGTCGTGGAGCGCTTCCCGAGCTCGCCGTCAGTGGTCGTCGGACCGGGCGACGACGCCGCCGTGGTGCTCGCGCCGGACGGCCGGGTCGTCGCGACGACCGACGTCCTGGTCGAGGGGGTGCACTTCCGGCTCGACTGGTCGTCGGCCTACGACGTCGGGCGCAAGGCGGCTGCCGCGAACCTCGCCGACGTCGCCGCGATGGGCGGGACGGCGACGTCGCTGCTCGTCGGCCTCGCCGGTCCGCCGGACCTGCCGGTGGCCTGGGCGACCGAGCTGGCCGACGGGCTGCGCGACGAGGCCGACCTCGTCGGCGCGGTCGTCGTCGGCGGCGACACCGTCTCGAGCGAGCGCATCGTCGTCAGCGTCACGGCGCTCGGCGACCTCGCCGGCCGCGCCCCGGTGCTGCGCTCCGGCGCCCAGCCCGGCGACCGCGTGGTGCTCGCCGGGCGCCTCGGCTGGTCGGCGGCCGGCCTCGCGCTGCTGCGCCACGGCGACGTGCCGATCGAGGCGCTGGTGCGGGCGCACCTGCAGCCCACGCCGCCGTACGCGATGGGCCCGGAGCTCGCAGCGATGGGCGCCACCTCCATGTGCGACGTCAGCGACGGGCTCGTCGCCGACCTCGGCCACCTCGCCCGGGCCAGCGGCGTCCACATCGACGTGGAGAGCCGGCGCTTCGCCCGCGACCCGCTGCTCGGCCGGGCCGCCCGCGTCGTCGGCGTCCACCCGCTCGACCTCATCCTCACCGGCGGCGAGGACCACGCGCTGGTGGCGACCCTGCCGCCGGGCGCGCAGCTGCCCGACGGCGTCACGCGCATCGGCCTGGTGCGCCCGGGCGCCGGCGTGCGGGTCATCGGCTGGAAGCCCGCCGCGACGGGCTTCGACCACTTCTCCTGACGAGCCGGGCCCAAGGGTCCGACCGCCGGTGACGTGCTTCCCGGACCTGCCGCGACGACCTGCCGCTACGACCTGCCGGGCGTGCCCCAGTCGTCCTCGGCCGCGTCGCGGGCGTCCTGGGCGGCCGTGCGGGCGCGCGTGCGGTCGAGCGCCTGCTCGGCCTGCTCGCGGGTGTCGTACGGCCCGAGCCGGTCGAGGTTCCTGCAGCCGGAGTCGTCGTGCGCCGACCCTTCGACGCTGCTGTGCGTGAGGCACCACCAGAAGCTCATGCGCGGGACCGTCCTGTCGCGAGGGGCCGAGGCACGCGAAGGTACTCGGGGCGCAGCCGGCACGGCGGGCGCACCGGCAGACGCGCCCGGCACGGCGACGGCCCCGGTCCGCAGGGGACCGGGGCCGTCGTCGTCGGCAGCGAGCGGAGCTCGCCGAGCAGGCAGCAGGCTAGATGGGGCGCACCGCGTCGGCCTGCGGGCCCTTCTGGCCCTGGGTGATCTCGAACTCCACGCGCTGACCCTCGTCGAGCGAGCGGTACCCGTCGGACTGGATGGCGGAGTAGTGGACGAACACGTCCGCTCCGCCGCCGTCGACGGCGATGAAGCCGAAGCCCTTCTCGGCGTTGAACCACTTGACTGCACCCTGAGCCATGTTGCCTGTCTCTCTCTTGCCGGTACGGCTCCGCACTCCGCGGGACCGAGTCGTGCCTCCCCGACCAGCTGGGCGGGGGAGCGGTCCGTGCGGGACGTGCGTGCAGGACTGGCGACCGCCGCGAGCGTACACAGCACGACCCCGCTCCGGAAGCCCTCTGCGGACTCGAGGTCCACGGGCCCGGAACGGGGTCGGGTGCGCAGGCGCCGGAGCGCTGCGGCAGGACTAGGCGCGCACGACCTTGCCGGCCTTGATGCAGGAGGTGCAGACGCCCAGCTTCTTCGGCGTCTTGCCCGACGGGCCGGTCAGCGCGCGGACGGTCTGGATGTTCGGGTTCCAGCGCCGACGCGTGCGCCGGTGGGAGAAGCTGACGGACATCCCGAAGCCGGGGCCCTTGCCGCACACGTCGCAGGTCGCAGCCACGGTTCGCTCCATGAGGTCGTCGAGAGAGGGGGTCGTGCTGAGCGCCGTCGCGGGGGGCGGCGCACGGCGCAGCCCCGTCTCGCACCGGGCAAGCGCCCACAGTAGCAGGGGCGTGCCCAGCGCCCGGCCCTGACGACGCACCGCCCGGGGCGCGCGACGCGGGCCCGGACCGTCGGTGCCGGGGGATAGCCTGCGGTCCCCGCGCGAGGGGCCCGGCCGGCCGCCCCCGCCGGCCCGGTCCCGCTCGGGCCTGCCCCTCGCCCGCCTGCCCTGTCCCGCCCGCCCTGTCCCGCCTACCCCGCCACTGCCCTGTCCCGCCAGCCCGTTGCCCGCCAGCCCGTTGCCCGCCGGCCCGGCCCGTCCGCCGGCACACCCCGACCGAGGGAGGTCCTCGCGTGCTGCAGGTGCTCGACGCCGCGGCCGTCCGCCGGTGGTGCGCGACGGGCCGCGACGACCTCGCCGCGGCACGGTGCGAGATCGACGACCTCAACGTCTACCCGGTGCCGGACGGCGACACGGGCACCAACCTGCTGCTCACCATGGAGTCGGTCGACTCGGCCGTGCGCGCCGCGCCCGACGACCTGGCGGCGACCGTGCGGGCCATGGCGCACGGCGCGCTCATGGGGGCGCGGGGCAACTCCGGCGTCATCCTGTCGCAGCTGCTGCGCGGGCTGGCCGAGGTCCTCGAGGAGGACGGCTCGCCGGCCGCCGTGCGGCGCGGCCTGACGCGCGCCGCCGAGCTGGCCTACGCCGCCGTGGCCCGGCCGGTCGAGGGGACGCTGCTCACGGTCGCCCGCGAGTGCGCCGAGGCCGTCGCGGCGGTCGAGGGCGACCTGGTCGCCGTCGTGCGCGGGGCGCGCGCCGCCGCGGCCGCCTCCCTCGCGCGCACGCCCGACCTGCTGCCGGCGCTGCGGGCGGCGGGGGTCGTCGACGCGGGTGGGCGCGGGCTGTGCGTCCTGCTCGAGGCGCTCGAGCGCGTCGTCACCGGCGACTGCCCGGTCCTGCCGTCGGCGTCGTCGGCGCCGGCGCTCGAGGTGCTCGTGCCGCGCGACCGCAGCGCGCTCGTCGCGGCGCGCGAGGCCGGCGACGAGGAGTTCGGCTACGAGGTGCAGTACCTGCTGCGCGACGCCGAGCCGGCCCGCGTGGCCCGGCTCGAGACGGTGCTCGCCGAGCTCGGCGACTCGCTCGTCGTCGTCGGCGGGGGCGACGCCGCGCCGGGCCTCTACAACGTGCACGTGCACGTGAACGACGTCGGCGCTGCCCTCGAGGCCGGCGTCGAGGCCGGACGTCCGTTCCGCATCACGGTCACCCGCTTCGCCGACCAGGTCGCCGCCGGCGCGGAGGCCTCCCGCGGCGACCGGCCGGGCCCGGGGCGGTCGGTCGTGGCCGTCGTGCCCGGCGCCGGCCTGGCCGACCTGTTCGGCCAGGCCGGGGCGCTCGTCGTCGACGGCGGGCCCACCCGCAACCCGTCGACGGCCGAGCTGCTCGAGACGGTGCGGGCCGGGGCGGTGGCCGAGGTGGTGCTGCTCCCGAACGACGCCAGCACGCACGCGGTGGCCGCGGCCGCGGCGGCCACCGCGCGCGGCGAGGGCTACAGCGTGGCGGTCGTGCCGACCCGCTCGGCCGTGCAGGGCCTGGCCGCGCTCGCGGTGGCCGACGCCTCCCGGCCGTTCGAGGACGACGTCGCCGCGATGGCCGAGGCCGCCGGCTCGACCCGCTGCGGCGAGGTCGTCCACGCCGTCCGCGAGGCCGTCACGATGGCCGGCATCTGCCGCCCCGGAGACGTGCTGGGGCTGCTCGAGGGCGACGTCGTGCTGCTCGGCGACGACCTCGAGGCCGTCGCGCGCGAGCTGCTGCACCGCATGCTCGGCGCCGGCGGCGAGCTGGTCACCGTGGTGACCGGCGACGGCGCCGCGCCCGGGGCCGCCGAGCGCCTCGCCGACTGGGTCGCCGCCGGCCACCCGGCGGTCGAGGTCGTCGCCTACGACGGCGGCCAGCCGCACTTCCCGCTCCTGCTGGGCGTCGAGTAGTCCGGTGCGCGCGGTCGAGGTCGAGGTCGTGGGCGTGGGCGTGGTCGTGGGCGTGGTCGTGGTCGAGCCCGGGACGGGAGGGGCGGCGTGGTCGCGCTGAGCGCCCGGCTGTCGGCGGCCGTCGGCGACCGCACCGCCAAGGCCCTCGCGCAGCACCTGTCGCTGCACACCGTCGGCGACCTGCTGCGCCACTACCCCCGGCGCTACGTCGAGCGCGGCGCGCTCACCCCGTTCTCCGAGCTGGTCGTCGGCGAGCACGCCACGGTCTTCGCCGAGGTGCAGTCGACCTCCGGGCGCACCCTGACGCCCCGCGGCGGGCGCAAGAGCCTGCACAAGACCGACGTGACGATCCGCGACGACGGCGGCGCCTCGATGGTGCTGGCGATCTTCAACCGGCCGTGGGTGGCCCGCGAGCTGAGCGCGGGGCGACGGGCGTACTTCGCCGGCAAGGTCGAGCGCTTCAACGGCCGGGTGCAGCTGGCGAACCCCGAGTACCAGCTCGTCGACGACGACAGCGGCACGGTGGTCGAGGAGTTCGCCGGCACGCTCGTCCCGATCTACCCGGCGGCCGCGAAGGTCAACAGCCTCACCGTCGCGCGCAGCGTGCGCATCGCGCTCGACGTCGCCGACCTGTCGGCCGACCCGCTGCCCGACGACCTGCGGGCCCGGCACGGGCTCGTCGCGCTCGAGCAGGCCCTGCGCGACATCCACCTGCCGATCCGGCGCGTCGACGTCGAGCGCGCCCGGCAGCGCCTCACCTGGGACGAGGCCTTCGTCCTGCAGGTGGTGCTCGCGCAGCGGCGGGCCACGACGCGCGCGCTGCCCGGCATCCCGCGGCCCGGACGGCCGGCCGGCCTGCTCGAGGCGTTCGACGCCGCCCTGCCCTTCCAGCTCACCGCAGGGCAGGCCGAGGTCGGTGCGGTGCTCGCCGGCGACCTCGCCGGCGAGACGCCGATGCACCGGCTGCTGCAGGGCGAGGTCGGCTCGGGCAAGACGGTCGTGGCGCTGCGGGCGATGCTCCAGGTCGTCGACAGCGGGGGGCAGGCGGCGCTGCTCGCCCCGACCGAGGTGCTCGCGCAGCAGCACGCCCGCTCGCTCGCCGCGATGCTCGGGCCGCTCGCGCAGGCCGGCGAGCTCGGGCAGGCCGAGGTCGCGACGCGGGTGGCCCTGCTCACCGGCTCGCAGGGAGCCGCCGCCCGGCGCGCGGCCCTGGCGCAGGCGGTGAGCGGTGAGGCGGGCCTCGTCGTCGGCACGCACGCGCTGCTGTCGGAGGGCGTCGCCTTCGCCGACCTCGGGCTCGTCGTCGTCGACGAGCAGCACCGCTTCGGCGTCGAGCAGCGCGACGCCCTGCGCGGCAAGGGCAGCAGCCCGCACGTGCTCGTCATGACGGCGACGCCGATCCCGCGCTCGATCGCCATGACCGTCTACGGCGACCTCGAGGTGTCGACGCTGCACGAGCTGCCGAAGGGCCGGGCGCCGATCCGCACCGCCGTCGTGCCCGCCGGCGAGCGGCCGACCTGGCTCGACGCCGCCTGGCAGCGCGTGCGCGAGCACGTCGCCGAGGGCCGCCAGGCGTTCGTCGTCTGCCCGCGCATCGGCGGCGACGAGTCCGAGGAGAAGGCGACCGACGGGCGCCGGCCCGCCGTCGCGGTGCTCGACGTCCACCTGATGCTCGTCCACGGCGCGCTGCAGGGCCTGCGTGTCGAGGTGCTGCACGGGCGCATGGGCGCCGAGGAGAAGGACGCCGTCATGCAGCGCTTCGTGCGCGGCGAGCTCGACGTCCTGGTCGCCACGACGGTGATCGAGGTCGGCGTCGACGTCCCGAACGCGACCGTCATGGTGGTCCTCGACGCCGAGCGCTTCGGCATCAGCCAGCTGCACCAGCTGCGTGGCCGGGTCGGCCGGGGCGAGCACGCCGCGCTCTGCCTGCTCGTCACCGACGCCGAGGCGGGCTCGCCGTCGCGCGAGCGGCTCGACGCGGTCGCCGCCACCGGCGACGGCTTCGAGCTGTCGCGCGTCGACCTCGAGCAGCGGCGCGAGGGCGACGTGCTCGGCGTCAGCCAGTCCGGCAGCCGCAGCTCGCTGCGCCTGCTGCGGCTGCTCGACCACGAGGACGTCATCCACGAGGCGCGGGCCGAGGCGCAGGCGCTCGTCGCCGAGGACGTCCTGCTCGGCGACCGGCCGGCCCTGCGCCAGGCGGTGCTCGACGTGCTCGACGCCGACCGGGCCGAGTACCTCGAGAAGGCCTGAGCAGCGGGCTCCCCGGCGACGGCGGGCCCGGCCGGGGAGCGCCCGGACCCGTCCGGCACGATGGTGGCCATGACCGGCCCGCTCCCTCCCGGCCCGACCCGCCCCGCCGCCCGCCCCGACCGGACCCGTCCGGCCGCCGCCCCTCGCGGCCGGCGCCCCGC
>CAXTFU010000134.1:0-12080 GCA_964243385.1 uncultured bacterium | reverse complement strand
GCCGCGTGCAGCGCCTGCGCCCGGTCGGCGGCCGCACCGCGGCGGCGCAGCGCCGGCGGGTCGACGTCGAGCACGAGCACCCCGGCGGCCACCGCCTGCGCACCCGGGTCGCGCAGCAGCGCCCGGTCGCCCGCACGCAGCGGCAGGGGGCGGTGCAGCAGCAGCCGCGCGGTGTCGTCGCCGAGCGGGCGCAGGCGCACCGCGACGGCGGTCGAGCCGACGTGCAGGACGAGCTCGGACGGCAGCGTCCGCGGGTCGACCGACAGCCGGACGTCCGTGCCGCCCGTGCGGCGCCAGGCGCCGGGCGTCAGCAGGGCGTCGCCGCGCGCGACCTCGGCGCGCTCGACCCCCCGCAGGTTCACCGCGACGCGGGCGACCGCAGCCACCTCGTCGCGGGCCGTGCCGAGGCGCTGCAGCCCGCGCACCCGCACGGTCCGGTCGCCGAGCTGCAGCTCGTCACCGGTGCGCAGGACGCCCGCGCCGAGCGTGCCGGTCACCACCGTCCCGCTGCCGCGCACCGAGAAGGCCCGGTCGACCCAGAGCCGGACGGGCGCGGCCAGGTCGGGGGCGGGCAGCGCACCGACGAGCCGGCCGAGCGCGGCGCGCAGCTCGTCCAGGCCCGCGCCGGTGGCGCCGGAGACCGCCACCGCCTCGACCTCACCGAGCGTCGAGGCCCGCAGGTGCCCCTGCGCCTCGCGGACGGCCGGCCCCGGGTCGGCCAGGTCGCTGCGGGTCACGGCGAGCACGCCGGCGGTCAGCCCGAGCGCGTCGACCGCCGCCAGGTGCTCGCCCGACTGGCGGCGCCAGCCCTCGTCGGCCGCCACCACGACGAGCACGGCCGGCGCGGGGCCGAGGCCGGCCAGCATGTTGCCGATGAAGCGCTGGTGGCCCGGGACGTCGACGAAGGCCAGCACCTCGCCGCCCGGCAGCGTCGCCCAGGCGTAGCCGAGGTCGATGGTCATCCCCCGCCGGCGCTCCTCGGCCCAGCGGTCGGGCTCCATGCCGGTCAGCGCCCGCACGAGGGTGCTCTTGCCGTGGTCGACGTGGCCGGCGGTGGCTACGACGTGCACGCGAGGACCGCCTCCCGCAGCCGCTCGTCGTCCGACGGCGGCACGCACCGCAGGTCGAGCAGGCAGCGGTCGCGCTCGACGCGTCCGACGACGCAGGGGTCGCCCGTCCGCAGCCGCGGCGCGAGGCCCGCCGGCAGGGCGACCGCCCAGCCGGCCAGGACCTGCCCGGGCGCACCGCCGCCACCGACGGCCCCGCCGCTCGACAGCACGGCGACGTCCACGCCCGCACGTCCGAGCTGCTCGGCCAGCCGCTCGCACCGGGCCCGCAGCTGCCCGGGGTCGGCGGTCAGCGCGGTCCAGGTCGGGCTGACCGGACCGCGCAGGGTCGCCTCGAGCGCCGCCAGGACGAGCTTGTCGACGCGCAGCGCCCGGGCCAGCGGGTGCCGGCGCAGCCGCTCGACGACGTCGGCGCGGCCGAGGACGAGCCCGGCCTGCGGTCCGCCGAGCAGCTTGTCGCCGCTGGCGGTGACGACCGACGCCCCGGCGCGCAGCGCGGTCGCGGCGTCCGGCTCGTCCGGCAGCAGCGGGTGCGGCGCGAGCAGCCCGCTGCCCGTGTCGGCGACCACCGGCACGCCGAGCGTCGACAGCGCGGCGACGTCGACCTCGCTCGTGAAGCCCTCGACCCGGAAGTTGCTCGGGTGCACCTTCAGCACGCAGCCGGTCTGCGGCCCGACGGCGTCGGCGTAGTCGCGCAGGTGGGTGCGGTTCGTCGTCCCGACCTCGCGCAGCCGGGCGCCGGTGCTCGCGATGAGGTCGGGCAGCCGGAAGCCGTCGCCGATCTCGACCATCTCACCGCGACTGACGACGACCTCGCGGCCGGCGGCCAGCGCGGTCGTGGCGAGCACCAGGGCCGCCGCCCCGTTGTTCACGACCAGGACGTCCTCGGCGTCGGGCACCGCCGCCCGCAGCGCCGCGAGGGTGCCCCGCCCGCGGCGGGCGCGGCTGCCGTCGGCCACGTCGAACTCGACGTCGACGTGGCCGGCGGCCAGCTCGAGGGCCTGCACCGCCGCGGCCGACAGCGGCGCACGGCCGAGGTTCGTGTGCAGCACGACGCCGGTGGCGTTGAGCACCGGACGCAGCGTGGTCGCCCCGGCGGGCAGCGCCGCCGCGGCCTCGGCAACCACGTCGTCCGGGTCGAGAGCGCCGGCGCGGGCCCGGGCCTGCGCGGCGACGAGCGCCTGCTTCACCAGGGTCGGACCGAGCCGCTCGGCGGCCGCGACGAGCCGGGGGTCGGCCAGGGCCACGTCGGTGCGCGGGACCCGCCGGCGCGGGTCGTCAGCGCTCATGCCGGCGACGCTAGCCGCTGGTCGCGCCGGAGCGCGTGGCGACCGCGAGGCGCACGGCGAGCAGCAGCGCTGGGCCGGTCGCCACGAGCAGCGGCACCTCGACCGACGTCGCCCCGGCCGCGAGCGCGGTGACGAACGGGGCGCCGAAGCCGACGTAGGCGCAGCCGAGGAACACCGCCGACAGCGCCCCGCGCCGCTCGGGCCGGGCGAGCCGCGCGGTGAGGGCGAGCCCGCTGGCGAGCGCGAGCCCGCCGCCGGAGCCGAGCAGGACCGAGGCCGTGACGAGCAGCGGCGGCGAGCCGGTGCCCGCGCCCGCCGCGGCGGCCACGTAGCCGGCCGCCCCGGTCAGGACGGCGGTGAGGGCGGTCCACCGGCCGAGCCGCGCCTGCAGGGGCGCGACCAGCGCGCCGGCGCCGAGCGTCAGCCCGGCGAGGAACCCCGTCAGCAGCACCGGCGGGGCGGTCGTCTCGACCAGCACCGGGACCGCCGACACGATGACCGTGGGGAAGGCGTAGACGCACACGGCGAGCGGCGCCAGCACCGTGACCAGCACCCGCCGGTCGTGCGCCGCGACGAGCGGGCCCCTTGCCACGACTCTGCCGTGCCGGCGCCGGACGACCGTCTCGGGCAGCGGCCGGGCGACGAGCAGGCCCGCGCCGACGAGCAGCACGTGCAGCAGGTAGGGCAGCGTCGTGGGCAGCGGCGCGTACTCGCCGAGCACGCCCGAGACGAGCGGGCCGACCGAGAAGCCGCCCGACATGGCGACGGCCGCCCGGCGCCCGGCCGACCCCGCGCCGGCCGCCAGGGACAGCTCGGCCACCCAGGCGCTGCACGCGCTGAAGACCGCGCCGCTCACCGCCCCCTGCAGCGCGCGCCCGGCGAACAGCACCGGCAGCGACGAGGCCGCCCCGACGAGCAGCAGCGAGGTGCAGCCGGCCAGCGCCGCGAACGGGAGCACGACGCGGCGGCGTCCGTAGCGGTCGGACAGCGGCCCGGCGAGCGCCAGCGCCGGCACGAGCCCCAGCGCGTAGCAGCCGAACACGGCGGTCAGGACGTCCGGGCCGAGGTCGAGCCGGTCGCGGTAGACGAGCAGCAGCGGGGTCGGCACGTTCGTGCCGGCCGCCACGGCGAACAGGACGAACACCGCCCGGCGCCACAGCCCCGGGTCGACCGTTGCCGTCCGGGGTCCCGACGTCACCGGCAGGTCACGAGTGCTCCTCGACGTACTCCTTCGGGTCGACGTTCTCCCCGCTCAGGCCCTTCGCGCGCGCGTGCTCCTCGTGGAAGGCGAGCCAGCGCATCCCCAGCTCGTCGCGCGTCCCGGCGTCGACCTGGTCCTTGAACGGGGGCAGGACGTCGTTCTCCTCCTCGCCGAGGTGGTCGACCGTCGCCTCACGGCAGGCGCGGAACGCCTCCCACCAGGCGTCGCTGCCCACCTCGTGGTCGTCGACCGCGTGCGTGGTGTCGCGGATCTCGTTGTGGTCCTTCACGGCGTGCTCGGTGTCGCCCTCGCTGTCGTCGACGTCCTGCAGCAGCTCGGGGTAGAAGATCTGCTCCTCCCCCGCCGCGTGCACCTCGAGCGCGTCCGACAGCTCGCGCCAGCGGCGGCCCAGCTCGTCCGGGTCGGTGAGCGCCTCGAGCTCGGTGAACGAGCGCCGGAACGCGTCGTGCTCGGACAGGATCAGGGCGGTGATGTCGAAGTCGGCCACGACGCGCTCCCTGCCCCGCCCTGACGTCCGTCACGCGCCGCGCCGGTCCGACCCCGGACGGTCCTCAGACGGCCGCTGCATGGGAGCGCTCCCGCACGATGACGTCAGCGTTACGGGATCGTTAGTGGCCGGTGTCCACTTCGCCCGTCCAACTCGGCGCGGATCGGCTTCCATGTGGCCGTGGGCCGAAGGCCGTGCCCGCTCTCCAGGAGGTACAACCACATGACTGCACGTTCCACCAAGCGCCTGTCCCGGGCGGCTGCGGGCCTGGTCGGCCTGTCGCTCGCGGCGACGGCCTGCGGCACGGGCGGTTCGTCCGGCTCGGCCGAGGCCGACCCCGACGCGACGCTGCCTCCGGGGTGCGAGGCCTACGCCGACTACGCCGGCAGCTCGGGCACGAACGTCAGCGTCTACACCTCCATCCGCGACGCCGAGGCCGACGCCTACGTGGCCACGTGGAAGGAGTTCGAGAAGTGCACGGGCATCACCATCGCCTACGAGGGCTCCGGCGAGTTCGAGGCGCAGCTCAACGTCAAGGTGCAGGGCGGCAACGCCCCTGACCTCGCCTTCATCCCGCAGCCGGGCCTGATCGAGCGCTTCGCGAAGTCCGGCGATCTCGTCGAGCCGTCCGAGGAGACGGTCGCCAACGCCGAGGAGTTCTACTCCGAGGCGTGGCGCTCCTACGCCACCATCGACGGGAAGTTCTACGGCGCGCCGAACAGCGGCAACGTGAAGTCCTTCGTCTGGTACTCGCCCAAGGCCTTCACGGCCGCCGGCTACGAGGTGCCGCAGACCTTCGACGAGCTCATCGCGCTGTCGGACGAGATCGCCGCCACCGGCAAGAAGCCCTGGTGCGCCGGCATCGAGTCGGGCGAGGCGACCGGCTGGGTCGCCACCGACTGGACCGAGGACCTGATGCTGCGCGACGCCGGCGTCGAGACCTACGACCAGTGGACTCAGCACGAGATCCCGTTCAACGACCCGGCGGTCGTCTCGGCGGTCGACAAGGTGGGTTCGATCCTCAAGAACCCGAAGTACGTCAACGGCGGCTACGGCGACGTGAAGAGCATCGCGACCACGGCGTTCGGCGACGGCGGTCTGCCGATCCTCAAGGGCGACTGCTTCCTCCACCGCCAGGCGTCGTTCTACTCCTCGTTCTGGCCGAAGGGGACGACGGTCGCCGAGGACGGTGACGTCTACGCGTTCTACTTCCCGACCATCGAGGGCGACGACAAGCCCGTCCTGGGCGCCGGCGAGTTCGTCGTGGCCTTCGCCGACCGGCCCGAGGTGCAGAAGGTGCAGACGTACCTGTCGAGCCCGGAGTTCGTGAACGCCCGCGTCAAGGCCGGCCCGTTCACCAGCGCCAACACGGGGCTGGACGTCGCGAACGTCACCGACCCGATCGGCAAGCTCTCCGTGGAGATCCTGCAGGACGAGGAGACGACGTTCCGCTTCGACGCCTCCGACCTGATGCCCGCCGCCGTCGGCTCCGGCAGCTTCTGGAAGGGCATGACGGAGTGGATCAACGGCAAGGACACGAAGGCCATCCTCAAGGACATCGAGGACTCGTACCCGTCGTCCTAGTCGCCGTCCTGCGGCGCTGACCCAGACGCCCGGCCCGACCGCACGCGGTCGGGCCGGGCGTCTGCCGGGCGCCGCGCCACCGGTCCGTCCGGACCGCACCACCTGTGACACCCAGACTCGGACTGCGGGAGCCGTTGCGTGAACGAGACCCAACCCAAGCTGCTCATGCTCGCGTACGGCGTCGTCGCCTTCCTCGCCGTGGTCGGGATCCTGCTCCTCGTCGTCGACCGCGCACCCAAGCGCGGTCGCGAGAAGGTGCAGCTCGTGGCCTTCCTCGGCCCCGCCGTCTTCCTGCTCTGCGTGGGCCTGCTCATCCCCGCCCTGCGCACCGTGCTGCTGTCGTTCAAGGGCCCCGGGTCGGTCGACTGGGTCGGGCTCGAGAACTACGCCTGGATGTTCACCAACGGCGGCAGCCGACGCATCCTGCTGAACACCGCGGCCTGGGTGCTGGTCGTGCCGGCGCTCGCGACCACGGTCGGGCTGCTGTACGCGATCGTCATCGACAAGGCCCGCGGCGAGGCGTTCGCCAAGACCCTCGTCTTCATGCCGATGGCGATCTCGCTGGTCGGCGCGTCGATCATCTGGCGCTTCGTCTACACCTCGCGCCCGGCTGAGCAGGACCAGATCGGCCTGGCCAACCAGCTGCTGGTCATGGTCGGCCTGGAGCCGTACCGCTTCCTGCAGGACCCGCCGTGGAACACGCTCTTCCTCATCGTGATCATGATCTGGATCCAGGCCGGCTTCGCCATGGTGATCCTGTCAGCAGCCATCAAGGCGGTGTCCGCCGACGTGATCGAGGCCGCCCGGCTCGACGGCGTGAACGCCTGGCAGATGTTCCGCAACGTGACGCTGCCCAGCATCCGTCCCGCCGTCGTCGTCGTCATGGTGACGATCTCGATCGCGACGCTGAAGGCCTTCGACATCGTCCGCACGACGACCGGCGGCCAGTTCGACACCGGCGTCGTCGCCACCGCCCTGTACGACCAGGCCTTCCGCTTCGGCGAGGAGGGCAAGGGCTCGGCGCTCGCCGTCCTGCTGTTCGTCCTCGTCCTGCCCATCGTCGTCTACCAGATCCGCGTGCTGCGCTCGCAGAGGGAAGTCCGATGACCACTGCCGCCCTGCCCGCCTCGTCGCAATCGGCCGCCATCGCGGTCCCGGACACCGTCCCGATGAGCGGACGCGTGAAGAAGAAGATGTCCTCGCGGGCCGCCACCGTCACCGCGATCGTCATCGCGGTGCTCTGGACGATCCCGACGGCCGGCCTGTTCATCACCTCGCTGCGCCCGGCGGACGAGATCCGGACGAACGGGTGGTGGAACGTCTTCCTGAACCCCTCGTTCACGCTGCAGAACTACGACGAGGTGCTGTTCAGCTCCTCGGCCGGCGCCGGTCAGCTGGCGGGCTACTTCGTCAACTCGATCGTCATCACCGTGCCGACGGTGCTGTTCGCGCTGGCGTTCGCGGCGTTCGCGGCCTACGCCCTCGCGTGGATCCCGTTCCGGGGCCGCAGCTGGGTGTTCATCGGCATCTTCGCCCTGCAGATCGTGCCGCTGCAGATGGCGCTCGTGCCGCTGCTGCGGCTGTTCTCGCAGGGCCTGGTCATCGGCGGGGTGACGGTGCTCCCGCCGCCCGAGCTCATCGGCGCGCAGCGCTTCGCCACGGTGTGGCTGGCGCACGTCTGCTTCTCGCTGCCGATCGGCATCTTCCTGCTGCACAACTTCATCTCGGAGCTGCCCGGCGAGCTCATGGAGGCCGCCCGCATGGACGGTGCCAGCCACTCGCGCATCTTCCGGCAGATCGTCCTGCCCCTCATCGGCCCGGCCCTGGCGTCCTTCGCCATCTTCCAGTTCCTCTGGGTCTGGAACGACCTGCTGGTCGCCCTCATCTTCGCGGGCGGCAACCAGCAGGTGGCACCGCTGACCGTGCGCCTCGCCGAGCTGGCGGGCACCCGCGGCGAGGAGTTCCAGCGGCTCACCGCCGGCGCGTTCGTCTCGATCGTCGTGCCCGTGGTGATCTTCCTGGCGCTGCAGCGCTACTTCGTGCGCGGCCTGCTCGCCGGCGGACTGAAGGGCTGACGCCCGACCGGGCCCGGCTCGGCCGCCGGCAGCTCAGCGGCCGGCCGGGTGCGGCGGCGTGCTGTCGGCCACGACCGCTCCCCGCTGCCCGGGCGGGCGGTCCGGGCCGACGGTCGAGTCGCGTCCGGTCTGCCGCTCGACCTCGGCGTTGACGGTCGCGCCGACCAGCACGAGGAACACCGTGATGAACAGCCAGAACATGCTGATCGCGACCCCGGCCAGCGAGCCGTAGGTCGACTCGTAGGTGCCCAGCTGCTGCACCCAGGCGAACAGCAGCAGCGACGCGGCGAGCCACAGCACCGTCGCCCCCGCCGCGCCCCAGCTCGTCCAGTGCCAGCGCGCCCGGCGCCGGTCGGGCGCGATGCGGTACAGCACCGCGAGCACGACGGTCATGAGGACCGCGAGCAGCGGCCACACCAGCACCCGGCCGGCGATGGCCATGCCGGCCGGCGCGTCCGACAGCGCCCGGGCGCCGACGCTGATCATCGCGATGACCGCACCGGTCAGCAGCGCCCCGCACAGCACGAGCCCGAGCGCCAGCCCGACCCGGCGGCGCAGCGGCCGCGTCTCGACCTCGCAGTAGGCCACGGTGATGGCGTCGACGAGGCAGGTGGCCGCGGTGGTCGCCGTCCACAGCGCGACGAGCAGGCCGGTGAGCCCTCGTCGGGTGAGCACCTGCGTCGACGCGGCGGTGATCGACGTCAGCTGGTCGGCGACGACCCGCTCGAGCGCCGGGGGCAGCATCCCGGCCACCGCCGACAGCTGCGCCTGCGCCTGCGCCGGGGTGTTCACCGCGCCGTACACCGACAGGGCCGTGACGAGCACGGGCGCGACGGACAGGACCGCGAAGAACGCGACGCCGGCGCTGACGACGGGCAGCCGGTCGACCAGGACACGGCCACCGGCGCGGCGCAGCACCTGGCGCCAGCCGGCCGCCGACACCTGACCGGGGTGCGCCGCGTCGTGGTCCGAGGACCGGCGCCCGCCCACCGAGCCCGGGCCGCGCCGGTCCGGGGTCCGGCGCCGCTCGGGGCCGGTCCACGCCGCACCGCTGCCCTGCGCCCCCGGCATGCCTGACGTCTGCCCGCTGCGGCGGGTGCGCACCCGCGGTGTCAGCCCTGGCCGGCGGCCCCGCTCACCGGCCGGACGACGCGGGACCGCACGTGCGGGACGCCCTGGCCGGCGGCCGGCTCGACCTGCCCGAGCTCGGACTGGCGGGTGCAACACGGGCGTCGGCTGTCCGTAACCGGGCGGGCCTAGCGTCCGCGGGCACGAGCTGCGGCCCCGTCCGCCGACTGCAGGGAGTCCTGTCATGACCCTCACCGCGCCAGGCACGGCCCGGACGGCCCTCGAGCCGGCGCTCCACCCGCTCGAGCCGCTGTCGGCCGAGGAGATCTCCGCGGCCTCGGCGGTGCTGCGGGCGGACGAGCGGTTCCCCGACGGCACCCGGTTCGTGTTCGTCGAGCTCGCGGAGCCGCCGAAGCAGGAGCTGTTCGCCTGGGCGCCCGGCTCGTCCTGGGACCGCCGTGCCGCGGTGCTGCTGCGCAGCCCGGCGCGGCGGGAGACCTACGAGGCGGTCGTGTCGCTGAGCACCTCGACGGTCGTCTCGTGGCGCCTGGTCGAGGGCGTCCAGCCGCCCATGACGGCCGAGGAGTTCATGGCCTGCGAGGAGGTCGTGCGGGCGGACGCCCGGTGGGTCGAGGCCATGCGCGCCCGCGGCGTCGAGGACGTCTCGCTCGCCATGCTGGACCCGTGGGCCGGCGGCTGGACCGGCCCGGAGGACGACCCGTCCGCCCGCCGGGTCGCCCGGCCGCTGACCTTCGTGCGGAGCTCGCCCGGTGACAACGGCTACGCGCGTCCGGTCGAGGGACTTCTCGTCACGGTCGACCTCGACACGATGCAGGTGCTGGCCGTCGACGACCACGGCGTCGTCCCGCTGCCGCCGCTGGCCGGCAACTACGACCCCGAGCTGCTCACGGCGCCGGACAACGTGCCCGCCTTCGCCGAGCAGCGGGCGCCGCTCAAGCCGATCAGCATCACCCAGCCGGAGGGGCCGAGCTTCACCGTGGACGGCCACGCCGTGACCTGGGCGAACTGGCGGTTCCGGGTGGGCTTCACGCCGCGCGAGGGGCTGGTGCTGCACGACGTCGGCTACGTCGACCACGGCGTGCTGCGGCCGGTGCTGCACCGCGCCTCGCTCAGCGAGATGTACGTGCCGTACGGCGATCCGCGCCCGACGCACTGGAACAAGAACGTCTTCGACGAGGGCGAGTACGGCCTGGGCTGGCTCGCCAACTCCCTCGAGCTGGGCTGCGACTGCTTGGGCGAGATCCACTACTTCGACGCGTTCGTGAACGACCAGGACGGCGAGCCCGTCCGCATCGGCAACGCCGTCTGCATGCACGAGGAGGACGACTCGATCGGCTGGAAGCACACCGACTTCCGGACCGGCAAGGCCGAGGTGCGGCGCAACCGCAAGCTCGTCGTCTCGCTCATCGCCACCGTCGGCAACTACGAGTACGGCTTCTACTGGAACCTCTCGCTCGACGGCTCGATCGAGTTCGTGGTGAAGCTGACCGGGATCCTGTCGACCGGCGCGATCGCGGTCGGCGAGGACCCGGTGTTCGGCACGACGGTGGCGCCGGGCCTGTTCGCGCCGAACCACGAGCACTACTTCAGCGTCCGGCTCGACATGCGGGTCGACGGCGACCGCAACAACCTGTTCGAGGTCGACTCGGTGGCCGAGCCGGCCGGTCCGGGCAACCCGCACGGCAACGCCTGGCGCACCGTCCGCAGGCACCTCACGAGCGAGTCGGAGGCGCAGCGCCTGCCCGACCCGCTCGCCGGCCGCGCGTGGCTCGTGGCCAGCGCCGACACCGAGACGGCGCTGGGCACGCGTCCGGCCTACCGGGTCGACCCGGGGCCGTACACCTCCCCGCTGTGGCAGGACGGTTCGCAGCAGGCCGCCCGCGGCGGCTTCGCGACGCGCCAGGTGTGGGGCACGCCGTTCTCGCCGGCCGAGCGCTTCGCCGCAGGCGACTACGTGGCGCAGAACCCCGGTCCGGACGGGCTGGTCGCCTACACCGCGGGAGACCGGTCGCTCGTCGACAGCGACCTCGTCCTGTGGTGCACGATCGGCGCGCACCACGTCGTGCGACCGGAGGACTGGCCGGTCATGCCGGTGACCGAGGTGGCGCTGCACCTCAAGCCGTTCGGCTTCTTCGACGGCAACCCGATGCTGGACCTCCCGCCGGAGGGCGGCCACTGCACGTCCGCGAGCGGCTGCGGCTGCGGCGACGGGTGCGCCTGCGGCTGACCACGCGCAGACGCCGGTGCAACGCACCGGTCGCGCAAGCGTTACCGCCGCGTCGCGCGGCAGCAGCAGCGCCACTGCCAGCCTCGTCCGCAGCACCGCCGCCCCGCGGTCCCGTGGACAGGAGCCTGCCGTGACCCGTGCCGAGATCGTCGACGAGGGACGGTCGACCCTCCCGCCCGCCGCCGAGGCCGGAGCGCCCTCGTCCGGCGGCACGCTGCGGGTCGGTGCGCTCGGGCTGGTGGGCGTGCTGTTCATGGCGGTCGCCAACGCCGCGCCGATCACCGCGATGACCGGCAACGTGCCGATCGCCATCGCCTACGGCAACGGCCTCGGCGCGCCGGCCGGCTTCCTGGTCGCCACCATCGTGCTGACGCTGTTCTCGGTCGGCTTCGTCGAGATGGCCAAGCACATCACGACGGCGGGCGCGTTCTACGGCTTCATCTCGCACGGGCTCGGCCAGGTCTGGGGCATGGCGGCCGGCGTGCTCGCGACGATGGCCTACGTCGTCTTCGAGGGCTCGCTGGTCGGCATCTTCAGCTACTTCGCCTCCGACGCGCTGGACAGCTGGTTCGGCTGGTCGGTCGACTGGCTCGTGCTGGCGGCGCTGTGCATCGCCGTGATCGCCGTGTTCGGCTACTTCGACATCAGCCTGGCGGCGGTGGTGCTCGGGGTGTTCCTCGTCTGCGAGGTCGTGCTGCTCACCGCGCTGGCCGTGTCGGTGCTGCTGAAGGGCGGCGGTCCGGACGGCCTGCTCGCCTCGTCGGTCAACCCGTTCGAGGCGTTCGGCTCAGCGCCCGAGGGCGGCGGCTACGACGTCGAGGTGGCCGGAGCGCCGCTGGCCGCCGGGAGCGCCGCCATCGGGCTGTTCTTCGCGTTCTGGTCGTGGGTCGGCTTCGAGACCACCGCCGTGTACGGCGAGGAGTCGCGCAACCCCAAGCGCATCGTCCCGCTCGCCACGCTGCTCGCCGTCGTCGGGCTCGGCCTGTTCTACACGTTCGTGTCCTGGATGGTGGTCGCCGGCAACGGGGCCGCCGGCACGG